>CALOEH010000051.1:0-2638 GCA_942492195.1 uncultured Planctomycetia bacterium | reverse complement strand
TGCACGACCGATTGAAGGTTGTCTTCGATCGTCTGTTCGGCGATTGAGTGAGCATCGTGACCGCTCAGCATTTCGCCGTCTTTCGCTTCTTCCCGATGGCTCCGCGCTTTTGAACCTTGCGAATGTAATCAGGTGCGAATGGAATCTGGCAATGATTGTCTCCCAAATCCGCGGTCACGGGGCCGACCTTCTCCCCGATCTGGAGGGCAAACTCCGTGAGCGGTTGCACGTGGCTGCCGACCGCGATCACGAACGCGTTCATTTGATAACGCACCGCGTCGGGTGCTTGATGGATCGTCCGCCGCACGCGCTGCAGCAACCGCTTCAACTCCGTCAGATCCAGCTCCGCGTCGTTCTTGATGGACACCAGGCTGCTCAACGTCGCCCAACCCGCCACGGCCACCAGGCTCTTCGCCGACTCGATCCATTTCAAAGCCATCTCCCGGCCTTGCGCACTTCCGGCAGCCACCCACGGCACCGTGGCACCGGGCAACGAACCGGCATACGCCTTCTCCACCCAGTGCTGCAGGTCCTTCCTGGTCATGCGCGCATCGTCGGCGATCAAACCCGCCAGATACATCGCATCATAGTTGCCGGTGTCGTATAGCTCGAGCGCCAGTTGGTGATCCTTCTTGATGCGCTTCTGCAGCTTCTTGAGCTCGCCGATGGGCACGCCGAAACAAGGCTCCTTTACGCCATAGTTTTTCGAGAGCATTCGCTTGTAGCTCTCCCGGCCCAGCGGCTTCAATTCTTCGAGGATTTCTTTTGCGGTCATAAATCTTTTGCCTCAGAGGTGAGCTGAGTGGTGCCGGGCCGAAAGCTTACGAACGCAAACACGAGCGCGACCCCGTCATCCACTCCAGCACCATAGTCAGAAAATCGTTTGGTAGTCACCGACAAAAAAGGTGGTGGATAGAGCGTCGGGCATCCAATCCTCTCGCGTTGGGTCCCAATAACCGACCAAGACAAGCGGCGCCGCAGGCCCGCTCGCAAGTGTTAAACCTCACGAGCAGTTCCAGCTTGAAGAAGCGAAGCCGCCCGTTCTTCTTCAGAAGGTCGTTGAGCGTGGGTTGGTAAAACACTGATTTGCCCCAGGAGGATACGCCGCCGTGCTCATCAATTTGGCCGACGGAGGGCGAGTGCAACCGTGGACCCATTTCCTGCAGATCACCAACCGACAAGAGAATGTGCTCGATACTAACCTGGCCAATCCTATTCGTGCCATTCCACTGGCCCCATGCAAAACGCAGAATATCTTCGTCAGACTTCAACTCCACCGCCTTCTCGAGAGCCGACTTTTTGACGGCCTCGGCAACGCGTTGACTGATGGTGAACGGCGCGTGGAGCCGGAACCGCTTATGCCGCCTCGTAATCGCCTGTCGAATAGCAGGCGTAAAACCGGTTTAAGCATGCGAATAGCTTCTTGCGCTCGCTTTCCGATAGATTATCCACGCTGGTCCCGGCCCGGCCTTCAATGGCCTGGGCGAACTCCTCCGGACTCATTGGGCGGGTCTCAACTTCAGCCATGGAATCCAATGTCTGCTGTATTAGTTCGGCCTGCTGTGGACTTGGCTGGGACGAGGATGGTTCACTTGCCGCTGTTGCCACAGTGTCCGGCGAATGCTTGGAGCAGCCAGTGAATAGCGAAGCGAGCAATCCCAGGGTGGCTAATGACAGGTGGTATTTCATAAGACGTGCATCCGTAATCAACGATTAAACTGAGCAAGGTGCCGTAAGCGGCAGTCTCGCAACTCTGTTGGCCGGACGATAAACCGAACCAAATCCGCTGGCCAGCCGGGTGGCACCTTCGCCCCAGTGTTTGGCGTATCATTCATGAATGTTCCGCTCTTCGTGCTGCAAGAATCTGCTTGGATGAGGCGACGATGCCTACGCTGGCCACCGCCCCACCAAGGCAGAGGCATCAAAATGCGGTAGGTAGCGCTACTTTCCAGCTGCAATTTCCGTTGAGCCCATCCACATCCAACCCTCCTCCATGCCGGTTAAACCGGCGTTACCCCGGCAAACGGGAACCCGCGTGATGTCTGACCTGCCGCCTCACCCGCACATGCTCCGGGAGGATGGTGTCGCCGTAGACCAAGGTCAAACGCTGGCTCGTAAGCCGCGCTGACATTCGTCAGTTAAAGGTTCTAGTTTCATACCACGTATCAAAATGGAACGAAGGAAGCCAGTTGTCTGCACCGCCTGTTGGCATGAGTGCATCAACGCTTCTCGCTTTCCGATGGCGGTTGGGACCACCTCTGGGTACCACCTCTGGAAGCGCCTCACCGCTAAGACGAACCCGGTTGACGTTCCAATGATCACTGGGGTGCTACACATCAGCGTGACGTTCACTCCAAGAAGGATGTCATGCATGTAGGGTGAGTTGGAATTGCCTGCCTTTTGCCGCCCCCAAATGGCAAACAACATCTCGGTAATAACAACACTGCAATGATAGCCAGGAGGCTTGAACGCAGCATCATCGCAAGGAAGAAAGATACGATCCCGTTCACAACGGAGCGCAGACGGTCTCCGTCTGCAGCGGGTGGAAGGTACAGTCAGGTTCTGGGTGGTTCCACCTCCGTCTGGCCTGGCGAAGCGGCTGCGAGCGAGGGACCGCTCGCGCTCCGATCTGCCGGGG
>CALOEH010000050.1:0-23179 GCA_942492195.1 uncultured Planctomycetia bacterium | reverse complement strand
TTACACTTTTCACATCAGAAATTATTGATGTAATATCGGTTGGTAAAGATCCCCCGTTAGTATCGCACAATGCAATTACATCGGCTCACTGCTTCTTCGGCAGCTTTAGGCATCTTCAAAGCGAATTCGGAGTTATCTTTATATCCGTCGAAAAAGTGTTCCGCGTCGAAAATAACTTTGCGTCCGTGTTCTTTAAGAAACTCAACGGGTTTGTAGATCAGTTCCTCATTCTCATTATCTTCAAGCCCAAGGCTATTGAAGGAATGGAGCCTCCATGTCTTTTCCGAATATGGAGACCTCAAGGAGTTTCGGCCGCTACCAGCTTATTCAGATTCAAATCCTCTTTCACCTTATCGGGGAACCGGGCAGTTGAACCGAAAGCGGAGATAGCCGCATGCTTCGGATCTGGCTTCGCAACGCGTTTGAAGGAAATATTCTTCGTCTTTGGGATTACTTCCGGGCCATCCTCCCTCGATAATATCGATTTCAAAAATCATCGAAAACTTTTCGGTTATCGGAGTTATCCTCAATGGAGAGATTTATCCTCTCCTTGAGTGCCATCCCGCAAAGTAGTATCAAACAATTCCAGTTTTGGTATATCCATTATACTATGCCATTCTGTTTATAGTTATATCATTTCCGATTTCTAGCGTGCTCAAACATTGCAAAACCTAATCGGAAGAACATCAAGGATTTGAATTCAGCAACATCTCGTTTTTGCCACCGAATTGAAGATGAAGAGAAACCCTATGATGGGAACCATCATAAAGAGGAGAAACGAGAAAAACGGCGGGCTAGAAGAGGAAACCTTCCATTCCGTACTTTGTCTGCCACGGGAATCCTTCCTTTTTCTATCTATATTATAAATAAATCGGATTGGTCGGTCAGAGCAACTCCGTTACACATGACTTCGCTCTGATGACATCCTTTCTCACGGAGTGTGAGGGGGTGCTGCCGTTCCACGGTTTCAGTCTTCATCTAATTGAACTACCATTTAGTGGTGTTCTATCGTAGCATGTCCCGGGGGCGACAATATTTTGAGATGCACATGCTTATTCCTATTAAAAATGATTATGAATGAAGGGGCTCTTCCGGCTCCGGGAAGACGCCGAGAGGGGAAAAAAGACTGCCCCGTAAGCAATAACGACGGGGGTAGGCAAAAGCCATCGTATACAGCGAAGGAATAGGTGCTCCTTTGATGGATTATCCGTTCGGCTCTCCCGGCAAGGGAGGGACGGGGTGGCAATTATGTTAAACTCCACGCAGTTTTCCTCATCCGTAGTGATTGACGAAAATCCCACCGATTCATCGACCGTTTGAACCTACCTTCCCTCTGGAGTTGATCGATGCCGTTATCTCGTTGGACATCCGTTGCCCGATACCGAGCCTTGGGTTTGATGGTCTTGGCCGTTGCGTTAGGTGCCGCGCTTCTCAAGGAACCGCAGGCGGGCGTGGACATGACCGTCGCGGCACAGATGTATCTCAAGACACTTTCGCCTGACGAAACGGCCCAGAGCAGCATGCCGTACGACAGCCCTCAACGACTGGCCTGGCACTTCATTCCCAAAGACGAGCGCAAGGATTGCAACTGCGTGACATGAGCGAGGAGCAGCAAAAGGCGGCTCATCGGCTGTTGGCGAGTGCTTTGAGTCAGGTGGGTTACAAGAAGTCCGTCACGATCATGGACCTGGAAAAGATCCTCGACAAGCTCGAAGCAGGCAAAGGACGCTGGGCCCGAGATTACCTGCGTTACTACGTGACCATCTTTGGCAAACCGGCCGCGAAGGGGACTTGGGGCCTGAGTTTCGAAGGCCATCACCTTTCGCTCAACTTTGTGGTCGAAGATGGCAAGGTGGTTTCTCACACGCCGGCGTTCTTTGGTGCCAATCCTGGTTTGGTAATGGACGACTACGGCATTGGCCCCAAGAAGGGAACCCGTGTGCTTAAGCAAGAAGAGCAACTCGCCTTCAAACTGGTCCGCTCGCTAGATGCCGATCAAATGAAGGTGGCCTTGATTGCCGCCGAGGCTCCTGCTGATCTTCGCAGTGCCGGAGATGCTCAAGTGCCTGACGGCGAAGCGGAAGGGATTGCTGCCCAGGCTTTGCAATCCGAACAGGTGCAGACGCTGCGGGCGTTGCTGAAGAGCTACACCGCAAACATGCTGCCGGAGATCGCCAAGCGGCGCACCGCCGAGATTGAAGAAGCGGGAATCGAAAACGTAAAGTTCGCTTGGGCCGGTGCCACCAAACCGGGCGTCGGACATTACTACCGCATTCAAGGCCCCACTTTCCTGGTGGAGTTCTGCAATACGCAGCCGGATGGGGCTGGCAATCCGGCCAATCACATTCACGCATTCTGGCGCGATACCAAGGGTGATTTTCACGTCGCCCGTTGAGCAACAGCGACCAATCTCTTGCGAACTACAGCGGGTGTCATGGTTCACGTGCCATGGCACCCGTTTTGTGTTGGCCCGTTTCCTAATTTCGCCTCGGATCCCAGAATCGAGATGTCCGGTTACTGGGTGGAATAAGACGCAAACCTTGGATGCAAATAATCTTGCGCACAAAAGTGCTTTACAGGGATGCAACCTTAGGGGTAGAATCTCCCAGCGAATCGGAATTTACTGATGCGTTTTGCGGGAATTCTTGAAACGAACATCGCGGACCCGTCAATTAAGTACAGAGTAGTCAAGGTGCAGAGTACTCAAGATATTGTGCTCCGCGATACTTGGCCGGCAAGGTTGATTAGGAAGTTCTCTCGAGTGCCGGGCGAGATGCGCGGAGCAGACCCAGTTGGAAATCGGATAACGGAAACCGTGGCGGCCCCGGCAGCAACCTGTCAGAGTATGCCCTCTCAACTGCCCTACCAAGCCAAGGAGATTGACCGTGCTTAATTTCATTTCGAAGCGCAAGTACAATGACTGTGATGGGGCCACACGGCGCGAGTTCTTCAAAGTAGGTGCACTCGGGGCGGGAGCCCTTTCTCTGCCAAGCTTGCTCGAAGCCCGTTCGCACGCTGCTTCAGCCGGTAGCGATGTCAAAGACACGTCGGTCGTGATGCTGTGGTTAGGGGGAGGCCCCACCCACGTTGAGACGTTCGATCCAAAAATGACGGCTCCTAGCGAATATCGCAGTGTGACCGGTGAGGTCCAGACCAACGTGCCTGGGATCACGCTCGGTGGCACCTTGCCGCGAATGGCTGAGGTTGCTGACAAGATGGCCTTCGTGCGGTCGTTCGCCCATACCAATAGCGGCCACGGCGGCGGCACGCACTATGTCATGACAGGCTACGACAACCGCAATATCGACAACGGTGGGCTCCCCAGCCGACCCTCGATTGGCTCCATTGCCTCGCGTATTCGTGGTGCCAATCACCCCGTAACCGGCATGCCAACCTATGTCCGCTTGGGCGGGATTGGTTCGGATGGCCCCGCCTTCTTGGGGACGGCCTATGCTCCGTTCAGCCCTAGTGGTGACGCCCGTCGCAATATGACGTTGGCTGTGCCGGAAGAACGACTCGGCGACCGTCGCACGTTGTTGCAGGGTTTGGATCGACTGAATCGCCGTGCGGATCAGTCTGGCTTGATGGAAGGTTTGACCAAGTTCGAGCAACAGGCCTTCAACCTCATGTTGGGCGAAGCCCCCAAGGCATTCGATCTGACCGGCGAAGACCCACGCACCGTCGAACGCTACGGTCGTGGGTTGGGTGAGAACCTGCTTCGCGCCCGACGTCTGTGCGAAGCGGGAGCAGGCTTTGTCACCCTCTCATCCGGTGGCTGGGACATGCACGGCGGGATCGAAAAGGCCATGCAGCGAAACGGCGCGCTGATTGACCATGCCATCTCGGCGTTTGTTGACGATTGTTACCAACGAGGGCTCAGCGAGAAAATCTTGTTGGTCGTCACTGGTGAGTTCGGAAGAACCCCCAAGGTCAATCGCAACGCTGGTCGCGATCACTGGGCTCCGCTCAGCACCCTGGCATTGGCCGGCGGTGGACTGAAAATGGGCCAGACCGTTGGCGAATCGGCCCCCAAGGTTGACGTCCCCAAAAGCAAGGCCATTCGCCCTCAGGATCTGATGGCCACCATCTTCCACGTCCTGGGAATCGATCGCTCCATCCAGTTTGTCAATCAGGCGGGTCGTCCTGTTTACATGCTTGAAGAAGGCCGCCCAATCTCCGAACTGATCTAACCATGGAGAACAGTTGTCTCAACTGTTCACATGGACAACGCAGGATCTTGAAGCATTTCCAGACCTGCTCTGTAGAATACAAGCCCTTTCGCTCCGACAAAGCGAAAGGGCTTTTTTCGTTGCTGCACGTCCCATCGCAACGGTCACGGTAAAGTTTTCGGGTGTCTTGCGTGGGCATGTTCGGATGCAAGTGGCGATGACTCCACTTCAGCATGGCCACGCGAGCGAGGCCATGACACCCAACCTAATTGTCAGGTGTGACGGCGCACTAGATTCCCATCAACTGGAACACCTTCTCTCCTGCCGATGCCAACTGCGTCATCCATTCCGGCTGGGCACCCTGCTGCAATCGCAGTGACTCTGCTCAGCAGCGAACCCGTATCCGTTCTTCCTGAAAACCGCTGGGTGCCTGTCGTAGGCACCGGTTGGAGATTTCACGATTCGCACGAGCGGGCGGTCGATACATAGCCTTGGGACGCCCGAGGCCATGGAGGCGCTAGCGCGGGACCGATCCCCTCAGTCCTCTGTTTTTGGCGAAGGATGGTAACGCCAGAAACGGTTCCTGTTGGAAAGAGGAGTGATGTCGATGAAGAAAGTTTTCCGATTGATGCCTGTCGTTGCGATAATGCTTGCCGCGCCGGCTTCCGCTCGAGCCGGCGATGGTTCTGGATGCGGGTGTCCGACTCAAACCGGTTGCTGTCGTGCTCAGGCAGGCTGTTCAGATTCGTGTGCTCCCTCAACACGTTGCTCAGCAACGTGCAAGAAGAGATTCTCGTTGCTGGAGTGCGTAGCGCGTATTTTCAAGGACAAACCATGCAGTCAAAGTTGTTCGAATTGCCAATCCTGCACCGCGTGCGATTCCCGACCAGGTTGTGCGGCGTGCGAAGCGTGCAGCAATCGGGTTCAAGCGAAGTGTTGTTCGTTGGGTTCTGGTCCACCGGACGCACCCGCCGGACAGATGACTCCCTGGTATGCCCCGGACCGTGAGGTTCCCCTACCCCAACCGTAGAAGTTCCCCCTGATCCAGACGCGGCGCCGGTTCCGCCGTTCGGTGATTCACAAGAGGCGGGAGAAGTTCCACCACCTCCCCCTCCACCACCGGTGCTGCATTCGGTGAAGTACGGGCCGAACGGGATGTCGGACTTGTTCTATCCCGCGTCTCGATAAACAACAAAGCACGTCATGTCTGGTCATTGCTCCTCCCACGGCTAGCGGATGCTAGTCGTGGGGTGCCAGCTTACTTCGTTCTGGCGTTCAGCCACTCGGCAATCTCGCGCTGCGCACCTTGATGATGGTGGACGAAGAGTGATTGCGAGACTTGGTCCAACCAGAGGGCACCAGTACCTCCTTCGCCTTGCGACTGCCAGGTTCCTGGCAACACGCGAACCTTGAGGTCGGAGATCAGGAGTTTGCCACTGGGGTCGGCTGCCAAGGCTGGGCCAACGGGATACCAGGCGAGTTCGGCTCGCTGGGCGAGCCCCTCGCGAGACGTGATCACCACCGTGCGGTCATTTGCCCAATAGTAGGCCAATTCTAGTCCCGTGGCGATCTCGTCGAGCACCTGGCTGAGCGGCACGTCCGACACGGAAACTTGCAGCGGTGTTGCACCGGTCACGCGCTGGGTGGCCAAAGCCTTGTGGTCCAGCAGAATGAAAACGCTGTGCTGCGATTCGATAAACTGTGTGATCTGCTCCAACGGAGTCGGCACAAAAAAGTTCATCGTCACCGATTCGGCCTGATGCGAAGCCGCCGCGGCGCTGCGCGAGCGGGCAGTCAACAGTGCAGGGGGCTTGGAAGCCAGAGGAAGTTGCCCTCGGGCAACTCTTAACCGCTCCAGAAATTCCAACACGGCCGCTTGGAGTTTCGGCCCCCCTTCGACAACCAGATTCGCCCCGTCCGCAGTTACCGACTCGGTGGCTGTTGGAACCGACATCTGTTTAGCCACTGCTGCCAACTCGGCTGCGGTGGTCTTTCCCAGCAAATCCGATAAGCGGTAGCGAATGGACTGGGGGGGCTCAGCGGCAGTCACGGTCAAATGGCGAGGCCCCGTCACAAACGTCAGCTGGTGCGGAGCCAGCGCGGCTTCTAGCAACTCCGCGATGGTGCTCTCGTCCAAGTTCAGCGAAACGGGGGTTTCGAGCGACACGCCGGCTCGGGCAAGGCTGTCCACGTCCACGTCGATCGGAATGGTACTCAGCCCCTCGGTCAAACGGAGCAGGTCGATCAACCGGCCGGAACTAAATTGGAAGGCGACCAACGTGTCCGCCAAGCGAGCCTTGATGTCCAGGATCGGCAGCGGAGGACGCTTCGTCACCAGCGGCGCAGGACCTTGGTTCTCTGGCATCGGCGGATCGGGAACGTCGGGCTTGGGCCCATCTGCTGCGTTGGCCGGCTCAGGCACATCGTCGGCTGCCAATCGCGCCGCATCCCAGTGGCGGATCCAATCCACACTGCTGGCCAAGAGATGCGAAGGGGGCAGCTGCAGCGGTCCTTCGAGCCAAACCAGGGAACCGACTGCTCGCACGTCGATGCGGTCCAACAAATCGTGAAACGCGCGTACTTGCGTCTGTTGGTCCGAATCGGGATCAGGCAGTTGTTCTCGGTCCAAAGATACGCCTATGTCTCGGTGCGCCATGCCAAGAATCTGTCCGCTCAACCGCCGCACTTCTGCCGCAGGTTCTTCGCCGGCGCATAGCAAACCCAAACGGAATTCGTAAGGTTCGCCGATCTGGCTTTCGACCACCACGCCGTCCACCAACGAGCGGAGTACATCCCAGGGGCCAGCCGCATCCGCCCAGGCTTCGATCCACGTGGCGGGAAGGTCCACGCCCCGTCCGCGCAGGGCGGCCGTATCCATCACCACACGAAACGGCACGGTGCCAGCTTCGCCTGACGTGGCCAGTTGTGAGAAGGCCCAACTCGAAAAATGTTGCGGGCCGCCGGTTGATAGCTCGCTTAACAGGTCGAGCGGCCCCGTGACCAGCGTATGTTCGTCAATCAGCGCGAATGGATGAGGCCAAAGGTCCTTGCTCATCTGGTAGCAGAACCCTTCGCCAATCTTGATCTCGAGACGCTCGGCGTCAGCAAACAGCATCTCGCGGTCGGGGACCGGTTCATGCAATCGGATTGCAATCACACCAGACTCAGCCCAATGGTCCATCGCAACGGTGGACCAGGCCACATCGCGAAGTGCCGGCAAATTGAGCTTGAACGCGACCAGGCATTGATTCAACGTTTCGACACCGGCAAGCTGCGGTTTCTCCAGCCAGTCCTGCATGGCCGCGGCGGCTTCTGGTTTCGCCAGAGATACGACCAGCGCGGCTTCGGTCTCCTGCGGAGCCCAACGCAAGAACCAGGGACGGGGCTTAACCGTCTCTGGTGGCACCACTTCTTCCACGGTTTCTTCCAGGGTGCCACCGGTAGCAGGCTCGTCCGGTACGGAAACATCGGCGACTTCGGCTACCTGCTCAGGCGGAACGGACGAGTCACTCGAACCAGTGAACGACCAGATGGCGATCGCCACGAGTAACATCGCCGCCACCAGGCCACCTCCCCCAACGAGGATCCTTCGCCACATTTGCTCAGCTGGCGACAATGCCGAACCGGGAGGTGTCAGCACGTCTTCTAATTCGTCAGCAGGAGCATCCGACCAGGTCGGTGTAGCGGCCGCGCCTGGTGTTCCGTCCAGTAGGTTGATGCCTACCGAAGCGGTAGCGGCCAACGCCATGGGTGAGGTTGCCGTCTCCTCGACAACGGTATCGTCGTCAGCCGTCAATCCATCTGGATCACTGGCACCTGTTGGCCGGTGCGACGTGTCGGAACTCGCCTGTGGCGTGGGAACTTGCTGGCCAGCCGAATCGGCAGGTTTGCGAGATTTTGCAGAGATGGAAGAAGCAGAAGAATCTGACGAAGACAGCTTTGGCGAAGATTTCGATGATCCGGATCGCACGGATTTCGAAGGCTTTGGCGTTTCCGCAGGGGGCTGCCAGCCGGGAGGAGGTGTCACCTGCACCATGCTCCCGCACTTAGGGCATTCGAGAATTTGCCCTATGGCCGCCATCTGGCGCACCTTCAGCCGCGCGCGACAGGTCGGGCAGGAGATGCTGAAGAGGGCCATTCAGGTTGCCTTCGAAGTGGGGGCTGCGCCTGGTGAGGGTTCGGAGTAGGTTGCGACCAAGTGAAACGTCTATTTCACTTTAACTTACGTCAAGGGTTCTCGTCGTTGAAACCGCCAGGTTGGTTCATTTGCTACCTTCTGCCAATTCGGGCGGCAGCGTATCTCCTCGCTTCGTGACGGCAGCCCGAGTGGTGATGTAGAGCTTCTCGGTGTTTCCTTCCTGCTTGATGATGTAGACCAGCTTTCCATCTGGATTCGCTTTGTTCAGGATGACTTGGAGAATCGCTCGAGCTGGCTTGTCCTGTTCGTCGAGTCCAAACGACTGGTTCTTGGTGATGCCTTCGAGCAGCAGGTCTGCTCCCAAGAGCTCCATGTCGAGAGACGTTTCTTTGGCCAGTATGGCAATGGCAGCTTCGAATGTATTTCGGGGGAAACTGACCGAGACCGCACGGTTTAGCTTCTTGGTGGCAGTTTCAGAGCCTTCGGGTTTAGGACTCTTGGAAGCGGGTGTGATGCTGGTCTTTGACGGTTGAGTTGGCAGCGTATCTCCCCGCTTCTTGACGGCAGCCCGGGTGGTGATGTACAGCTTCTCGGTGTTCCCTTCCTGCTTGATGATGTAGACCAGCTTTCCATCTGGATTCGCTTTGTTCAGGATGACTTGGAGAATCGCTCGAGCTGGTTTGTTTCGCTCGTCGAGTCCAAAAGACTGGTTCTTGGTGATACCTTCGAGCTGCAGGTCACTCCCTAAAAACTCGATCTCCAGGCCGATCTGCTTGGATAGCTCCCTGAGGGAGAATTCCAACGTGTTCCGAACGAAACTGAGCGAAACGACCTTGTCGAGTTTGTCCTGTGCCTGAGCAGGTGCTGCGGGTGTGTCCAGGTACACCAGGGAAATGGAAGTCGGCAGGCGGAACAGCGATCCGAGCAGCGCGGCTGGTGGTGAACTAACAATGACGTTACGGAGTCCGGCGGCAGCGGAAGCTAACAAGGTGGTCTTGCCGGGTCGTTTGGCCCTGGCCTCAAAGCCTGGCGGCAGCGTATCCCCCCGCTTCTTGACGGCGGCCCGAGTGGTGACGTACAGCTTCTCGGTGTCCCCTTCCTGCTTGATGATGTAGACCAGCTTTCCATCTGGGTTCGCTTTGGCCATGATGGTCTTGAGAATCGCTCGAGCTGATTTGTCTCGCTCGTCGAGGCCGAACGATTGGTTCTTGGTGATGCCTTCGAGCTGAAGGTCTCCCCCCATGATCTCCATCTCGAGATTGGTCTCTTTGGCCAGCAGGGCAATGGAAGTTTCGAGCGTGTCCCGAACAAAACTGAGCGAGACTACTTGATCGAGTTTTTCTTCGGCGGTCTCAGGCTCTTTGGGTGCCGCGGATGCCACGAAGGTTCCCACACCCCACTTTCGATCAGCGCCCAGGCGGGTATCGAAAGCCAGGTTGTGCGCTGCCACCGCAGGCAGGTAGGCCATCAGTACCGCGGCCTTGTCCGTGTGCCCCGCGGTGATCTGACGTTGCAAGCCAGCGAGCATGCGAGGGTAACGCAACAACGGCTTGCGGCTGTAGGAGGAGATGTTGGGAAGTTCTGCCAAGGCGTCTTCGGTTTTGCCGGCCAGACCTTGCACCACATCACGGAGGTCGGCCGCCAACAGGGACGGGGCTTTGTCCGCTTTGCCCATCACGGCCGCTTCGAGAAACAAGTCATTGCCATCCAAGTGAGCGCTGAAGATGCCTCCGACTTCGTCATGAAGGATGAGGTCCAAGGGGCCCTTGAGCGCGGCCGCTTCGCCTGAGAACATCGCCTTTCCATCGGTGAACAGAAAACTTGGCGTGTACAACACCGTGCAATGGCGTGAGGCATCGGTTGATTTGACCAACGTTGCCAAACGTCCGAGTGGGGCGGGCGTGCTGGCAAAATCCAACGCCTCGACAATCGGGGCCTTGGTCTCCGCCAACGATTCGTTCGGCACGGCAGGAGCTACGACGATCAGCTGATTGCCGGCGTCTTCGGGAGCGTAATAACCCCAGTCGTCACTGATGTAGAAGGGCTTGCCATCCACCATGGCTTTAGCGGGACTCCCGACCGCCGAAACCCATTGAGCGTGGTCAAACGGCTCGGTTGTGCGAGCGACCAAAGCCACGCGCGGCGGCTTGCCCGGTGAGTTTGCCAGCAACCCTACCACTACCTGGTCCAGCTTCTCCAGCGGTTGACCACACAGTTTGGCCAGATCACCTTGCAGCAACTGGCCGAGCCCCCCCAGGGTATCAATGAGCTTAGGACCCTCGGGGTGCTTCATAAGATCGGCAGGCCGCAGTGCCACAAACATCTGCACACCGCGCGGGAAGTAGTTCAGCTCGAGCGGAGTGCCTGAGGTGGGAGGTAACCACATGGGCCCATCAATGCCGGTGATGGTTTCGAGATTGGCGGCCACTGTGTTCGTTTCGCCAGTATTCGAACTACCGCCGCCAGAGTTGGTCGGTTTGATGGTGCCTGACGTCCCTGATTGGGTGGGTGCCTCGGTGTCCGGCCCCTCCCCGTTTGATTGAGCCACGTCGGCAGAACCGCGGGGGCCTGAGACGGAGTAAACCAACAAGGCGATGAGCAAACAGCCAGCAAGCGCGCTGCCGACGATCATTAGGATCTTGTTGGTATCGCGTCCCTTGGATTGAGAACGCCGCTGCGCGAGCGATGGCGTCTTGCCGGATGTCGACATCTGAGAAACCGCGGGATTGACCACCGCTGGTACCGTAGGAGAACTACCGGCACTGGCCGCGGGGGCCGCTGCTACTGGTCCGCCAGCTACCGGCGCGGGGGCGGCTGCCGCTGGGGCGCTTGCCGCCGGAATCGGCTGCGGAGCTAAAGGAATGGGACTGGCTGGCTTGGGTGCCGCGGCCTTGGGCTGCGTTGTGGCAGCTGGTGCCTTGCGCGAACTGAGCCACTTCTCGTAAGCTGGCAACGTCGCCGCGGCCGAAGTATGCGGCAGCTCGTCGAGTTTTTTAGGATCGAGATAAGGTGCCAAGGCTTCGGCAACTTCAGCGGCTGACTGATAGCGAGAGTCGGGGGCTTTGATCAGCATGTAGCCGGCAATCAGGCCGATTGCCTCGGGCACGTCCGCACATACTTGATGAGCTGGCGCAGGTTCTGTTGTGGAGTGTGCCTGAAGTTTGCCCTTCAGGTCATTCTCAGGAAATGGTGGTTGACCAGCCGAAAGGTGATACAGCACAGCCCCCAGCGAGTAGACGTCGCTGCGGCTGTCCGCAGGCTTGCTCTCAACCACCTCCGGCGAAACGTAGTCAGCCACCTGCGCCAGAATCTTTGGATCTCCCCAGGCTGATCGGCGAATGGGGCCCGAGGCAGGATCGATCGCCACAGGAATGTACAGCAGTTTGGCATGCCCATTCTTGGTGATTAAGAACTGATCTGGGCGAATGTCTCCATGGACCAATTGCCGTTGGTGCAAGGCACCCAGGCCCAAGGCCACATCGCGGGCGAGTCCTGCGGCGACCACCGGATCAACACGGCCATTGGCCAACTTCTGCTGGGCGGTCTCGCCTGAGAGGTCTTCGAGCACAAAGAACTTGTAGTCAGGCAGGTCCACAAACTCGTAGCAACGCTGAATATAAGGGCTCTTGACCGAAACTGCCGTCGCCGCAGATTGCCGCACACGCGCTAAAGAAGCTTCGGATTGCACCGCTTCGCCGCTGAGAAACTGCAGCGCCACACGATGTCCGGTTCGCGAATGAACCGCTTTGAACAGCCCTGACATTCGTCCTTGCGACACCCGATCGTACAGCTTGTATTCGCCGTAGGAGAACGGCCCCGGCCTGCCTGTCAGCAGAATTTTGGCATGGAACCGGGTAATGACCTTTTGATCGATCAGCCAGGCACCGAGTTGTTCGGCATTGGTGCTGCTGGTAACTCCAGCGTACTGCTGCGCGAATTTCTGGCATTTCTCGTCAGTGAGCAACTTGCTTTCGACGAGCAGTCTCCACAGATCTTGTGTCGTCATCGCATCTTCATGTCACCAGCTTCCGCGGTGTTCATGCCCTTGTACGCAGTAGTTTTATTACCCGCATGACTACTTGCTAGAAGTCGAGTCTGCCATTGCAGTTACGGTACTTCCGTGTGTTGTTTCAGCGGATAGATTTGCCTGTTCTCAACCGCTAAGTCCTGCACAACGTGCCACTGGCCCTGTGGCTATTCGTCGCTTCGCGCCAGATCTATTCGGAATCATCCGAAAAAATGCCAGCACGTACACCAGGATTCCACGATTCAATGTAACCGAAGTCCGCCTGGGAAACAAAAACTACGGAGCACCACGTGCCAACTTCTCCGGATTTTTGCCAATTGCCAGGCAGGCGAATTCCGCCGCCGTTGGCATGTTGCGTTTTTGCAACCTAGAGTTGAGACCGGGTGTGGAAAAACCTCACCTGTTGTTTCATGCTCGCTTAGCTGGTGCATTGATGCCGTTGTTTGAGACAGCCACCGATCTGGTACGCGATGTTGAACGGATTCGGCGGCGGCGGTACGGGATGATTGAAGTGGCGAACGAGCAGTTCGTGCAGATTCGCTTTTCCCCTTGGCCCCGATTATGGAGTTGGCCGGATCTAGGGCCATTGTCCAATCCGTATCATCGGCGGAAGACCGGCAACCGCTGCTTTGTGTACTTCAACCAACCGTGGCGTTGCTCGAATTTTTTGGCGCTGCGGTTTGCGGTATCGACCACCGATGCCACCTACGCTACGTGCCGGTTGGCGGCGCGAGTTCTGGATGAAGTGGCTCGGCTGAAACGGACGGATGCTCTGCTGTGTGACGCCAGCAACTTTCGCATTTCTGACCGCCTGCTCCGCCGCTGGGGATGGGAATCCCACCTGCCCAGCCGTTGGCATCGGCATTACATCAAACGGTTCTATGGCAAGTTTGCCCCGCCGTTGGCGTTGGACCACGGCCGCGTGATGCCACCGGCAATGCCGCCACAAGTTGTCGAGGTCTAGGTACTCCGTCCCCGTTTTGAGAATCGCGAGATAACAGGGTTTGCGGTAAACTTCGTTCCCGTTCGAACCTGAAGTGTTTGTCGTGGTGACTAGGGAAGCCGCTACACGCTCAGCAAGCGATTGCGAGCTGCTACTTCCCAACGATCGCACGCTTTGCCATCTCGCACCACCACGACCGATTGATGCAACGCCACGGTTGGGCAGATATGGAACGGGATTCCATAGACCGGATCTCCCACCGAGTAACGATCTGCAAACTCCGTATCGATGGCCAGGTGTTCTTCGTTATGCACCACCGTCTTGGCGTCTGGGATGTCCAGGAAGACGACGCGTGGATCCGGGTTATCTGGAGAGGCCGCCTTGTAGCCGACATCGAGACAGAGCCGGTTATCGGCCGGTTTGCTCACCACGCGGGTCAACAACACGGCCGCGTTCAGGAAGTCCAGATCTGGGAATTTCGAGCCGTAACTGGCATCCCAGAAGATGCAGGTGCCGGGGCTACACTGCACGTTGGGGCCGCGCCGGGCATGGACGGGAAAGGTCGGCGTGCCGCCAGCCACGATGGTGGGAACCGGCAAACCTTCCGCTTCCAAACCACGGCAGAAGTCTTCGACCGTGGCAAACGCGTCATCGCAATGTCGAATCCGTTTGTCCAGTTCGCGATCTCGAAACTGTCCATCGTAGACGTGCAGTCCACCGGCGGTCAGACCAGGCGATTTGTGAATTTGCCGATAGAGTTCCAGCGCTTTCGGCCCCGGCGGGATGCCACTGCGACCCATGCCATCGTCCACATCCAGCAGCAAACCGGCGGTCAAGCCTGCATCTGCAAGTGCCGCACTCAGGGCGCGGATGGCCCCGGCGTCATCGGCGGTGGCAGCGAACTGTGTTTGGGGGTACTTTTGAATCAACGCCACGAATCGGCCGATCTTGGGGCCGAGCAACTGGTAGGCAATCAGCACATCGGCCGCGCCGCAATCCGCCACCATTTCTGCTTCAGCAATCGTGGCACACTTGAACTTGGTGATGCCAGCGGCCATCTGCATCCGGATCACTTCCCGCATTTTGTGCGTCTTGACGTGAGGGCGGAGCCGTTCCACATCGCCTACCATCGTAATCATTCGCCGCACATTTTCTTCGGCGCGATCGGGATAGACGAGCAGCGCCCCCGGAGAGTCAATCTCGGCGACATTGTCAATCGCGTACCATTGCTGCGACGTGGCACTCGACGGCGTGGCAGAACTCATCGTGACCGCTCTCCTTCTCTCAAACAAAACCTGCAAATTCCCATCAGCGGTCAATGTACTCGATGGCCGTTGGCGAGGCGAGAAGGTCCAGGCCGCTTTCAACGGCTCACCGGTGCCGGGCGTTTCTGGCTCTCCGGCGGAAGACCGTCTCGGCTTGACTGGAGCCCGCCCGTTAGGACTAGCACAACCGGGTTGATCGTCATCGGATCCGCTGAGCCTGGCATTGGCAGATGGAACTCGGGGCGCTTGACCGATTCGAGCGGCCTATGTTTGAGTTGCGAATCCAGGTTCCTGAGCGGTCCAGGGGACATCGCTCCGGGTCCTTGTCCTGCCGGAATTTTTTAACCTGCCCTGCCCTCGATTCGACTAGATGCCGTGGAACGTTTAACTGAGACAGCCGAGCTTGCCGCGATTGAGGAGTACTTCAGTCTCCCGGACGGCGATAGCAAAGAGCTCCGCCGCTATGTGCGCGTGCCGTTTCAGAACCCTGTGATCGTGAGGACGTCGAACCCTGAGAGCAACCGCCTGGGACCAACGATCGTGGGTGTGGGACGCAATATCTCCATGTGGGGCATGGGCGTATCTGTCGAACAACCGTTTGAGGTGGGAAGCAGCGTTGTGATGTCGTTTCACCTTACATCGGACCGCTCGACGCGTATTGTCCGCTGCCTGGGAGACATCCGTCATTTGCAAGGGACCGAGACAGGTAGCTGGCTGTTGGGCTGCGAGTTTCGCGAGCCACTGCCGGCGTTGCCGGATCTTCCTACGCCGCAGGTTCATTGAACCGTTACAGATCAATGTTCCAGTGGTCGGAGACAAAGTCCGGCACCACATGAAAGCTGGCACGACCGTCAGCCCAACGCAGTATCTCACCCTGGCGGGCTGCATCGGTACACAGAAGACTTGGTTCAGGCGCGACCCCAACCCGGCCCAAGTCCAGGCGGTCTGAGTCCCAGCAGGTTTGGATGGTGATGTCCGGATGGGTGCGCTCGGTAGTATGCCCCGCGCAAGCTTTTTGGAGCAAATGGAACTCGTGGTCGGTCACTTCGAACAGACTGCCTCGCAGTTGCGCGGCAAGTTCAGCCCCTCGCGGCCCATGCTCAGGGTCATAATGATCGTTGAGCCTGCACGAGTCGTGAAGTACGGCAAACAGGCTCGCTACCTGCAGGTTGGCCCCGGTGACCTCCGCCAACCGCAGCGCGTTTTCGAGAACACGCGCCCAATGGACGACGCCGTGGATGCCTGAGGGTTCAAGTTCATACTGCTGCAAAATTGCCTGAACCAGCGGGCAAAGTCCAATGATCCATTGCCACCGATTCTCCATGGCTGCCCTGCTTTCTTGCCCTAATTCAGCGTCGCGAAGGCTGCCCAATAGTAGACGATCACCAGGTACGAGAAGACAAAGGTGAGTCCATGGTAGCCCACCTTGAGAAGCGTGCTGGTAAGCAGTGGCCTGGCATCGAACACAAAGAAATGCAGGCAAGTTCGGGCTGTCCAGAATAGCCCGATGAAGAGCGCAACTCCCCGAGCCAAAGGGGTTCCCGACGCTATTTCGGCAGCATACAGCACGGAGAGTATGCCAAAACCAACGATCATGAACACGACAAAGGCTCCGTGGACCCACACAATCTGCCGCGGCAATGGGTCCAGGTGTGCCAGCTTGGTTTTCCAATCGAGCGTCTTGGGGATCCGCCAACTGGCAAGCAAGATGCCCAGTTGCAAAATGCCGGCAATGAAGATTAACAGTTCCAGGTTCTTCACGTCCGCTCCTCTACGACTGCGTGGATGGCTCGATCGCTGACTGGGTGGCTGGCTTGGAGATGCTGCGAAGTTGAAACCATAGCTCTCTGGGGGCCACCGTGACCAGGCGCAAAATTCGCGTCCGTGAGTTGAACGCGTTCGCTTTGGCGAGGTAATTGAAAAAATGCGGCCACCGGCGGCGCGGCGAATGAAATAAAGCTATGGTTACTGTTGGCGGCAGTCAGCGAGCAGCGAGTGGCTCGCAGAGGTGCCGGCTCGTCATCTTGAGCCACCAGAGGCGAGCCCCGGTACGACTGTCGCAGAGAAACTTCCAGCAGTGCCAGGGCCCATTCCTCGGTGCGCCGTCGGCAAATGCTGGGAGAAGAACGGTGCTGCAGAGGGCGACCGAAATTGACCGCTAGGTCGCCGCAGCAACGCGCGCCATGCTTGACCATGGCCCTCCGCGGGAGGTTGCGTGACGTCATCCAGCGAAGGCGTCACGCGCCTCTTTGCGTTTTTCTTTGGCCACCAAAACACGTGGAACTGCAAGATTGAGCGAGACCGAGGCGCCATGTTGGGCCTTCACCAAGCGATCCGCTGTCTTCCAGGACGATTCTCGGGTGCCTGATTGAGCTTCTGTTCAGCGTCTGCCTTGTTCAGCGCAGAGACAAGTGATTCGACGTTGACGCCCATTTTCCCAAGCCGACGCAACAATTCGCTGTCCGTCAATGAGTTGTTGTCGTTTTGGCACACGTGGTTTTCTCCTTCCAGGTACTTTGCTGGGATACCATGGCAAGCGAAGAAAGATCCACTTCGTTACAGCAGCACGTTTCGGTGGGGCTTGGTTTTCGTGATCAGCGTTGAGCCAACCGGTAGGCAATCGAATCCGTTCGAGCCCTCTTCGTCGTCAAGTCCCGCTCAGATGTAGAAAGGATCTTGCGGGACTTTGCGGACTGCGCCAATGACGCAAACCAGGGCCATGGTTACTCCGGCCAGCAGCAGCGTGAGGGGCTCGAACATGTTCTGGGTCTCCTTGCTAAGTTCTCTCTTCCGTATTGCAGGGAGCTAAAAGCAAGGTTCGTGCCATAAATCATTCGGTGGACTAATTAATTACTCAAGGTGTTTCATACTAACGACTTGAGTTGTAACTGAAAACGCGACAGTCATTTTGACTCAAGTTGAGTGTTGTAATTTTGATCCAAAATTTTGAATCAAGTTCAAATTGATTACACCTGCTTGCTCGGCCGTCTGAGATTTTCCTGGCTGGGTGTTGGCTCGAAAAATTTGGGTATCTCCAATCACCGGCAGGAGTTGGCGTCGGCAGGCATGTTTTTCGTCTGACATTGACCAACCTACCGGTTCCACTAAAATGTTGCGAATTCTAGGTTTAATGCGCCCTACCAGGGGTTGCCTGGGAGTTGCCAACGTCCCTCAAATGGCGAGCTAGCCAGCGATTGAGATTGTGGAAGAGCTGAATCCGTTAGAAGAAGCCCGACGCGAGAAACTCAAGAAGATTGTAGCCCTAGGGCACGATCCCTGGGGGCACCGCTTTGACGATCGCCTGCCAGTTGGCGAGATTCGCCAGCGTGAGGGAGAGATCCAGACAGAGCCGCTCCAAGAAGGGCAGCGATCTCCAGAGCAGCATGGCCCCAAAGTTCGTGCGGCTGGCCGGATTGTGTTGCAGCGAAAGACGGGAAAGTTGATCTTCCTGGACATTCGCGACAGCTCCGGTCAGGTGCAATTGTTCTTAGGCCGGAAGCAAGTCGGCGACGACAATTGGGCGTTGGCCGAATGCCTGGACCTGGGCGATTTGATTGGGGTCGATGGCGAACTCAAGCGGACTCGGACCGGCGAACTCACCATCTTTGTCGAGGATTTGCACTTCCTGACCAAGAGCCTGAACACGCCCCCTGAAAAGCACCACGGACTTTCTGATCCTGAGTTGCGGCAACGCCTGCGGTATTTGGACCTGGTCTACACGGATGGTTCGCTGGAGCGGTTCTTACGGCGGACCAAAATTGTGAAGTCCATCCGCAGCACCCTGGCCGAGCAGAGCTTTGTCGAGGTCGAAGGTCCCACGCTGCATTCGATTGCTGGCGGTGCGGCTGCCCGACCGTTCAAGACCCACCACAACGCTTTGGACATTCCCCTCTTCATGCGGATTGCCCTGGAGTTGCACCTCAAGCGATTGTTGGTCGGCGGTGTGGAACGGGTCTTTGAGTTGGGGCGAGTCTACCGCAACGAAGGGATCAGCCCTCGACACAACCCTGAGTTCACCATGCTCGAGGTGTATCAGGCATACGGCGATTACGAATCCATGATGGATCTGACCGAGCGGCTGATCCTGGATGCTTTGGCGGCTACCGATCAGGGGCATCAGTTGAACTGGGGCGAAGCCACCGTGGACTTCAAGCCGCCGTTTGCCCGACGCACCTACGACGAACTCTTCGAAGAACAAACCGGCATTGCCGGGAGTGACGCGGAGGGCATTGCCAGGCTTGCCCAACAGATTGGCTTGGATACAGCTGGCAAGCATCCAGACGTGGTCAAGAACGAAGTCTTTGAGGAGAAGGTGGAAGGGGCCCTCAAGGGACCGGTGTTCGTGTTGGATTACCCGGCCAGCATCTGCCCTTTGACCAAGCGAAAAGCGGACAACCCTGCAGTCGCTGAGCGGTTTGAGCTGTTCATCGAAGGGATGGAAGTCGCCAACGCGTATACCGAATTGAACGACCCTGACCTGCAGGAAGAGCTGTTCCAAACCCAGCTGGCAGGGCAAAAAGAAGAAGACTCCATGGCCAAGATGGATCACGATTTCATCCGCGCCCTGCGACATGGCATGCCGCCTGCAGGTGGACTAGGAATTGGAATTGATCGTCTGGTCATGTTGCTCACCAACAGCCAAACCATTCGTGACGTGATTCTCTTTCCGCTCTTGCGTCCTGAAGTGCGCTAGTGCGGAAGCCTTAGAAACAGCCGCGGTGTGAGTTCCAGCCCACACCTGAAGACATGTAGGATCAATCGGAGAATAAGTGAGCGATGTTTGCGCTCGCCTGACAATACGACAGTTTTCTGGACCGACAAGGAGGTCGGGCCGGCCCACGGATGCACATTCCGCGGCTAGCCGTACTTCTTTCGGCTTCGAACGATGGCAAAGGATGGCCCATGTACAAACTGCTGCTCTGTTGGCGGTATCTGCGAACCCGATACATTGCGCTCGCCTCGATTGTGAGTGTCACCCTCGGGGTGGCGACCATGATTGTGGTCAACAGCGTCATGGAAGGCTTCACCCATGAGATGCAAGTTCGCATCAAAGGGGTCGTGAGTGACGTGGTCTTCGAGGCTCGCAGCCTGGCGGGTTTCCCGGATCCTCAGTACCACATGCGTGAGATCGACCGTGTCGCGGGGCGCTACATTGAGTCGATGACTCCCACCGTCCATGTCCCGGCCATGTTGAGCTATCAGTCCTATGGCAAATGGGTCACGCGTCCCGTGCAATTGATCGGTATTGATTCTGCCACCAAGAGTTCCGCCACTGATTTTGGGCAGTACTTGCAGCATCCTGAGAATCGCCAGGCATTCACGTTCGACCTCCACCAAGACGGGTATGACGCATTCGATCCGCAAGGTGGCGAAAACGCCGTCCGCCGGGTAGGGATGGATACAGCCGGAATGCACCGTCGCGAACAGCGCACACTGTGGCAACATCGCCTCGAGCAGCAGCGCAAAGATGTCGAATCGCTAGAGATTCCAGGCTATCCGCAAAGCGAGAACACCCCGGTCCCTGAGGCTCGCTCCGAGTTGGCACAGGACGAAGTCAATAACGGTAAACCGGCTGTTGCAGGTCCCACGTTGGAACCGGCAGCAGAGTCGGAAACTCCGACCGACGTGCAAGACCCATTCAATTTGGTTCGTGGCGAAGAAGCCACAGAGAAACCGTGGTCGCTGGACGAAGCGAGCGAGCAGCGGACCGGTTGCGTGCTAGGCATTGCTTTATCCTCGTTCCGAAGAGATGGCGAAGACCATTTCCTGGTGCTGCCAGGGGATGACATCAAGCTCACGTTTCCGACCGCAGGCACCCCTCCAAGGGCCATTGATGACTCATTCACCGTGGTGGACTTCTACGAAAGCAAGATGAGCGAGTACGACGCGAGTTTTGTCTTCGTACCGATCGAAAAGCTGCAAGACCTGCGCGGCATGGTCGATCCGGAAACCGGGGCCCGCTTTGTGACCAGCATCCAGATCAAGCTCAAGGACGAAGCGGACGGAGACCTGGTTCGTGACAAGTTGCGGGCGGTATTCCCCCCCGAGTTCTATGGCATCCAAACCTGGCAAGACAAGCAAGGTCCGCTGCTGGCTGCGGTGAATATGGAAACGGCCATCTTGAACGTGTTGCTGTTTCTGATCATTGCCGTGGCCGGGTTTGGCATTCTGGCCATCTTCTTCATGATTGTGGTCGAAAAGACCAAAGACATTGGCATCCTCAAGTCGCTGGGAGCGCCAGGGTCTGGCATTCTCGGCATCTTTCTCACCTATGGGCTTTCGCTCGGGATCGTCGGCTCGGGAGCGGGGCTGGTAATGGGACTGCTGTTTGTGACCAACATCAACTGGATTGCCGACATGCTCGGCAGGATCACAGGGCAGCCGGTGTTTGATCCCTCGATCTACTACTTCGATAAGATCCCGACCATCGTCGAACCGTTCACCGTGACTTGGGTGGTGGTGGGGGCGTTAATTATTGCCGTCATGGCCAGCGTGCTGCCGGCGTTTCGCGCCGCTCGACTTCATCCCGTGGAGGCTTTGCGCTAATGAGTAATCTCGAACCAGCCCAAGTGTCCGAACGACGCCCGACTCCTCGAGTCCGGTTCGCCAACGCAACCACCGGTGGCATGCCCGTCTCTCTCCGGTACAACTCCGTTGTTGTGGGTTGCAAAAGGTGTATCGCAAAGGGGTGGCCAGTGTGCCGGTCCTCGAAGGCTGCGACCTGGAGGTTCACCGAGGAGAATTTGTCTCCATCATCGGACAAAGCGGCTCCGGCAAGAGTACGCTGCTGCATATCTTAGGTACGCTCGATGCTCCAGACGCAGGGGAGGTCTGGTACGAACAGACGCGGATCGACAACCTGGCCCCTCGACACCGAGATCGTTTTCGCAATGGCAGCCTGGGCATGGTGTTCCAGTTCTATCACTTGCTCCCCGAGCTCACGGCTCTAGAGAACGTGCTGGCCCCCGCATTAATTCGCCGAAGTGTTTGGGGTTGGTTGCAGTCTCGCAAACAGCACATTGCCGAAGCGACCGCGCTGCTCGAACAAGTAGGGCTAGGGCACCGTCTCAAGCACAAACCACGCGAAATGTCCGGTGGCGAAATGCAGCGAGCGGCCATTGCCCGAGCCCTGATCAATCGGCCTCAAGTTCTGCTTGCCGACGAACCGACCGGCAACCTGGATCAGTCGACCGGGGCTGAGATCATGCAGCTGCTTCGCTCCTTGAACGAGGAACATAACCTCACTATAGTCATGGTGACCCACGACGTGACCGTCGCCAATCAGGCCCACCGAACGGTACGCTTGGCCCAGGGGCAAATTGCAGACAGTTGAGCCACTTGGGTAGATCACTGCCGCACGCTGGGCCCAGCTGGGCCTGTGATTCGTCACATCTGGCACAGTTTCCACCTGCGGTGGTCGTGTGGTAAGGATGCCTTGTGCGGTTCTGATTCTTCTGACATTCACCTAGTATCCTTCGAACATTGCCGGCGAGCCTTGAAGTTCTGCCGGCGTGAGGCTGCACACCCCATGTCGCTGCAGATTTATATCAGCGGAAAGTTCTACGACAAAGAAGACGCAAAGATTAGCGTCTACGACCATGGGCTGTTGTACGGCGATGGTGTGTTCGAAGGCATGCGCAGCTACCGCGGCAAGGTCTTCCGGCTCGAGGACCACCTCCAGCGACTTTGGGATTCGGCCAAAGCCATCTGGCTCAAGATCCCAATCTCCCAGCAGGAAATGACCGATGCCATTGACGAAACGCTCAAACGAAATCAACTTACCGATGGCTACATCCGGCTGGTGATTACCCGCGGCGCAGGCACGCTCGGGCTGGACCCCAATCGGACCGCGGATCCGCAGGTGATCATCATTGCGGATAAGATCGCCTTGTATCCCGAAGAACTCTACGAGCGCGGGCTAGAGATTGTGACGGTCAGCACCGTGCGCAATCATCCCGCCGCGCTGAGTCCCCGGATCAAATCGCTCAATTACCTCAACAACATTCTCGCCAAGATCGAAGGTCTTCAGGCCGGATGCAGCGAAGCGCTGATGCTCAATACCCAGGGCCATGTGGCCGAATGCACGGGCGACAACATATTTTTGGTGCGCGGCGGCGTGCTGTTGACACCACCGAATGACGCCGGAATTCTCGAAGGCATCACCCGTCAGGCGGTCATCGAATTGGCCGAAGCCGATGGGATCGAGGTCCGTCAGGTTCCTCTCACCAAGCACGACGTCTACATCGCTGACGAGTGCTTTTTGACCGGGACGGCAGCCGAAGTGATTGCCGTGGTCAAAGTGGACAATCGTGAGATTGGTTCTGGCCAGCCAGGCCCGATGACCAAGAAACTGAAAGAGCAGTTCCACGCCGCAGCCAGGGCTTGAGCCACAGCAAGCGATGGGGGCAGCAGCGTGGTTGGGTGGTTGGGTTTGGTGCCACTGTGCCACTGCCGCTCGTGCCGGGTACGAATCACGGCATGTCTCATCGGAAAACGATCAAGCACTTCGAGGTCTGCTGCACGACTCGCTCCGAGACCGCTGGGCAAATAGAGGACTGACCTGGTCTCAAGAATGCCCTGCTGACGGCAGCAGTGGCACCCAACAAGTGCAAGGCACGGACAAAGTTCAGCAGTGCC
>CALOEH010000049.1:0-5122 GCA_942492195.1 uncultured Planctomycetia bacterium | reverse complement strand
CGGGCTTTGCAGCGTCAAAAGGAAATGCTCGAAGCCGAGTTTGACGCCCAACTGATCGAGTCGGTGGGCAAGCCGACCATGGCCTTGGAATTCTTGCGGCAAATGACCCTCTGTTCTCGTTCTCAGGGAGCTGCCGGACAACCGAATTTGTCAGAAGACCTGTTGATCCTGATCGAAGCCACGGACTTCTTGCTCCCTGCCGGAGATGGCGATGTGACACGCCTCTCAGTCGCTGATCGCCACCGCGTGAGCGTCATGCAGGATTGGTTTAGCGACCCGGCGTTCATGGAAGCAGGCGATGCGGTGATCATGCTGGCCGAGTCTCGCTCGCTGGTGCATCCGCGAATTTCGCGGCTACCGCAAGTGCTGAGCGTGGAGATTCCTGCCCCCGATCTCGAGCAGCGGCAGCACTACATGGATTGGTTTTGCCAACATGGAACCATTCCGGTGGCCGGCGAAGTACCCACCTCTCAGCCACCGGCGATCGAGGTGCCAGCCAATCTTGCGGCGTTTTCGGCTGGTCTGTCACTCCATGCACTACGGCAACTCTTGCTCGGCGCGGCCTACTCCAGGGCACCGCTCGCCATGGACGAGGTGATTGCCAAGGTCGAACAGTTCATCTCCGGCCAGCTGGGTGATGACGTGGTGGAGTTCAAAAAGCCCGCCCACACGCTCAAAGACGTGGTGGGCTTCACCCAATTGAAAGAGTTCGTTCAGGACGAACTGCTTCCGCGGTTTCAGGCTCAGGGCGCTGCCGCACTTACCGGAGCCGCTGTGGCAGGACCCATCGGAGGAGGCAAGACGTTCTTGTTCGAGGCCGTTGCCACATCCCTGGACATGCCGGTGCTGGTCCTCAAAAACATTCGCAGCCAGTGGTTTGGCCAAACGGATGTGATCTTCGAACGCCTCCGCCGGGTGCTGGAAGCCTTGGTCAAGGTGGTGATTTTTGTTGACGAAGCAGACACGCAGTTCGGCGGAGTGGGACCCGACGCACACGCCACCGAGCGCCGCTTGACCGGCAAGATCCAACAGATGATGTCCGACCCTCGACTCAAAGGGCGCGTGATCTGGCTATTAATGACCGCCCGAATTCATTTGTTGAGCCCTGACATCCGCAGGCCGGGACGGGTGGGAGACCTGATTATTCCGGTGCTCGATCCCACCGGCGAAGATCGCAAAGCGTTTCTTCGCTGGGTACTGGCCGCCGTCGAAGACGAGGTGCAGGAAGAAACCGTCAACCGTTTGGATGTGTTGACGCCAGCCTACTCGGCCGCCGCGTTCGCTTCGCTCCGTTCGCACCTCAAAGCATGCCAGGCACTGGGGACTCTCGACGACACGTCGATCGAGGAGATTGTCGGAGATTGTATCCCGCCCGCCATCGGCCGCACCCGACGATATCAAACCCTGCAGGCTCTGGTGAACTGCACCCGTCGTTCGCTGCTCCCTGACCCCAGCGTCACCGACGAGACGCGCGAAGCCTGGCAACGCGAGATCCTGGCCCTCGAGGCGACTGGAATCCGTTGAGCGATTGCCCGCTCGCAGTTGAGTCGTTTGGTCAAACGTCCCCGTGCATCTGACTTGGCCGTAGTGCATAATGGCCGACTGAAAATCTCACGAGGAATGTAGAACAGTTGTCCCAACTGTTCACGAAGCAAGAACAACGTCTCGCGTACTGCAGGTCAACAGTTGGGACAACTGTTTTACCTTCCGTTTTTTCTTCCCCCGAGTTGAGGAGTCTTGCCATGGATCAACGTTGGACAGTGATTGCGATGCTGGGAACCATGCTGTTGGGGGCGTTTGCGTCGGTGGCCCAAGCCGGCAAGCCGGACGCGTCGCCGAAGAAAGTGCTAAGGCACGTGGTCATCTTCAAATTCCTGGACTCGACCAGTGACGAAGAAGTCAACGAAGTCGCCCAGGCGTTCGCCCAATTGCCGTCAAAGATTGATTCGATCATCGATTTCGAATGGGGAACGGACGTCAGCCCCGAAGGCAAAGCAGACGGATTCACGCACTGTTTCTTGGTCACCTTTGCGGACGAGAAAGGGCGAGACGCCTACCTGCCCCATGCCGCTCATCAGCAATTCGTCAAGCTGCTGCGGCCTCGCTTGGAGAAGGCCTTGGTGATTGATTACTGGACTCGCTAACGATCTATCGCGGAGACCAAGTGGGCGCGTTCTATTGTCCCTTGACGGTGTCCGCTCACTTGAAGTTGCCGAGACCGCGTGGTTTGTAACTTCTCAATTGCCGAGGTGCTTGATGTCTCGTTGTTTGCTTGCTGGGTTGCTGGTCTTGTTGGCTGCCCCGATGGGTTGGTCTGCCGAAGGTGCCGATATTGCCCGACGATTGCCGCCGCAGGGCGTTGCCATTGATCCCGCCGAGCGAGACGCTCTGACGACCGAGGCCAAGAAGCTTCGCGCGCGTTGCGAGAAGTTGGCAGACAACGAGTTGCTGCCTGACGCCGAGATCCTGGTGAAAGCCGTCGAATACGCGCTGCTGCATGATGAGTTTTACAAGGCAGCGGATACGGCAATCGCCCATCAGCAGCTGAAGTTGGCGACGGAGCGCCTTGCTGATTTGGAACGGGGCGCGGCACCCTGGCATCGGCAAACAGGCCAGGTGGTGCGCGGATACCGCAGTGTGATTGACGATTCGCCCCAGCCATATGGGCTGCAAATCCCAGCTGACCTTCGCTGGGATCAGGCGGTTCCCCTCTATGTCTGGTTGCACGGACGGGGTGACAAACAGACCGATTTGCACTTCATCCAGCAGCGTCTCGCGCGTGCGGGCCAGATTGCTCCCCAGGGGGCGATTGTCGTTCACCCGTTCGGCCGGCAATGCGTCGGCTTCAAGTCGGCCGGCGAGATTGACGTACTCGAAGTAGTTGCCGAAGTGCAGAAGCAGTACAAGATTGACCCGCAGCGAATCGTGCTGATGGGGTTCTCGATGGGGGGAGCCGGATGCTGGCACCTGGGGGCTCATTACCCAGACCGATGGGTCGCCATGAGCCCCGGGGCCGGGTTTGCCGAAACCGCCCGATATCAGAAACTCAAGCCGGAGAGTTTCCCTCCCACCTACGAACAAACCTTGTGGGGTTTATACGATGTGCCGGACTATGTTCGCAACCTGTTCAACTTGCCGGTGATCGCCTACAGCGGCGAGGTTGACGCTCAGATCCAAGCTGCCCGAGTGATGGAAGAAGCCTTCGACGGCGAGGGCCAGAAACTGACGCATCTCATTGGTCCTGGCATGGGACACAAGTACCACCCCGAGACATTGAATGAGATCCTGACTCGCGTCAACAAGTACGTGAAACAAGGACGCAATCCACAGCCACGCAGTGTCAGTCTACAAACCCGCACTCTGCGATACCCTCAGGTTGCTTGGGTCCGCGCTCTCGGATTGGGCGAGCACTGGAAAGATTCGCGGATCGATGCCCACCTGGACCGCACCAACACACTGCATGTTGTTACTAAGAACATCACCGAGTTGCAGTTGTCCCCTCCGCAAGAGATCACGGCGCTTGCACTCCGGATCGACAACCAACCATTGACCGTCGCCAGGTTTCCCGCAGTTCTGCAAAAAACAGGGAGTCAATGGAGCGAGGGTTCCACGGTTGCCTCAGGCAGCGAACTTCTCAAATCGCCCGGCTTGCAAGGACCCATTGATGACGTGTTCTACCAACCGTTCTTGGTGGTCACACCGACTGGGCAATCCAAAAACCCAAGTGTGGATGCTTGGGTGAAGTTCGAATTGCCGCACCAGATTGACCGCTGGAGAGCACTTTTCCGTGGTGAGTTGCCCGTCAAGAAGGATGTGGACGTGACGCCGGAGGACATCGCCGGGAAGCATCTGATCTTGTGGGGCGATGTTGACTCCAACGGTTTGATTTCCCAAGTCAACGATCAACTGCCAATCCGATACGTGGGGGCGGATGTGGTGGTGGGCTCCCAAAAACACCCACGTTCTTCGCACGTGCCGGTGTTGATCTACCCGAATCCTCTCAACCCGGCGAAGTACATCGTACTCAACTCGGGACCAACCTTCCGCGAAGATCACGACCGTACCAATTCGCTTCAGAATCCGAAGCTGCCGGACTGGGCCGTGATTGACATTCGCACTCCGCCGAGCGGAAGCTCCGCTGGCCGTGTGGTGGAAGCCGGTTTCTTCAACGAGCAGTGGAAGTTGAAGTCAGCGGAATAATGCCTGAGGTCTCCGCCTATCACGAAGCGGGGCACGCCTTCATGGCGATCTATGTGGGCGCTCAGGTGCAGTCGGTAACCATCGAACCGGACCGAGATGATGGTCCAGATCGTCATGCCGAGATTCAGGTTGCCTGGCCCCGCGATCAAATGACCCCGCGCGAGTTTTACGAGCGGTCCGTTTGGGTGGCCTTGGCTGGGCCTGCCGCAGAAATGATCTATCGCGGCGAACCCTACCACCCTGGCTTTGTTGCCGAGTGGGCCGCCGACTGGAAGTTAGCCTGGAATGCCGCATCTGCGCTGGTGCCGACAGAACGCCAACAGCTTGCGTATTTGGAGCAAGCCACGCGCCACGTTTACCAGTTGCTGAATCAGGACCAACATTGGGCGGCATTGGCCACAGTCGCGGACCACCTTCTAGCCCACGAAACCCTGGAAGGGGAAGAGGTTGAAGACGTTGTCCGCCAATGGTTGCGATGACGTCAAACGCCAGCGTTCTCAGTCCGCTGCCGGCCGCTCTACCGGCGTCCGAGGAAATGCCACGAGAAAGCCAATCAGGCAAACGCCCGCCATCGCTGCGCAGCTGAGCCAGACACTTTGCCAATGGACAATGGCATTGTCGCCATTCCCGGTGGTGAACAGTTCGCCGATCTTGCCTGCCACCACACCTTCGGCCAATGCCCCGAGCCCCAGGATCACGGTGCCGTAAAAGGTTTGCAAACTGCCGCGTGCGTCCAAGGGCGCGATGCGGTCGATCAGCATGAAACTCGTCGCCAAGAAGCAAGCAAAGCAAACTCCATGCAGCGACTGGCCCAGGCAGACCACGCTGATAATCGGCGCGGCTCCGGCATTCATTTCGGCGGCCAGGGCAAACAGCAAACAGCGCAGGACATAGGCGGCCAGCCCCAAACTCAATGTAAACT
>CALOEH010000048.1:0-43270 GCA_942492195.1 uncultured Planctomycetia bacterium | reverse complement strand
AATTCTCACGTTTACCTGGCTCCAGAGCGTGGGAACTTCATTCTGAAAAACGACCCGGGAGGTGCGTCGACCGGCCACTTCCCGAGCGTTCCAAAGTAAGGGAATAGTCTGACTTTAGCGAAATTCCGGTTGGTAGCAATGGTATCATAAGCGGGTGGCAAAGAGAATCGAAGTTCCCGGCCCGTTACTTTCGCTACAACCGATACAGTCTGTTTCCCTGGAAACATCGGATCTTGACGCAATTTGAATGAACTTTTCTCTGCCCACCGGCAACCAACCCAAGTAAGAACTCGTGGTTGTCGCAACGAATTTTAACAACAACAGATATTAGACGTGTGTCACGGAGCCTGTTAACCTGATGTGGGAGGGGTGGTCATGCTGGCAGTATGGCTCATTCAGCGAATACCCTCCAATCCCCTGAGACTATCCAGCCTACCTGTCGCCCCTGGAGCGTCCCCTTGGCATCGAAGATCGATCTCCAAGAGACCATCGAACAGTACCTGCCGCGGATCCACCGTGCCGCACTGGTATTGACGGGGAATCCCTGGGATGCCGACGATTTGGCTCAAGAGACGTTTTTGGTTCTGGCGAAAGCGCCGCAAGGGTTTCAAGGGCGTAGTGCCCTCTACACCTATCTGTACGGGATTTTGTTGAATCTCGAACGTCGGCGCAGGCGGAGTCAGGGGGTCCGGCGTACCGCGTTGAAAGTCATGTTGGAGAACAGCGCAGGAGTTACGCCATCAGCCCCGGCTGCCGAAACGGCCATCGAAGTGGCAGAGTGGAAGGCAGGACTCTGGAGCCTGGTAGCTGAACTTCCCGACGGTCAACGGCAAGCATTGGTGTTGCGATTCAGTGAGCACTTGCGATACGAAGAGATTGCGGAAGCCGAAGGCTGTCCGTTGGGCACCGTGAAGTCCCGCATTTTCAACGGACTGGCAGCACTGCGTGAACGATTCGAAGCCGCAGGCCAAGACACGGCCGATATCCCTCGACACACCTGGGAGGACCTGAGCAATGCGGTTTAATTTGCAACGGACCGAACCGGACGAAAGCGAAATGCGCCAGGGTGACGAAGCGGAGTTTTCTTCGCTGGCTGCCCACCTGCAACATGATGCCGACGGCCTCGCCTCGGCGTATCCGGCACCCTCAGCAGAGAGAATCCTCGAGCGTGTGGCGGTGGCGCAATTATCGCAAGAGCAACCGTCTCAACAACAACGGTCTCATCAACAACGCATTCGCCCGGTGGCAATTTTTGCGGCGGGGGCTGCGGCGGCACTGATGGTTGCCGCGTTGCCGTTGCTGAAGCCGTCCGGAAGCCCGGGTACGAAGTCCCCAGCAGGAAGGCGCGTCGCCATCGAGACGCGGTTAGCACCGCCTGCCGCAGATGCCTCGCCAGGCAGCAATCTCAACCAGCCTGACCGGATCACGGTTTCTCACCCTGCCGAATCCACCAATTCAGCGCCTAGTGATTCAGCGTCCAGTGTTTCAGCGCCTAGCAATTCGGCTTCCAGCCCATCACCGCAAGCGGATGTCAATCCAGTTCCCGTAGCAACGTTTCAAGCTTTGGATGCTGCCGAGCAAGAAGCCATGCTTGATCTGCTTGACGACCAAGAGTGTCGGCTCTCCCTCTGACGCCCCTACGTTTTCGAGACTATGAAACCGCTCAATTTCCATCAAACGCCAGCGACCCAGGGAAGCGGTTTCCTGAAGTATGAGCCATGGCTTGGATGGAACGGGCGGCTCGCCGCGCCGCGGTGGATCTGTGTGGTGGTGATGGCCATGCTGGGGCTCGCCGGCAGCGGTTCCATTCAACGGGCAATCGCTGACGAAGTGCCGGAGACTTCGGCCGTCGCCTCGGTGTTGCAGAAGACGACGGTGACGCTGCGAATTTCGCCTGTGGTTGTGCCGGCGGATGCAGACAACGCCCAATCACCGCAGACCGTGACGGTGTTGTCCGGCGTCTCGTTGGGAAACGGTTGGATCGTGACATTCGCCACCATGCCGGCAACCGCCCGATATCGGGTGACGCTGCCTGACGGTGGCCAAGACATCGCCAAGCCGCGTGTGATTGATTTCTACTCAGGGCTGACGCTGCTCCAGATCGAAGAGGACGAACTGCCTGGCCTGGCCCCGGTCGCGCGTCCGGTCAAGGTGGGCGAGTCCGTACTCACTGCAGCAGCCGCAGGCATCGAGCCCCCGGTGGTTTCGCTGGGAATTTTAGGGGCCACGGACCGGACACTAAGCAACTCGAACCTGCCTCCGCTGTTGCAGTGTGACGTGCGGACGACCGACACCTCCAGCGGCGCGGCACTGGTCAACCGATATGGAGAGTTGATCGGTATTGTCGCCGTGGCCGCAGTCGATACGCAGCCTACCTCATGGACCTACGCCATTCCGGTTCGGCACGTTCAGCGTCTGCTCAGGGCCAAGGCCGATGACAAACTCGTGGTGCTGCAGCGGCAACGTCCAACGGTCGGACTGACGCTCGAAACCGACGGCGAAAGCCTACGCATCGAACGAGTCACTCCTGGCGGACCTGCGGATCAGGCCGGCTTGCGCAAAGGGGGACCGTTTTGGAAGTCGATGGCCAGAAGGTCCGGAGCGTGTATCAGGTGGTCGGCCGGACCCTGCGCAAACAGCCTGGGGATACGCTGCAGTTCACGGTGATGCAGGCAGGCGAGTTGCTCCAGATGAAAGTGACACTGGGAGGGGGGACCACCGTTTCTCCCTCGCAGTTGGACCGCCAGCGTTTGGCAATCGAAGCAGTGCGGCGCGGCGACAACCAGTTCGAAATCAAGCGTCCTAGCCAACAGATGGCGGATGCGGCGGCCGATCCGCCATTGCGCGAAGGGGACCTGTTGCGGCGGCAACTTGCGGCCTTCGAACTAGTGATCCAGCGACTTCAGGCCGAGGTGCAACAACGCGACGAGCGTGAGAAGGCAACCCTCAAGCACATCGAAACCCTTCAGGCGGAAGTCGAACAACTGCGCAAACGTCTCGAATCCGCCACTCCATCGCCGTAGCAATTCGCGCATTGTAGAACAGTTGTCTCAACTGTTCACGGATTTAGAGAAACGTACCGGGCCGTTCGCTACATTTCGTGAGCTGACTACTTTCCCGCTGGTCGCTAGAACTTGACTCAACGAACGAGTTAGGACCTCAAACCAGTTTTTGTGTAGAACAGTTGTCTCAACGGTTCACGAACCAAGAGAAACGTATCGGGTTCTTCTGCTACATTTTTGAGACGACTACTTTCCTGGTGAGGACCCCATGGCGCAGAAAAGAATCTTGATGCTGGTCGGTGATTTCGTAGAAGACTACGAGGCGATGGTCCCCTACCAGATGCTGTTGATGGTGGGACACGTCGTCGACGTGGTCTGCCCTGAGATGATGGAAGGGGATACGGTCGCCACGGCCATCCACGACTTTGACGGTTTTCAAACCTACAGTGAGAAACGGGGCCACAATTTCAAGATCACCGCCGACTTTGCCAATCTCGACCCGAGCGGCTATGACGCGCTGGTGATCCCGGGCGGACGAGCCCCAGAGTACCTCAGGCTGGATCCGCAAGTGCTGGCGTTCGTGCGGCATTTCGACGAAACCAACAAGCCGATCGCCGCCATCTGCCACGCGGCCCAACTGCTGGCAGCGGCCGGTGTGCTCAAAGGACGAACATGCACGGCCTATCCTGCCGTTCGTCCTGATGTTGAAGCCGTTGGCGGCCTCTGGCAAGATCCGGCCGATGGCCTGGACGACGCCTGCGTGGACGGCAACCTGGTAACGGCGGCCGCCTGGCCAGCCCATCCTGCATTTGTAAGGGCTTTGCTCGAAGTTCTCGGTACGCCGGTCTCGGTGGAGTGAGAATTGCCGGGCATCAGGGGTTCTTGGACTCGGCGGAGTCTTGGTCTTCGGTGCTGCTTCTCAATCCCCGCAGCCAACCGCGGCGGCGGTAGTAGCTCACCATGGCAATGGTAACCGTGATCATCAACAAGTAGCACGCTGGGTAACCAAATCGCCACTTCAATTCTGGCATGTCTTTGAAGTTCATCCCGTAGATGCCGACGAGAAATGTCAAAGGCAGGAACACAGTGGAGATGATCGTCAGCACCTGCATGATCTCGTTCATCCGGTGGCTGGCGCTCGAGAGATGCAGGTCCCTCAGATCCGCAATCACCTCCCTATACGTCTCAGCGAGTTCGAACAACTGCATGGTGTGGTCGTAGCAGTCGCGCAGATAGACCCGGGTTTCTTCCTGAATGGCGGGCAGCGGATCACGCACCAAGGCCGCCAACGCCTCGCGATGAGGCCGCAGCGTACGGCGCATCAAGAGCAGGTTGGACTTGGTCTCATGCAACCGCGAAATGGCCCCCGGCCCCGGCGTGCCTGTGATCTCTTCTTCCAGATCGTCAAGCTCGTCGGCGTATCCTTCGAGAATGGGATAGTAGCCGTCAATGACCGAGTCCAGCAAGACGTAGGTGAGATAGTCAGGCCCCGAAGATCTTAGCCGGCCCAAGTTGCGGCGCAAGCGCTCGCGAATGGTTCCCATCTGTTGCCGGCGAGGGCGTTCGTGGAAAGAGAGCAAGAACTGCGGCCCCAAGAACAGACTCACCTGTTGGCTTTCCAGATGGTCCGCATCTTCCACCCGGTGCTGCTCCATGGCGTGCGCCACCACAAACAACTGTTCGCCATAAGACTCCACCTTGGCCCGCTGATGGGCGTGTGCCACATCTTCCATGGCCAGAGGATGCAGGCCGAACATCTCCCCCAACTGGAAGATGACTTCGCCGCTGCCCAGTCCATCGACATTGACCCAAACCACAGGCCACTTGCCGACGTAGGCCTCGACTTCTTTGAGATCGTCGATCGGTTGGCAGATAAAATCATCTGGTCCGTAGGCAATCAGCTCGATCGCCGGTCGCATCGCCGAGGGGGACATGACCAGTGTCCCCATCACGGTGCCATGTTGCTTGGGCTGCGGCACCGCCAACTGCTGTTTGTGCTTGTGTCTGCGTCTGCGATGGTGAGCCATGATCCGATACCCGGCGAGTTCTGGTTCTCAACAGTTGGCGATATCGTACCAGACCGCCACCGGCGGCGCAGGCAGAACTCTCCAAGATGTTCGCCCGCGTGCCTGGACAGCACCAGCTTCACGTAACCTGTTGCTACGAAAGCCTTGTCGCCGGATATTTTGGGCATTCTCCTTGCTCGCGGCAGGCAGGCCGTTTGATTATCGGCCGGCATCCGCTAATCTGAAATGATTGTCGTGGTCAAAGCGTGAATCGGTCAGCCAACGCATCTTCGAATCATCGTCAAAGGTGCTCGCATAATGATGACCACGAAACGGATCATGAACTACGTTGGTGCTGAACCGTTCCGACCATTTCGCATCAAAATGGCCAGTGGCGAAGTCCCCTACCGTCAACGAACCACCGAATTGAAAACATGAAGTCACTGCCAATTATTGATGCCCCGCAAGGGGAAAGCTCCCTTCAAGAGCCAACCACTGGTCCTCAGCGAGGGCAGTATGCCTTTGTGAGTTTGGGGTGCCCCAAGAACCTGGTCGATAGCGAGCGGATGCTGGGACTCTTGCAACTGGATGGCTACCAGATGGTGCCGGAGGCCGAAGGCACGGACTTTGTCATCGTCAATACCTGCGGATTCATCGAACAAGCGCGCGACGAGTCGTACGCCGTGATCGAAGAAATGCTGCAACTCAAGCGGAGCGGCAAGACGCGCGGCGTGATTGTCTCCGGCTGCCTGGCCGAACGCGAGAAGGAAGCGCTTCTCAAAACCTGCCCTGACATTGACTACCTGGTCGGCGTGTTCGGTCGTGAGGAAGTCACCAAAGTGGCCGACCGCCTGGTTGGCCGGATGAACGAACAGCGGTTGGTCTTCAATCCGGCCCCAGTTCAGGCTCTCTCCGACCGGCAGCGTTTGCGGATCACTCCGCCCCACTTCGCGTACTTGAAAATCTCCGAAGGTTGCGACCGGCTTTGCACGTTCTGCGCCATCCCGAAGATGCGCGGCAAGCACGCCACCAAGTCGATGGAAGAGGTAATCGCCGAGGCGGAGCAACTGGCTGCCGACGGCGTGCGCGAGCTGAACATCGTCGCGCAAGACACCACCTACTACGGCATGGACCTGTACGGCGAGCCGCGGCTGGCGGAACTGCTGGTACAGTTGGAACCAGGTCGACGGGCATTGAGTGGATTCGCCTGATGTACCTGTACCCGATGTATTTCGATGACGATTTGATCGAGGTCATCGCCCGCAGCGAGCGGATCGTCCCGTATTTGGACATGCCGCTGCAGCACATCAACGACACGATGCTCAAGCGGATGCAGCGACGAGTGAACCAGAAGGACACCGTCGCCCTGCTGGATAAGTTGCGGTCGAAGATCGATCACCTGGTGATGCGGACCACGGCCATCGTAGGATTCCCCGGTGAGACAGACGATCAGTTCAACGAACTGGCTGAGTTTGTCGCGGAGCAGAAGTTCGAACGCTTGGGCGTGTTTACCTACTCATTCGAACCAGATACTCCGGCCGCCAAACTGAGCGACCACCTGCCCGACGAAGTCAAGGAAGAGCGTCGCGACGACTTGATGGCCGTGCAGCAGCAGGTGGCGTTCGAGTTCAATGATCGCCAACTCGGCCGGCAGCTCGACGTGTTGATTGATATGCCGGTACCTGGCGAATCCAATGCCTGGGTGGGGCGTAGTTATGCAGATGCCCCCGATGTAGATCCTCTGGTTTTTGTGACAGGCGAAAATCTCAAGCCTGGCCAGTTCGTCCCCTGCGAAGTGGTAGCCGTGCAGGACTACGATTTGATTGCTGTCGCGATTGACGAGCCTCGCTAATAGTCGCTGGCTAGATGATCGCCCGAGCTTTGGTTCTTTGGCATATCCCGGCATGCTACAATTGCTGGTTGTTCAAGCAGTAGCTCGAAGCAACCTGAGGCCTTGGCCTCGTTCAGACCTTTGATGGAAAGAAAGCGATTGTCCATGACCACAGCTATTCGATGCTTAACTTGTCTGGGATTCGTGTTCATCGTTGGCAGCCTGGCCAATGCCGAGAACTGGACACGTTTTCGCGGCCCCAATGGCCAAGGAATCTCCAGCGAAAAAAACTTGCCGGTGACCTGGTCGGCTGACGACAACATCGCTTGGAAGTCCAGCATCCCCGGCAGCGGGTGGTCATCTCCGATTGTTTACGAACAATCCATCTTTCTCACTACCGCCACCGAGGATGGGGTCTCCTGCCGTGTGATCTGCGTGGATCGTGCAGACGGAAGCATCAAGTGGAATACCGAAGTGCACCGCCAGCAGCCCGGTGCCAAACGGCAGCAAAATTCCTACGCCACGCCGACACCGGTAACCGATGGCGAGCGAGTCTACGCGGTCTATTATGACGGCACCGTGGTGGCGGTGGATTTCTCTGGAAAACTGGTCTGGAAGAACCACGACGTTGAGTTCTTCAGCTTACACGGTTTGGGAGCATCGCCTGTGTTGGCAGACGGCCAGCTCATCATGCCGTTTGATGGTAGCAGCCAGGAAGAGAACCGAATTGGCTGGAAGGTTCCTTGGAAGAACGCCGTCATTCTATCGCTAGACACCACCGATGGCTCGGTGCGATGGAAAGGCAAACGAGGCGAATCACGTGTAGGACACGTCACTCCCATTCTGCTCAACAACGGTGGCCAGTTGGTCACCGCGGGAGGAGACCGTGTCCAAGGTTTCGATGTCCAGACCGGTGAGCGAACCTGGTCCATCTACAGCCAAGGGGAAGGTGTGACTCCTTCGCCCGTGGTTGGCGAAGGGTTGATCTTCACCTCGTCGGGGTTCGAAGCACCCACGATTCGGGCAATTCGCTTCGGTGGCAAGGGAGACATCACCAAGACACATATCGCCTGGGAACAAACCAAAGGGGTGCCGGCACTTGCTTCGCCGCTGTATGTGGATCCTTACCTGTACACGATTACCCGTGACAACATCCTGCACTGCATCGATGCGGGGACCGGAGAGATTGTCTGGTTGCATCGTTTGACAGGCGTGCACTCCGCCTCGCCCGTCTATGCCGAAGGGAAGATCTACGTGCTGTCCGAAGACGGAGTTACGCTGGTACTCCGTCCCGGCGCGAAGTACGACGAAATTGCCCGAAATACCTTGGGCGAAACTTGCCTGGCATCCATGGCAGTTTCGCAAGGGGAGTTCTACATACGCTCCGCAGAGCATCTGTTCTGCATTGGTACAGCGTCCAAGTAAAACACTGCCACGGCTACTCACGACCAAAGAACTGTTCTTCTCTGGGGAGCGCGACCACGTTCCAACAAGCCGGAAAGAACCGCACAATTTTGGTCGGCCGATAGCCTTCGAGCAGCATGCCGCACTGCACTTGGATCTGCACACCGCTGCATCCAGCCTGCACCGGCACCTTGGTGGTCTTGAGGATATTGCCCCCTTTCCGGTCATTGACAGGGTCGTACATCATCAAACACTCTCGGGCCACGGCAACGGTCCCCTTCGGGGCGAGGTCGTCCTTAGCGCCGCCTGAGGTTGGCCAGCCAAGCGGTTCCGGCACAATCACCCCAAGATCCTTGAACAACGCAGGGTCGATCCCATCAAAGAAGGTGATGGTGACAATCTGCTTCTCATCATCCACGGCATCTACCCAGCCCGGGATGCCACGCTCGCGGATGTAGTTGCGGTGGCGTTCAAGTTGGTGGGACGAGGCAAGCTTGCGGCTCGCTTCATCCAGCCAGATTCGCAAGACGCGGCCCGGACCATACAGAGTTGCCCAGGTCACGTTCAACTGAACGAGTTGCCCTGGCTGGATGCTCTCGAGTGTTCCGAAACCCTGTCCGACAAACACGGTGGTACTCGTCGTTAGATCGAACAGTTGTGGCTTGCCGGTAAGTTTCCCATCTTGCTGGAGTGTGGCCGTGAGTTTATTCGTCGCCAGGTCCACGGCGTCAATCTTCCAAATCTGATTGCGCCGAGCGTGGTAGGAGAAATCGTCCTCCAGGCGCAAGCATTGGGTGAAGTCAACCTCGGGAGATGCCCTCTGGCCATCTTTGTTGTGAGGTTGGCCGTTCCGCAACGTCCAATGTTTCTCTTCCCCCTCAGGTCGTTCGTAGAACCAACCGTGCAGATGCGTTCCCAGCGGAATGTCCTGCAACGCCGCCGGCGCATTGTTGTAATAAACCGTGCCATACGGCAACATGGTGGCGGTCAGCGGATAGTCCATCAACGCCCGAGACTGGCTGTCATTGCGATCCACCCGAATCTTGACGATTCGCTCTGGGTGATCTCCGCCGATCAATTCCCCCGAGACAAAGTGGGCAAGACGCTCCGGTGCAAACTGGCCAGGGGTCGGCTGAAACCACGGCAGCGCCACAACTGGGTTGTCATCGGTCCGGTAGGCCGGTGGGTCTTCTGCCCCGGCATGCACGGCCGTCAGGAACAACCACGCCGCGATCATACAAAGAGTCGATTTCTGCATAGCGGTGAATCGTCGATCGTTGTGGCAATGTAGAACAGTTGTCTCAACTGTTCAGGGATCAAGAAAAACGTTTCGAATACTGCAGGTGAACAGTTGGGACAACTGTTCTAGGTTACGATCTTGGAGATGGTGCCCAGGCTGTCTTGGAACTGATCTGTTTCCACGTCCATCCGTTGCAGCATGGTCAGGAACAGATTGCTGAGTCGGGCGTTGCCGTCCACCGGCCGGCCGCAGATGCGGTAGTGCTCGTTGGCTTCGGCGACGTTGTACTTGCCGATCACGGGCAGGTTGAAGTCGACGTGTTTGCCGTGCCGCAGTCCCAGCGATCCGCCGCCGGCGTAGAGCGTTGGCAGGTTCGCGTTGCCGTGGCTGTGACCGTAGGCCATGCCGCTGCCCCATAGGACCTGGGTCGTATCCAGCAGCGGTGGTCGTCCCTCTTGGTGCGCCTTGAGCTGATCGAGGAAGTAGCTGAACTGCTCGACGAGGAAACGTGTCCGTCTGCGTGAGTCGCCGGAGTTGCTCGGGGTCCCCGTTGTGGTGTGAGAGCCCATGACGAGTCTGGGAAATACCGATATCCGGAATCGCTCCACCGTTGGATTCGCTGCAGATCATGCAGGTGATGACCCGTGTCATATCGGTCCGCAGAGCGAGTACCATCAGGTCGAAGAACAGCCGGTGGTAATCTTGGACACGACTCTTGTCGATGGTTCCGGTGAAACGATTTGCTTGAGTCGGATCAATTTCTGGCTTGGGCACATTGAGCCAGGCGTCGGCCCGTTCGGTTCGGACTTCTACCTGGCGAACGGCGGTCAGGTACTCATCCAGCTTGTTGCGGTCCTCGCTACCGAGTTGGCCGTTGACACGCCGGGCGTCTGCCAACACGGCGTCCAGGATACTGCCCCGGCGTTGCAACCGGCGACGCACAGCATCTTTGCCTTCTCGTTCGACTCCAAACAGGCGATCAAAAATCGTGCGGACATTCCGCTCAGCGGGAATCTGGATTCCATCACGCGACCAGGCCAGCGAATGTCCTTCGATTGCCATTTCCAGCGAAGCGTAACGAGTCGCCTTGCCTTGGACCTCGGCCATCATCTGATCGACCGAGACGGAGTTGCGAAACGCGCCGCCGTTGGCCGGCACATCTGCGCCAGTGAGCCACACCTTATCGCAGTTGTGGTGTTTGCCTAAAACCTTGGGGTGATGCAAACCGCTAAAAGGGGTCAACTCGGCGCGATGACGCTCGAGAGACTTAAGCGTCTCAGGCAGCACGTAGTCCGAACCCGGCCTGCTGAATTTGCCAGGTGAGGGTGTTCACGCCGTTGGGGATGTAGAGAAACACGCTGCGTTTGGGGGGCGTGGGCGCCGGTACAGCCGCCGTAGCTGGGGAGCGCATGCAGTCCAGCAACGGCAGTGCGACGGTGGCACCCAAGCCGCGGAGGACGTGACGCCGATTCAAGAGTCCGTTGTTCCGTTGAATATTCATCGTGAATGTCCCGCTGGTAGGCTCAGGGTTTGAGATTGCATTGGATGATCCGTTGGTCCGCGCCGCGTTTGCGGACTACGTTATCGCTTCTGAAACAGGTCCGAGAGTACAAACGCGGTGACGATGTCTCGCACGCGGTAGTCGCTCTCGCGGCCAGCCTTTTCAATGGCTTCAAGGTCTTTGTGGTCATCGAAGGTCATGGTTCGGCGGAGTCCATAGATTGCCAGCTTCTCGATAAACGTCTTGTTGAACGCATCGAGGTCTGTCAGCAGCAATTGCTTGAACTCTTCGGCGTTTTTGAACTTGCGACCGTCAGGCAACTCGCCGCTGGCATCGACGGGTGGATCATCGCCGGTGCCTTCCACCTTTTCGTGCGTCCGCCACTGGCCAATGGCGTTGTAGTTGTCGAACGCCAGCCCAAGCGGATCGATATTCCGGTGACACGAGGCGCAGCGGGCGTCGTGTTTGTGAGCTTCGAGCTTCATCCGCAATGTCGCTTTGGGCGAATCCACAGGGTTCGGCTCAATGGGGTCCACGTTGGCGGGCGGCGGAGGAGGCGTCTTGCCGAAGATCGCTTCGGAGAGCCACGCCCCGCGATGCACCGGTCGGTGCCGAGTACCATCGGACGTGAGAGATAGCACCGAAGCCTGGGTCAACAGTCCTCCCCGATGGCTGTCTGGGTGGAGCGTCACCCGTTGAAATCGATCTTCCGTGATATTTGGAATCCCGTAGAACCGCGCCAGGCGAGGGTTCACCATTCCCCAGTCCGAATCCAGAAACTCACGGAGCGTGAGTCCCTGATCCAGTACTTCTTGGAAGAACGCTTGTGACTCACCGACCATGCTTTGTTCGAGATGCGAATCGTAGTTGGGGTAGATCTTCTTGTCCGGCGGGAACATCCCAACTTTGCGCAGATGCAGCCATTGCGACGAGAACGATCTGGTAAACCGCTCGGCACGCGGGTCGGCCAGCATACGAGCCACCTGCCGGCGAAGCTCCGCCCGATCACGCAATTTGCCTTGTTCGGCGAGCGTGAAGAGTTCGTCATCCGGCATCGTACTCCAGAGCAGGTAGGAGAGACGCGAGGCGATTTCCCAATCGTTCAGGGTAGGCCGATTCGAGCCCTCATCTCCTTCGGCGATGAACAGAAAACTCTTGGAGCAGAGGATTGCGATCATGGCAGATTTGACGGCGTCTCTGAACGGTTCACCGGCCGCGACCTCACTCTCCACATTCTGGACAAAGGTCTTCAGCTCACCGTCGTACAGTGGACGGCGAAATGCTCGTTTGGCCATTGCCTCGAGCGCCCGGTGGACCTGTTCGTCATTCTCCGGCATGTACTCGTCACGCCGCTGCTGCTCCAACTCCGTCACAATGGGGCCGCGCATGGAGATGGAGTCGATGATCAAGATCGGATAACGGGGACGCCCCTGTTCATCAGTGATTTTCATCTGCCAGGGTGCCCGCGGATAAGCGGTGGTGATAAAGGGAATCCGGCTCGAACCGTTGGTTCGCGGATGCCGTCCGACGCCTGACTTGTTGATCACATGAATTTCAGGACCGCGCACGGCCGGGAAATGGACGCGAAAGGCTACCGTGACCGGCTTGTCTTCAGGAGCGATAATGTCCTGCTCAAACAGAATCCGGTCCAGCTTGTGCTCGTACACTTGCATCCGAGGTGGCGGACCATGCTCTGGCTTGAGGCCGCAGACGGTGTAGCTGATTTCGTAGACCCCTGCCCCGGGGAATCTCAAGTCCGGCCCTCGGTAAGGATTCGACGCTCGGAAGAGTTCGCCGGAAGTGGTCAAAGGGTAACGTACCTGATCCAGCAGTTCCGCCTTCTCGAGTCGTTCGTAATGCGGTTGGTTTTCTCTCACGATCACGGCACGCGTACTCGCCTCAAGATAGTTCACCGGTTGGTCGGGATAAGCCTCGGCCAGCACTGCCTCGGCCGCTTGGATGTACTTCTCCACGTGCGTTGCCGACAGGGTGAGTACCGAGCCTAGGCGTTCGAACCCGTTCCACTCGGGATCTTCGAGCAGGCCACCTGGATCTTCGGCATCGTACTGGACACCAATCAGGTCTCGCATGGTGTTGACGTATTCTTCCCGCGTCAGCCGGTTGTACGAAACGCGATCGCGTCGAGCCATTCGCGCCGCTTCGCCTTCTTGAATCCTGGCTGAAATCCAGGCCACCACGGCAGCGCTTTCGTCGGCGGTTGGGCGCTGCTTGACATCCTCAGGCGGCATCTCGCCGGAATTGATCCGCTCCATCACCTCTGCCCAATGTGGCGTATCGTTGACTCCCACCTCTTGGGACAAGTTGTCCAAGCGGAACTCCCCCTCTTGAGTCTTGGCGTTATGGCATCGAAGGCAGTGGGCGGTGAGATACGGCTGCAGCTCCTTCTCGAACGAGGGCTCCGCCGAAACAACGGTCGTTGAGGAAAGGGCCACGGTGAGCAGCAACATCAGGCCGGGGCGCGCGAGCATATTTCATTCGTAGAAAAGAGCCAAGGCGGGGAGGTACAAATTCGACACGTACATCGAATCGGAGGGCGAACCATCTTACGTTCCATTCTAATCTCGCACTCGCAGCGGTGCTAGAGGAGCAAGCATCCTGCATCCTGCATCCTGCGAAGTGCCTCCTCGCGCATCTGCAGCAATTGCAGCGCGTGAGATCCAGGCGGTGCAAGTTGCATTCTTTCTGCAGTACCGTTTGGCACAAGAATTGCCTTGTAGCACTTCGGTTATCAGGCAGCAGCCTGGTGAACTGCACGGCGATGCAGAAGGCGCTGCACCATATGCGACGAAAACCCGAGGCAAACACGACGTGCGTGAAGACATTCGAGATGCAAAACTCAGCACGGCGTGCAAATAGTTGCACGATGGGTCGCGACTTACGGCTTCGTTTGAGTTGTGTGTTCTTGAGAAAATAAGAAAGTTCGTCGACCAGTCCAGCCTCCGATCCGGCAACATCCCAAGCATGTTTGTCAACTCGGCCACACCTTGCGTTGCTGCTCGCACCCCGGTTGTTGAACGTTGTTGGCAAGCCATCCTACATCCCTCCGCCGAACCATCTGGCCATACCCCTTAACCGTGAGGTGCAAACTAGCGATATGAGATTCTCCACGATTGCAACCGTCTTTCTTACGCTGGTTTCTCTATCGCTATCGGGCTGTGCGCAGCAGTCCAGGTCGCAAGAGTCTCACTCCGATTCGCACGGCGAATCGGGGCATCACGAACACAAGATTGGAGTCACCAGTTCGGTCGTCAAGGATGTGATCAGTACGCAGCAGTACGTCTGCCAGATTCACTCATGTCAACACATCGAGGTCCGAGCCCTGGAGGGGGGATATCTCGAAGAAATACGTGTCAAAGAGGGGCAGGCGGTCGGGAAGGGGGAACTGATGTTCAAGATCCTTCCGGTCCTCTACCAGGCCAGGCTGGACTCTGAGATTGCCGAGGCCCAGCGGATCCAGATTGAACTCAACAATGCCGAAACGTTGCTGACGAAAGGAATCGTCTCACCACAGGAGATCGCGCTCAAGAAGGCCGAACTGGCAAAGGCCCAGGCCAAAGTGATGCTGGGTCAGGCCGAACTGAGCTTTACCAACGTCAAGGCACCGTTCGACGGAATCGTGGACCGCCAGCACACTCAGCTTGGGAGCCTGATTGAAGAAGGGGACGTGCTCACGACATTCTCCGACAACAGCCTGATGTGGGTCTACTTCAACGTGCCGGAGTCTCGCTATCTCGAATACAAGGAAGATCTCGAACAGAGCGATGGCAACGCGGATCTGCACATCGAACTGAAGCTGGCGAACGGCAATATCTTTCCGCAGCCTGGGCAGATTGGCGCGATCGAAGCAGACTTCAACAACACGACGGGAAACATCGCTTTTCGCGCAGACTTTTCGAATCCCCGAGGACTGCTGCGAAACGGCCAAACCGGCACCGTGTTGCTCCACCGCACATTGAAAGACGCGTTGGTGATTCCTCAGCGGGCAACCTTCGAGATTCTCGCCAAGCGGTATGTGTATGTCGTTGACGAAGAAGGTGTGGTTCACCAACGCGACATCACCATCCAGAGTGAGCAAGACGACATTTTCGTGATCGACAGCGGCCTCAACGAGGGAGAGAAGATCGTCCTTGAGGGGATTCGTCAGGTTCGTGACGGCAGCAAGATCGAATACGTGTTCCGCGCTCCCGAAGAAGTGCTTGGCAACCTGAAGTATCACGCGGAATAGGTAACCCCGAAAACATGTTCTCTAAATTTCTGCATCGGCCAGCATTGGCGATTGTCATCTCCCTGCTCATTTTGTTCATGGGCGGATTGGCGATCTCGACGCTACCGATTTCTCAGTTCCCCACCGTCGCGCCGCCGAGCGTGGTTGTCGCGGTTTCTTTTCCCGGGGCCAGTGCCAAGATCCTGGTCGATTCGACTCTGGTGATTCTCGAACGGGCCATCAACGGTGTCCCGAACATGCGTTACATGACCTCGGCCGCCACCAGTGCCGGCGAGGCAGCGATCACTATTGTCTTCGAGCCTGGGACGGACCCGAATGTCTCTGTCTTGAACGTGAACAACCGAATCCAGATGGTGAGGAACCAACTTCCCCCCATCGTGGACCGAGAAGGCATCATCGTCATCCAGAACATGACGAGCATGCTGATGTATGTCAACGTTTTCAGCACGGACAAGAACGTTGACCAGAACTTCCTGTTCAACTACGTCACCGCTAACCTCCTGCCTGAGATCCAACGGACCCGGGGTGTCGGCCAAGCCAAGATCCTGGGCAATCGCGCTTACGCCATGCGGGTTGAGTTGAATCTCGAACGCTTGCGGGCCTACAAGATTTCGTCCGCAGATGTCATGGAGGCCATCAAAGAACAGAGCATGATTGGATCGCCCGGTCGACTCGGCCAGGCGACCGGGACGACGTCGCAGACCATCGAGTACGTTCTGACCTGGGTGGGACGCTACAACAAACCGGAGCAATACCAAGAGATCATTCTAAGAGCCAACCCTGACGGTGAGATCCTGCGACTCAAGGATGTTGCCGACGTCAAGCTAGGCTCATCGTTTTATGACCTCTACTCCGATATTGACGGCTATCCTTCGGCTTCGATCGTGCTCAAGCAAATCCCCGGATCCAACGCCACCGAGGTCATCGAGAAGGTCAAAGAGAAGCTCGAACAGGTGAAGGATGAATCCTTCCCGCCAGGCATGGATTATGCGATCAGCTACGACGTTTCGAACTTTCTGGACGCGTCGATCGAGAAGGTGCTGCACACCTTGTTCGAAGCGTTTGTGTTGGTCTCACTGGTGGTTTTTCTGTTCCTGGGTGACTTCCGCAGCACGCTGATCCCTACTTTGGCCGTTCCGGTCTCGCTGATCGGCACGTTCTTTTTCATGAGTGTGTTCGGGATGTCCATCAACCTGATCACGCTCTTTGCCTTGGTGCTGGCAATCGGCGTGGTGGTGGACGACGCGATTGTGGTGGTCGAAGCCGTGCATGAAAAGATGCACTCGAAACACCTTTCGCCGTACCTGGCGACCAAAGAGGTGGTTGGCGAAATCAGCGGTGCGATCATCGCCATCACCTTGGTGATGACGGCCGTGTTTATTCCCGTGACGTTCATGCCTGGGGCGGTGGGGGTCTTCTACCGCCAGTTTGGGCTCACGATGGCCATGTCGATCGTTCTCTCCGGCGTGGTGGCGTTGACGCTTACTCCGGTCTTGTGTGCGATGATTCTCAAACCGCACACCAACCAGGAGAAACAACGCGGTCTGGTTGGTTTCGTGAATCGTTGCATCAAGAAGCTCACGGGCCGTTTCGCCTTCGTCGTGCGTGGTGTGCTGGCCGTGGCTCTTGGACTGGGAGCCGGCTACGGCATCTACTATCTGCTGCATGTTGAGAATGTCCACGAACTGGTCTCCGAGCAGATGGAACTCACCGAGACCAAGTCGATGGTGATCGCTGGCGTCATGGCCGTGTTGTTCATACTGACATTCCGGTCGACACTATCCGGAAGCGAACCGGGTGAGAAGAAAAAGCGTGGACCGCTCGGCATGTTCATCCATGTGTTCGATCAGGGCGTCGAGAAGGTGACCGGCGGGTTCGTCTCCATCGTGAGTACCATTGTCACGCGGCGGCTACTGACCATGCTCGTCATCGGAGGGTTCGGCTACGGAATTCTTCTGGTCAACGGAGTGCTTCCTTCCGGCTTCATTCCGCTCGAGGACCAAGGCATTATCTATGGAATCATCCAGACTCCGCCAGGCTCAACGCTCGAATACACCAACGCCAAAAGCCACGAACTTCAGGAGATCTGCAAAGAGTTTGACGAAGTCACTTCCGTCACATCGTTGGCCGGTTACGAAATTCTCACCGAGGGTCGCGGTTCGAACGCGGGAACCTGTCTCATCAACCTGAAGCCTTGGGCAGACCGTGAGTTGACCTCCAAGCAGATCATTGAGGAACTCGAGGAACGAGGCCGTGACATCTCCGACGTGAAGCTCGAGTTCTTCGAACCTCCCGCGGTTCCTGGCTTTGGTGCGGCTGGCGGATTCTCCGTCTGTTTGCTCGATAAGACGAACAGCGGCGACTACGAAGCGTTCGGAGAAGTGACCGACGAATTCCTGGCAGCGTTGGGAGAACGCAAGGAACTCAAAGGTCTGTTCACGTTCTTTGCCAGCAACTACCCCCAGTATGAGATTGTCATCAACAACGATGTGGCCATGCAGAAGGGCGTGTCCATTTCCGACGCCATGGAGAACCTCTCAATCGTCGTCGGCAGTACGTGGGAGCAAGGCTTCATTCGCTTCGGCGTGTTCTACAAAGTTTACGTCCAGTCCTCGCCGGAGTTCCGGAGGTATCCCGAGGATCTGGAAAACATGTTCATCAAGAACGACCAAGGGGAAATGGTGCCCTACTCTGCGTTCATGACCCTCAAGAAGATGCAGGGGCTGAATGAAATCAACCGCTACAACCTCTATACCACCGCCATCATTCAAGGTGCACCGGCGAGCGGCTACAGTAGCGGTCAAGCCATCGAGGCGATCAAGGAAGTCGCCGCCGAGACACTCCCTCACGGCTTCGACATCGGCTGGCAAGGGCTTTCGTATGACGAGGCCAACAAGGGAAATACCGCGATCTTTGTCTTCATGATCGTCGTCGTCTTCGTGTACCTGGTTCTGGTTGGACAGTACGAAAGCTTCGTCTTGCCGCTGGGGGTGATCGTCTCGCTACCGGTCGGCCTGTTTGGATCGTTTCTCATGTTGAAGGCCATGGGGTTGGCCAACGACGTCTACTGCCAGATTGGTCTCGTCATGCTGGTCGGGCTGCTGGGCAAAAACGCGATTCTGATTATTGAGTTCGCTGTCCAGCGCCGACAAGAAGGGTTCAGCATTAAGGATGCGGCCATTGATGCCGGCAAATTGCGATTCCGACCGATCGTGATGACGTCCTTCGCCTTCATCGCCGGTCTGATTCCCTTAGTCCGCGCTACCGGACCAGGGGCCATTGGAAACCGCACCATTGGCACCACCGCGGTCGGTGGGATGCTGATGGGCACGTTGGTCGGAGTCTTGGTGATTCCAGGGCTGTACTACCTGTTCGCCAAGTTGTCTGACGGTCGCAAACTGATTAAGGATGAGCATGACGAGCCCCTTAGCGAGACGTTCGAGCATGAAAAGGCAACGAGCCATTCGTGATCCGCTGCCGTGTGCGCCGCGCTTGGTTAAAACTGGCCGGCCGCATAATCGTTAAAGGCCGTTCGTTCTCGTGCACATTCTTGCAGCTTCCGCCTCCCGAAATGCAAGTTCTTGCAGTTGCCGTCAAGGCTTAGCGCGCAACACTTCGAACGGTCAGCGAACCTAGGCGGTTTCAGGCCGGTTGCGCCCGGTTCTTTCGGGGAATCGTGCATTAAGTCTCCGCACGGACGTAACGATTCTATGTCCTGTATCCAATTCTCTGCCGATAAGAATTCCATCGGCTTTATGCTTCGCCCCGGCTCGTGCGGCCTGTTCCTGTTGGAACCCCGAGCAGGGCATCGGGAGCTTGCCAATGCTGAATGCCCGGTTGTGGGGACACTGGCCTCCTCCAGATCAACAGCGATGAGGATACTCGACGATGGGACAGACACCCACCTCCGCAAAGTTCTCAGGGGTCATCCGTAGGCAGCGCGCTGGTGCGACCTTGATGGCTTGCATCACCCTGCTTGTTCTGACCGGCTGCCACATCCCCAAACTTCGCCACGCGGAGAAGGGACCGATCCAGCCAGGAGACTTCAACGGAGTCGCGAGTCCGGCCAACTCGGCCGACATTGGCATCGATGAGTTCTTTGGGGATGCCGTGCTGACACAGCTGATCACGCAGGGTCTGGTCTCCAACCAGGAGTTGAAGATCCGGAACGAAGAAGTCCAAATTGCCAGTAACGAGGTTTTGTCGCGTCGAGGTGCCTACCTTCCGTTCGTCACTCTTGGTAGCAAGGGAAGTCTCGACCGTACCAGTCGTTTCACGCCGTTGGGCGCTGCCGAGGACCAACTCACCTATCCTGGTGGAAGGCGGTTCCCCGATCCGCTCCCCAATACGCTCCTCTCGGCAGATCTGTTCTGGCGAATCGACCTCTGGAGAGAATTGCGAAATTCCAGAGACGCGGCCAATCAGCGCTACATCGAAGCGGTCGAGGCTCGGGACTACTTTGTCACCCGCCTGGTCGCAGAGATTGCCGAAAGCTACTACGAGCTTACGGCGCTCGACAAGCGCAGGGTGTTCCTCAATCAAACCATCGAGGTGCAGAAGCGAAGTCTCGAAGTCGCCAAAGCTCAAAAGGCAGCCGGTCGCGGCACGGAACTGGCTGTCCAGCGATTCCTGGCCGAAGTACGCAAGAACGAAAGCCAAATCTTGATCATCAACCAAGATATCATTGAGGTCGAAAACCGGATCAATTTTCTCGCCGGTCGATACCCGCAGCTCGTCCACCGCGGGTCTTGGGACTATATCAATCTCGATGCGAGCATCCTGAGTGTCGGCGTGCCTGCTCAGCTCCTTCAGAATCGACGAGACATCCGAGCTGCCGAACGCGAGGTGTCCGCTTCTGGACTGGACGTGGCTGTCGCCCGAGCGCGTTTCTATCCCAGCCTGGCCATCACCGCACGCATAGGCACCGAGGCGTTCAATCCCAGATATCTGTTTGACCCTGGGGCCTTGATCGCCGGCACGGCGGGTGAGTTAGTTGGTCCGCTGATCAACAAGAAAGCGATTCGCGCAGATTACCTCAGTGCCAATGCCAGGCAGTTGCAGGCGATCTACAACTATCAGCGGACGGTCCTCAACGCCTTCACTGAGGTTGTCAACAGCATGGCCAAGGTGGAAAACTACCGCAGGAGCGTCGCGATCAAGCGAGAGCAGGTCCGGGCCCTCGATACTTCGGTCAGTGTCGCTACCGATCTATTCAAGAATGCCCGAGCGGAATACGTGGATGTGTTGTTCTCGCAGCGTGACCTTCTCGAAGCACGAACTGACCTGATCGAAACCAAGCAGCAGCAGCTTTCGGCGATCGTCAACGCCTATCAGGCCCTTGGTGGCGGTCTGCTACTGTCGAACTCCGGCAAGGCCCTGGCCGAACTCCTCTGCCCAATGCCAGGCTATCTACCGCAAGGCTTAGGGGCACCCGCGACAGATGCTGAAACCGTTCCACCTCCTTCAACGGATGTGACACCTTTGCCCCCTCCTGCGGACATCACGATTCTGCCCCCGCCCAACAAGACCGTCCGGTTGCCGGCCTTGGGCCGAAGCGCGTCGCGTGCCTCCTCCGTTCGCTTCAGTACCAAGTAATTCAACTTCCATTCATTCACAACCCGAAGCATCAGCGAGGAAGCATGGCACTCGCTCTAATTGATTCGTTAGAATGAAACGAGATCGCCAAGGCTTGGCCTCGTGAGGCACAGTTCAAACCGTCGGTTCGAGTGCTGCGAGTTGTGGTGTTTGGAGTAGAGACGAATGCAACCAACGGACTCACCATTTACGAACGAAACCGATCTCAAGGAATTGCCCCACAGTATCGAGGGTACGTTCGCGTGGTTGCCGCAAACACCGACGCATGCGGAGTGGGCAATCGGCGACGACCGCGCAGACGAATTGCCCCGGCAACTGACGTCCGCGATCGCATCTGCCGACGACTTTCATGTTCGACTTCCCCCAGAGTTCATCACATTCATTCGCACGCCTGACTGGCACAAGCATTTGCGGTCAGTAAGTGCTTGCTATCTCAATCTGGCCGAATCATTGCTCCCCTTTGCGGATGGCTACCTACTGCGATTCCTGCACGATCAACAGAATTGTGCATTTTGGTATTTGTTCCTCAATGCCGATGGCTCCGACCATTGTGTCGTTTCATCGTATGAGTACTTTGACGCCGACGATATGGACTATGAGATTGAAGACCTCAAGGAAACGGACTTTGAGGTACAAGAGACTTCATTCGAGCGGTTTATATCGAGATTTTGGGTTGAGAACGAAATCCTGTTCGCCAAGTACGATAATACAGATCCCCCTGACATCGACGCGAAGTTCCTGCAGCTCTACGCCCCGTAGCGGCAGCCCTGACCTCACGACGAACCGTACGACCGCTCGGCATTTTAGTCATGCCCAAGGGGCCAGACATCCATGGCTGACTCGTCTGGATGTCGACGCGCGCTGCTGTTGGCAAGCCAACGAATCACGAATCAGGCGAAACACGTAGCTTCTTCCTCGACGATGGCCCATAATTCGAGTTGCAATGTGGTGCCGCTGATCGCGGCCGGTACGAATTGAAGAGTTCGTCATCATCTCGAAGAGCCTGCCGTAATGCGAAACGTGATCGCCGTTTGTATTCTCACCGTAACGGTCTTTTTTCCCCTGGTGGCGCAGGCTGCGGCTGCTTTCGTGGAGCGGCCCGTGGCAACTGCGGTAACCGGTGGGGTGCGGATCCGTTTTCGCGTGAACGAACCGACCGACGTGGCTGTCTTCATTGAGACGGCGGATGGGCGAATCGTGCGGCATCTCACGGCAGGCGTGCTGGGCGAGAATGCCCCGGCCCTGCTGCAGTCGAACTCGCTCGCACAGAGCATCCTTTGGGATGGGAAAGCCGACTACGGTAAACCGGCGGGCGAGGGGCCCTTTCAAGTCCGCGTGGCACTCGGTCTGGGAGCCAGGTTTGGCGGAGTGGTTGCCGAGGATAAGCAAAACTTTGGCTACAGCATCAAGGGTCTGGCCGTCAGCAAAGAGGGTGAACTCTATGTGCTGTGCGCCATTGGTGCCAACATCCCCAATTGGAACAGCGAACGATTGATTGCTCTGGATCGCACCGGCAACTACCTCCGCACGATCATGCCGTTCCCGGCCGATATCGACCCCCAGCAACTCGGAACGCTCCTTACGATTCAACTGGATGGGCAGCTCTCGCCGCTGGTACACCGGATCGCCAGTCGAAACTTCTACCCTGGCTTTCCAGCCAGTCGCAAGACCGGGCTCGGCCTGACTACCGACGGGGTGATTGTCAGTATCACCGGAGGCCACTGGGGCGCGTATGGCATTTTTGTGAATGCCGTGAAGAGTGACTCGTCCATCCCTTGGGGAGATTACCAAGGCCCTGAACTCACGAAGATGCGGAACCCCACCCTCACCCGTCCCTCCGTCTGCGTCTCAGGCGATGGCCATTGGGCATACGTCAGCGGCTACGAGAAGTCCCCTGCGGTCTATCGCATCGCCTTGCCGGGGCGAGACAAGATTGAGGTCTTCTTTGGTGACAGCGCGACCGCTGGCAAAGACGAGTCGCACCTGGGCGGGCTGCCGCGCGGCCTGGCCCTCGACGGACAGGGGAATTTGTTGATTGCCGACCCTGAGAACCACAGGGTGTTGGTTGTTTCGGAACAGAATGCCAAGGTTGTCCGTCAATTCGAAATTGACTCGCCGGACTGTGTCGCCATCGATCCTCAGGCAGGGCACGTTTATGTGACGCGGATTCTCAATCGCTGGATGGTGGAGTTGGTCAAACTTCGTAGCGTTGCTGACCCGACGCCAATCGCGACCATGACCTTCCAGCCAGAGGCCGACAGGTCCAGTTATTGGGTGATGGCACTCGATCCCTCCGCCAAACCCCCCGATCGTTTGGATGGGAGGTGACGCCGGCAGTTTGATGCGAATTACCGAAGCGAACGGTGAGTTTGCCGCCCAGAAGGTCAACTCAACCAACTACGGTCGAGCCGCTTTTGTTGACCTACAGGTGGATCGCTGGCGAGAGGACAAAGAGATTTACACCCGCACCATGCAAAGAGACTGGGTGCGGTTCAGCGAGAGCACTGGCGAGATCGAACCGGTCATGTACCAAGGGATTGCCAAAGGACTTTGCATCTTGCCAAGCCCCGATGGAAACATCTATGGCACCGAATGGCCGGCCGGCTTGTTCAAATGGAGTCGCCGAGGCGAACCCATCCCTTGGCAAAACCCTGAGCCCGGGGCGAAGGACTTCAATCGCGATTACCGCCCTCAGCCAAATGGGACCTTCGTGCCGGTTTGCATGGGTTTCATGATGCACGCTCACGGTGTTCGCCACGACGGACACCACTTTGTCTTCTCCCGTCCACCGTCGAACCCATACCGCAGCGCCAAAGCATTATACGAATACGACAAGACCGGCAAGCGGATTGGAGGCCCCATCATTTGGAAAGGGTCGGACAATATCCTGGGCCCAAAATTTGACCAGGCTGGCAACATGTATGTCGCCGAACAGGTCAAACCGGCAGGCGAGTTCTGCCCTGCGGACTTTGACGAGATTGTTGGCGAGATTGACCTCGACGTGAAATATTCTGCCAGCCAAGGAAAACCTCGCGGTGCCATTCTTAGCATGTATGGCAGCATTCTCAAGTTTTCGCCCAAAGGTGGCATGATCGAACACCATCCGAGCGGAACGGACCGTGGCAAGCAGGTGGCGCAACCTTTTACCGGCAAGCCGGACCTTGATCCTTCGCTCAAGACGGTCGACGCCAGTTGGCACATGGGCGACGCCTATCAGTGGACTCGGCCTGCCCAGGTGACCGGAGCGGAGTGGATGAAGCTCGGCATCAGCCACATTCCACTGTTCTACTGCAACTGCGAGAACACCCGGTTCGACGTCGATGAGTTCGGCCGAGTCTGGTATCCCGACCTTGGCCGATTCCGTGTCTGCGTGCTGGACACCAACGGCAACCAGCTCACCAGCTTCGGTCAGTATGGCAATGCCGACGCACCGGTCAAGATCGGCCAGCAGCAGATCCCGCTCGCCTGGCTCATTGGAGTAGGCGTCACCGACAAGTACGCCTACATGGGAGATAGCATCAACCGGCGTTTACAACGGGCAGAACTGGTCTACGCCGCGGAAGCAAGCTGCCCGATCAATTAGCTCACTTGGCGTCCGCAGCACTCGTGGTCAACGGTGGCTGGGAACAACTTCTCGGTTTGCTTGCGGCAGTTTGTTTTCTCAGATTCTCATTCTTCGCAAACCACGGAGAACGCCCACACAAATCGCCCAGCACACCGAGCATGAATTCCTTGCTTTTTCTCTGTGCCCTCGGTGATCTCTGTGGCTCAATGAACTTCTCTCGGGCTAAGAATTTCGAACTCGAAGCCGTCTACCAAGCGAGTTGCAATGGACTCACTTATCGACTTGTTTCGCGTCAGCGTTGGAACTCGAGAGGCATTTAGCATCGCACGACAAACAAGATCAGCACTTGAACTTCGGATCGCAAGCTTGCGAAGTCAAAGCCGAGTTGGCTAATGGTTGTGGCAGCTAGCGCTCTGTTGATGCCCACAATATAAGAGTGGAACGCAGGACCTGATTTACTAGATTAAGGCTTGACCAACCGGCTGCGGCATCCATTGCACGAGAAGACCAAACTGTTTCGCGCGCGATCCAACTCGGGTTGGATGGCCCTGGCTCCTTTTCTCGGACGTCGTCGCGTGCTGCCAAGTCGGAACAGCATGTTTCGAGCGCAAACCACGGTGCGCCTAATTGATCCCAGACTGCCATTGCGGCTTTCGAATCCGGGCTATCTTCGTGGGGCTCGTATTCTTCGGAACAGCGTTGACGCAGTGAATTAGCTTTCTTCTGCAGGTCTTCCGTGCGATTGTCAATCATTGCGTTGACACACAACGCCGCTTCGTCGCGTAGTCGTTTGAAGTCTGCGTTAGACGGGGAATGGTGCATACACTGCAGCAACGAGCATGTATTGACGATTCGATCAAGCGATTCTGCTCCCCAGGTCGCGACAGAGAGTACCAGAAACACGCAATCGAGATAGTCCTTTTCAAGGTCGAGCTTATGTCTGTTCGGATCGTAAGCAGGGTCAGAGCGGAAGTCGGCATCGCTCGGATACGCAATGCCGTGTTGTTTCGCTACTTCAATGCTTGGAGTGTGGCCAAGATACGAAGCGAGCGTCAGATGCGGTGCATCTAAAATTGACTCGCCGAAACGACTCCAGATCTGAGTAATTGCCATCTTGGATGCCTAACGAATTGCGATCTTACCGATTGGCGGTTAGATCGTGCGTTGAACTTTGTCGCTCTTGCGACTTGTGTGCATCGCTGATTTTAGTCGTCGCTGGCTACTGGCGGCAAGCGTTTCGCCGACTCGACGGTTGACAACGTGATCGAACCGGGACTACCCCGCTTCGCCGGTAAATGAAGTCACATGAGAGACCACGATGCCCTATCTAAAGAACCAGTAAATCCACCGTAGAAACGAGCTAGGCCAGATCGCATTCATTCTTTCAAAAGCCGCCTGATTTCGCAAACTTTCCTGCGACTGGTCTGCGAGTGACTCACCGATGAGTTTTTCTGAGTCGAAACTGTGACGCCCACAGGCCACGCAGAACCGAACTCCATGCTTCATGGGACGCTTGCACGAAATGCACCTTGGTCCAGACCATACGGGCTCATTCACTTCTTCTGGTTCGAGTGGTTCAAGGTTCAGGTCAGATGGCTCAGGATCACGATCAACACGTTCGCTTGACATCGCATCGCCTCGGCTTGCCCGTATGTTCAGGATTCAATCACGCCACCAACCAACATTCACTCGTTCCATTCGGTCTGTCCCATCAAATGCCCATAGCCGGCCAGCGACGCGTAAACTCGACGGTTGACAACGTGTTCGGCACCTGTTGTCGCTCGCCACTAGCCTGCGTCCAGGCCCAGCAGTTTTCGGGCGTTGTCGCGGTAGACTTTCGCTTCAACCTCGGCCGGCAATTTGAGTTTGGCGTATAGTTCCAATTGCGGCACATTCTGCTCTGGGGCGAGAAAATCCGTACCAAACATCATCCGGTCGGCACGACGGATAAGAAATGCAGGGCCAAATTCGGGATCGCGGCTGATCGCGTTCGCCCCGCTTCCAGCTGAGAGGTCGCCGTATAGGTTGGGGTACTTCTCCATCAGCCGATCGATCGCACCCCCGGGTGCCACCGGTCCTTTGGGGTAACCTCCCAGGCCGCGTTGGTCCACATCGCCGCTGATCGAAGCCCACCAACCGGGGCCATGTCCAATCATGATTCCGTCAGGCACTTCGCGAAGCACCTTCTCCAAGCCAGGCAGGCCGGGTTTATCGGTATTGCGTTGATCGTCCAGATGGAACAAGACGGGCAGTTTCGCCTTCGCACACGCCCGATAGATGGCCATGTTGCGAGGGTCATCAATCGGCACACCAGGTTTGTGTTCGCCAAACCCTCTTGCTCCCTGCTCTTTGTACCGCAGCAGCATGTCCACCAGTCCTTGTTCGCCCCCTTGATAACTGGTGCGCGGATCGACGGAACAGAACGGAATCAGGCGGTCGCGATGTTGTTTGGTTTGCTGCAGCACAAAGTCCGAAGTCAGCGGGAAGCTGGAAGCCTCGGGATTCACCAGCGGCAGCACAATCGCCTGAGCAATGTCACCTGCGTCCATCCAGCGGAGCAGCGTCTCCGCCACCAACGGCGGACGGCTGTTCCAGGTTTGGCCAAGGTGCGTGTGCATGTCCACGTACCGACCTTTAGGGAACTCGTTGGTCCCGGCAGCTGCGGACCGACTTGTCGAGCCCCCCAGCATTGCCAATCCTGCTGCTGCACCCATCTGGCGAGTAAAACTTCGGCGTGTCAATCGTGGCTGCATCGCATATTCTCCCGCTACTTCGAAAAGAGCATTCAACGAGTGTCCTTATTAGCGACCGCCGGCATGGCGACCGCGGGGGGTTAAAGCCACAAATGCAAACGCCCGTCGAGCATGTCCGGCACGGCACGATTGACAAGCGTGGTGACTTGTCGCTGATGATAACGCGTGCTGAAGTGCGAGGCGATGATTAACTCGTTCTTAAACCGATCACGCCGCTCCAAAATGTCATCCAGATGGATATGTCCAAACTTGTGGATCTTTTCCTTACGATGCCGCGGGGCCACAAACGTGACCTCCGTGATCAACACTTGGGCGTCAAACATCGCAGGGCAATCATCCAAACCTTTGGGCGCGCTGTCCCCCATGTAGCCCAACACCGGCACCCGCTGCTCAGAAGAAATCTCGGTTCCTTGCATTCGCAGATCGCGAATCTGCTCACCAGACAGCCCATGAAACTCCGGCTTGAGCTTCTTGCGGCGTTCCCAAACTACAAAACCCAGCGAAGGAACCCGATGCGTGGTGGCTGAGACGGTAACGACCAACTCGCGCGAGATCTCAATTTCGTCCCCAGGCTCGATCGGCACCAGGTTGCATGGCAACCGGCCACGATCCAACTGCGAGAAACCACGCAGAATATTCCGCACCGGCTGCTCGGCAACGGCAGGCAGGTAGATGGTGGGAGGTTCCATCTTCATCAACCGCCGACGGGCTACATAAACCGGCAGCGCCGCCACATGGTCCAGATGCCCATGCGAGACAAACCAAGTGGGAGTCCCCATGAACGACCACGGCTGCGCCCCTAGATCGAACCCCAGTTTCAACTCAGGGATTCGCCAATAGGTCTGCACCGCGGCGCGCGAGTACCCTTCGATGGTAAGGTTCTTGTGCGTCAGGGTCCGGACGGGTGCGTTGTCAACCATAGTGCCGAGAATGCGAAAGGACGGGTGTGAGATTGTCAAACGGACAGCACGCTTGGGCTGGGGGGCACAGTCCGTGAGCGCACAGATCGCTCCCCAGTGTAGACGTAGTACCGTTTACGACAACCGCCCGCCCGCGAAAGTTCGCCCCGCTGCAACCGAACCCACAGGTCAACTGCTGGCCGCATCGCCACGTTGGCTGACTCGCTGCATCAGAGTCTGATGGGTACCGATCGCATTTTCGTCAGTCGGCGTACGCTGCACATAGCTTCCGTCAGGCTGCATGTCCCAGCCCTGCCGCGTGTCATGGAAGGTGGTCTGCAGGATGTCCCAGCACCGTTCGCGATGTCCGGGGTCCTGAATCGGTGTCACCGCTTCGACCCGGTTTTCTAAGTTGCGGTGCATCCAATCGGCCGAGCCGATGAAGAAGTCACCTTCCAGCGGATTCTCCTGTCCATTGCGGAAAAAGTAGATCCGAGAATGCTCCAGGAACCGCCCAATTACGGAGACGATGCGAATCGTAGGGCTGTACTCAGGCACGCCTGGTCGCAGGACGCAGAAACCCCGCACGGTCAGGTCAATCGGCAAACCTTCCAGTGAGGCACGGCACAGCGCATCACAAATATCACCATCCTGGAGCTGGTTGAATTTGGCAACAATTTGCGCCGGCCGGCCAGCCAGGTGATGCTCGCGCTCTCGCTGGATCAGTTGCAAGAACCGTTCTTTCATATTCACCGGGGCGACCAGCAGTTTTCGGTAATCTCGCTTCAAACTCCGGCCGGTCAGAAAATGGAAGAGTTCGACCACATCGCCAGCAAGTTCACGTTCGCAAGTAAACAGCCCTAGATCGGTGTAGACTTTCGCCGTTTGAGCGTTGTAGTTGCCTGTGCCGATATGCACGTAGCAGCGGAGTCCGTCTGGATCTCGGCGAACCACAATCGCGGTCTTGCAATGGGTCTTGACCCCCACAATGCCATAGACGACGTGCACGCCAGAGTCTTCCAATGTGTTGGCCCAACGCATGTTGCGTTGTTCGTCGAATCTCGCCTTGAGTTCCACCAGACAGGCAACCTGCTTGCCCGCTTCTGCAGCTTGCATCAACAGCGGCATAAACGGACTGTCTTCGCTCGTCCGATACACCGTCATTTTGATGGCCACCACGTGCGGGTCGTTGACCGCCGCACGGACAAACCGCAGGACCGAACCGTCAAAACTTTCGTAAGGGTGGTGGACCAAGACATCGCCTGATCGGATTTGAGCAAACACGTCCACCTTTTCGCCAGCGAACGCCGGAGGCATCACCGGCGTCCAGCTTGGGTACCTCAAGTCCGGATAAGCCAGACTGGCAATCGAGCGGAAGTCCGTGTAGTCCAACTCTCCCCGAAGTTCGTAAACCTGATCCGTGCCGAGGTCCAACCGTTCGACAAACTGATCAAGCAGCCAACGGTCGGCGTTTGGAAAATGCTCCAGCCGAACCACCTGCTGCATCCGGCGGAGGCGAAGTTCTTCGGCCACCACCTCTAACAAGTCATCCCCTTCTTCCTCGTCGTAGTCCACATCGGCACTTCGCGTCACGCGGATTGGGAGTACGTCCAGAATCTGCATGCCAGGGAAAAGCTGCGGCAGATTGTGCCAAATGATCTCACGCAAACTGATATAGCGGCGCTCGGGATGGTTGCTGCCATCATCCAATTGAATCCATTGAGGCAGCAGTTTGGGAACCTTGACCCTGGCGAACAACCGCTCGTCCGAGTTGGGGTATCGCAGGGCCACGGCGAGCGATGTTGACAAATTGGACATAAACGGAAACGGGTGACTCAAGTCCACCGACTGCGGCGTAAGCACCGGGACGACATTGTCACGGAAGTACCGATTGGCGATTTCGTGCTCGGCTTCGTCCAGTTCTTGCCACGTGAGCAAATGAATGCCGACCTCGTGCAGTTGCGGCAAGATCTCATTGAGAAAGCAGTCCGCCCTGGCTTCGAGCATCGGGACCACGTTCGACCAGATCTCCGCAAGCAGACGGGTCGGAGGTCCGTCATTCAACTCGGTTACCCCATCATGCCCTAGCCTCCTGCGCAGATGCCCCACGCGTTTCATGAAGAATTCATCGAGATTGGAGCTGAAGATACCGAGAAAACCGAGCCGTTCGAGCAGCGGCGTGCGCGGATCGAGGGCCTCTTGCAACACCCGACGGTTGAACTCCAGCCAGGAAAGATCACGATCCAAAAACCGATCGGCCGGCAGCTCGACCTCAGCAACCGGCTCGCTTGCAACATCAGGCGAACCTGGCTCCGGCGAAGATGCCCTCTCATGCTCCGAGGCTTCGACCGGGGCGGAAGCTTCAGAGCGGGCACCGGCATGTTCGGTCATCGAAATCTCAATCCTTTTCAAAAGCAACGCAATGTGAGGGACGCGGACCTGGTGCGTCGTCGCTGCGCTGCTGGTGGAATGCGTGGCAACGTACAAGGGCACTACATCACAAGCAAACGCACGGCAGCTCTCGCGCACAGAACCACGTTCCAAACTAACCGATGACCCTTGGACTGTCCATCAAGCAGGAAGGCTTCGATCTCACGTTAATCGTTTCTTCATAATGGCTTGCGGCATCAAGCCGCGGTGCACTGGCGTGGAATCTTGACGCCCACAACTATGTAGAACAGTTGTCGTTCAGGTGCGTCGGTCGATGAACAATTGGGACAATCGTTCTACACTGCTTCTGCATGGGCTTGTTGTCCGCCGTCGAGTCCTCATCGGCTCGCACCCAGCCCGGGGTTCTGGAATCTGTTTCCGTTGGTCGCTAGAACTACACGCACGTGCTTTCCCAGCGAACCTGCCAACTTTCGGGACACTTGCAATGCCGGACGGCCTACACGCGATTGACTACGCCGTGGTGGCCCTGTATGCGGTCGGAACCTTGGCGTTGGGCTTTTACCTGGGGCGCGGGATGCGCACCGGTCGAGATTATTTCCTGGCCGGGCGAAGTTTGCCGTGGTGGATTGTCGGGGTCTCGCTGGTCGCCACAGATATTGGCGGTCCAGACATCATGGGGGTTGGCGGAGCGTCGTACCAATATGGTCTGGCGGTGGCCAACTTCGAATGGATTGGCTGCGTGCCGGCCATGATCATTGCGGCGTTTGTCTTCGTGCCGTACTTCTACCGGGCGCAGATCTACACCATCCCTGAGTTCATGGAACGCCGATACAACGCAGGCGTGCGAGGGGTGTTGGCCGTTTGCTGGTTGATGTTCATGGCGTCCAACCTCGGCGTGATGTTGTTTGCCTCGGCGAAGATGTCGGTAGAAGTTCTGCAGCTGGATTTTGGCAGCGTGGCTCCGTCGGGCTTCTCACTGGCCGGTTCGGAAGAGACCGTGGCCATTGTGGCGCTTGCCCTGTTGGCGGGAGTCTACACCTGCGCCGGAGGTTTGGCTGCCGTGGCCTATACGGACTTCATCCAAGGGATTGTGATGATCTTGGGCTGTTTGGTGGTGCTGGTCATGGGCGTGGTGAACATGGGGGGGCCGAGCGCCGTCGTTGATCGCATTGAACTGAATGAGCGCACGCAGCGCGAACATAGAATTGAAGTACTCAAACGCGAAACGGCCATGATGCTGCTGCGTCTGCACCAGGACGCCAGTCTCGAAGAACCGCTCCTTGCCGGCAGGGCCGAGCTTGCCAAACTGCAAGCTCTGGAGGGAACCACCCAACATACGGAGTTGATCTTGCCGGTGGATACTGAGAGCCCTTTTCCGTGGACCGGGATCCTGTTCGGCCTGACGTTGATCCTTTCGCCGGCGTATTGGATCGGCAATCAAGCCATCGTGCAGCGGGCGCTGGGAGCCCGTAGCGAGTTTGAAGCCAAGGCCGCCTATGTCCTGGGGGCGTTGCTGAAGAACTTGATTCCGGTGGTGATCGCGCTGCCGGGATTGGTTGCATTCGCGATGGTACCCGAGATGCCAAACGCGGACATGGCATTTCCGATGTTGGTGAACACGTTGCTCCCGATCGGCCTGCGCGGCTTGTTCTTGGCCGCTTTCCTGGCGGCATTGATGTCCAGCGTGGACTCGTACTTGAACGCAGCGGCAACCATCTTCACCAACGATCTGTTCTTGCGATTCGTCCGGCCAGCAGCCACGGACAAGACCGTGCTACGCGTGGGCCGTTTGACAACCGCCGCTTTGACACTGTGGGGCGTGGGGTTCGGGCTATGGTTGACAAACTTGGAAGGGACAGGCATCTACGCCATTTTCCAAACGCTGATGGCCTTCTTTCAAGGGCCAGCCTTGGCAATCTTGCTGCTCGGGATGTTCTGGCAACGTGCAAGTGGTCTGGGAGCCCTGCTGGGACTCGTCTTGGGAATTGCAACGAGTGTGACTCTGTTCACACTTAACATGGACGGGGTCCATCAGGCATTGGGGGCAGAAGGACCGTTGTTTCAGATTGCCGATCCGTTCTTGTACTTTTCAGTCTGGGCTTTTCTGGTTGCTGTGGTGGTGACCGTTTTGGTCAGTTTGGTAACCCGCCCTGAGCCGGCTGAGCGGATTGCTCCCTTGATGTACCGCAAGGCAGGCCGCTGATGAGTATCCTCCGCACTATCGGCACGCTACTTCGCGAGACGTTGCTTCAGGTCCCGCTCTCTCTGGTTCGTTTCGTCCTTGTCGCCTTGCTGTTGGCCGTCTTGATCTGGGTACTGCGATTACCGCGCGTGGAGACGTGCCCTGCCGGCGATGGCGTTGATCAATCGCAAGCCCCCTGGTGGCAGAACTTGAAAGTCTGGGCCGCCGCGGCGTTGTTGATCCAAGTAGCCATTTACTGGTTGATCTGACCCAGCACTTCGCCTCGCTGGCAACCTTGTGGAAACAGGCAAGTGGTAGCGAGTTTTCGGCTAAAACCGGCGACTTGCTGGCATTTTGCGAGGGCGTTACACTGTTCGAAACTTGTGAGGGTCTGGATAGCTCCGGATGTACCCGCTGCGGCATCCTGAGTGTGATCTCCAAGTGGCCATTGGTATGTGACCGCTGGCGTCGTTAGAATTTCCTGAGGAGACGTTGATCGTGAAATTGTTGAAGTTGAGTTTGGTTGTGCTGTTCGCTTTGGTTTGCGTTGCTCCCATGACTGGCTGTTCGAAGCCTGCAGATGCTCCTCCAGCCGGAACCGGTAGCTAACGTTGCATTCATCCGTTGCCCTGAGGTTCTATCATGGTAGGCTGCCCGCCGGCGAGGCTCTTACTCTGCGTCCTGTTTTCTGCCTTGGTTGGTTGTTCCTCAGACACTAGCAGCGGACCGGCGGGCACCGGCAGCGGTGCGCCCAATTCGGGGAAGCGATTCATTGTTCTGATGAATGGCAACTCCCCATTTTGGGATGCTGTAGGTACAGGCATTCGCGCAGCAGCAGACGAATTGAAGGTGAACGCGGTCTTGGAGCAAAACGACGGTTCTCCCCAAGGCCAGCTCGATAAGCTGCGGCAGTTTGCCACCCAATTGGACGTGGCGGCCGTGGGAATCTCAGTCACCGATGCCGAAAATGCTGCCATCGCCGAGCAGATGCAGAAGCTGCGGGATAAAGGGATCCAGGTGGTCACCATTGATTCCGATGTGGACCGTGAGCTCTACCGCGACGCTCGCCGGGCGTTTGTCGGGACCGACAATGTTGCCGCAGGCAAGGCCTTGGGAATCACCGCCAAAGCCTATCAGCCGGACGGGGGCAAGTACGTGACCTTTGTCGGCCGCACGGGTGCCCAAAACGCCATCGATCGGACAGCCGGATTCCAAGCGGGGGCCGGTTCCAAGTTCGCATCGCTGGACAACATGGGAGACCAGAACGATCGCAGCAGGTCCCAGCAGAACGTCCGCGACGCCATGGCCAACCACCCCGGACTTGATGTGCTGGTCGGCATTTGGAGTTACAACGCTCCGGCGATTGTGGACGTGGTGCGCGAGAAGGACAATCGCGATCAATTCAAAATCTTGGTATTCGACGCCGAACCGCAGGCCATCGCCTACATGGACCAAGGGGACATTGACGCCATGGTGGTTCAGAATCCCTACCAGATGGGCTACGAAGGGATTCGACTGATGAAGGCTCTAGTGGAAGACGATCAGAAAACGGTGGATGAGATCCTGCCCAGCGGGACGGACATTCACGACACCGGGCTGAAACTCATCGCTCCCGACCAAGGTTCTCCACTCAAAGCTGAACTGTACGACGCCAAGACCGAGTTCATGCCGCTGAGCGAGTTCCGCGCCTGGCTGGACAAGTACCAGTTGGAAGGGTCATGAGCCGCGCTGCCCTGGGGGATCGCAGTTTCCTGCGGTCGAACGAACTGGGCCTGATTGTCGCCATTGGTGTTGTGGTCTTGGTCACGGTACTGGTCGACCCCCAGAAGACCTACCTGAACAACCCACTTGAAAGTGCCAAGGATATTCTCCGGCAGACGACCATGCTGGGCATCTTTGCCTTGGGCAGTGCCGTGGTGATTATCTCCGGCGGGATCGATCTCTCCTGCGGTTCGGTCATTGCCTTCAGCGGCACCATCTGTGCCAGTTTGCTGTTGCTGCTGGCACCCGAAGCGGTCAGTAGCCCCAAACCGCCGGACGTTGGCTGGTGGAATATTTCGTTGGCGATTGCCGGCACCCTGATCGTGGGCTTCATGATCGGCAGCCTGCATGCGTGGTTGATTACGGTGGTCAAGTTGCCGCCGTTTGTAGCCACCCTGGCTTCGCTGGTGGGCTTGCGGAGTTTGGCCAGAGCCATCATCCCTCGCATTACCGAGGCCACGCGCGGCACGGTGAGCAATCAGATCCAGATTGCCGACCCGCAGTTTCGCTACCTGGCCAACAGCGTCTGGATCCCTGTGGTTACGTTCGCCCTGCTGATTGTGATTGCCTGGTTGTTGCTGAGCCGGACGGTCGTGGGGAGGCATCTCTACGCGCTGGGGGGGAACGAAGAAGCCGCCCGGTTGAGTGGCATTCGTACCGATCAACTCAAGTGGTTGGCGTACGTGATTGGGGCCATGACCAGTTCTATCGCTGGGATTTTCTACATCGGTGAGCAGAGTGTGGCCGATCCGCAAGTTTTGGGAATGGGCTACGAACTCAACGGCATCGCCGCAGCCGTGGTGGGGGGATGCAGTTTGCAGGGAGGTGTGGGAACCATCCCCGGCACCGTGTTAGGATGCCTGTTCCTGCGTACCGTCATGGATGGAATTGCCAAGATGGTGACGAAGGGAGCAGATGTCTACGAAGGAATCATCGTCGGCATGCTCGTGGTGCTGGCCGTAGCGATCAGTCAATTCAAAGGAGGCCAGTCCCAGCGCCGGCGGTACTTTGCGGGTGCCCAAGGTCTGGTCGTGATTCTCACGCTAGCCTTGCTGTTTGCTACACTGGCAGGATTCGTGTTAGGCCGTGCTTCCGCGGTCGTCGCAGGCGCGGTGATGTTTACGCTGATGCTGACAGCGCGGCAGTGGGAAGCGTATCGGTGGCGGCAAAAAGCGGAAGTGGCTACGTCGATCAATCACGACGAGTAGCCGTTTCTTCGCCATTCGCCCGTTGAACGAACTTTCGCAAGGAGTGATCGAACGTGGAAGAACAGGCACCCCGCTGGCATGCCCTGCTCCAACAAGCCCAACAGCACCATCAGGCAGGGCACCTGGACGCAGCAGATAGTCTGTATCGCCAGGTGCTGGCCGACGAACCAAATCAACCGCACGCTTTGCACTTGCTAGGAGTGCTGGAACACCAGAACGGCAGGCCTGATCGGGCTGCTGAAATGATCCAGCGTTCGCTAGAACTCGCTCCCCAAGAGGCCCGCTTCTACAACAACCTGGCCGCAGTCCAGTTGGCCCAGGGCAATGCAAAGGCAGCCCAAGCCACATGTCGCCAGGCGTTGAAACTGGACCCCAACCTGCACGACGTCTGGTGCACGTTAGGGGCCTCCTGCGAGCGAACGGGCGAGTTGGACGAAGCCGCCCGCTGCTACCACCAGGCCTTGAAACTGAATCCCAGTTATGCCGAAGCGCATCGGAATCTCGGGGTGCTGGAATCACGCCAGGCGCGTATGGACAATGGCGCGCACCACTTGCGCGAGGCCGTGAGACTCAACCCACGCGATCTCGATGCCTGGTGCCAGCTGGGCAACTGCCTGGTCACGGCGGGGCAATTCCCCGATGCGTTGAATTGTTTCGATCGGGTGTTGAAGCAGAATCCCAAGTTCGAAGAAGCCTGGCGACTGCGAGGTTACGTGCTCTTGATGTGGGGGCAGCGCGTCCGACAGGACAAACTGCTGCAAGGAGCCGTCGAGTCTTACCAACAATTCTTGCAACTTCGCCCCGAAATGATTGCCGCCCGAGGAGCCTTGGGGGTGGCCTTGCAAGAACTCCAGCAGACCGAACAGGCCGAGCAATGCTTTCGGCAGATTCTCGAGTTGCCAGATGCCAACGAGCGCGAATTGGCTTCGGCACACAACAACCTGGCCGGAATACTGCGTGAACGAGGCGATATAGATCAAGCGGTCGAACACCTCGAGAAAGCGACCGAACTCGAACCCAACAACGGGGCCGCCTATTCGAACCTGGCCTCGCTGCGCAAGTTCTCAGAGTCTGACGATCCGCTGATTGACCGCATTGAGCAACGTGCAACCAACACGGAGTTGCCACGCCGTACCCGGTCGCAAATGTATTTTGCGTTGGGAAAAATGCACGATGACCGCGGCCGCGTGGACGAGGCATTCGAGCACTTCCGCCGCGCCAATGAGTTTGCAGATATCAGCTACGACGCGACTGTCGAGGTGAAACGGATCTCCGAGCTCATCTCGACCTTTACGCCAGAGAAGTTGCCGGAGTTGCAAAAAGCCGGCAACCAGAGCAAGCTCCCCGTGTTCATTGTCGGCATGCCCCGCTCAGGGACGACGCTCGTTGAGCAGATTCTTGCCAGTCACGCACAGGTACACGGTGCCGGCGAACTCTCGTTGATTGCGAATATCGCCTACAACTTCGGAAACCGAATGGAGGGCCAACCCGCTTATCCGCAGTCCGTGGTCGAGGCACCCGAGGCGATGCTGCAACAAGCCGCTCAATCTTACCTCGCCCGATTGTCGTCGCTCGGGCAGCAAGCAACCCGAGTGATCGACAAAATGCCTGGCAACTTCGTCCACCTAGGTTTGATTGCGACGCTGTTTCCAAACGCAACCATCATTCATTGTCGCCGGAATCCCTTGGATGTTTGCCTATCGTGCTATTTCCAGCCTTTTGCCCAACCGCTACGTTACGCGTACGACCTCGAATCGCTAGGGTACTATTACCGCCAGTATGTTCGGATGATGAAACACTGGAGCACCGTGCTCGGGGACCGCTTGTATTCGGTGGATTACGAGCAGTTGGTCGACGAACCTGAACGAGTGACCCGTGAGTTGGTGAGCCATTGCCAATTGCCCTGGGATGATGCCTGCCTGGCCCATCATGCCAGTGGTGGCAACGTCCGAACCGCCAGCAGTTGGCAGGTCCGGCAGCCAATCTATCGCGATTCGGTCGGGCGTTGGAAACGCTACGCCAAACACCTCGAACCGCTACGCGACGCACTCGGTGATGTGCTGGAATAGATCGGCAGGTTTCAACTCCAGTAGCATCAGGGGGCTTGCAGTTCGTCCGAAGTGGGTACGCGGATGGACTCCATCACTTCCTCCAGGACAGTCTCCGGCAAGACCTTGCGGAGGCGGCTCTCAGGACGAAGGATCAGCCGATGCAACAGCACCGGACCCGCCATCCGCTTGATGTCGTCCGGTTGCACGAAGTTGCGACCTCGAATGGCAGCCAAAGCTTGGGAAGTTCGGAATAAGGCAATCGACGCCCGAGGGCTTCCGCCCAAGTTGATATCGTCATGGTCTCGTGTGGCGTGAACAATCTCCAGCAAGTACTGCTGCACGCGAGCATGCACAAACACCTCTCTGGCAGCCTGCTGGCAGGCAATGACCTGCTCGCCCGTGACGACACTGGAGAGTTGGTCAATCGGGTGCTCGTGCTGTAGACGCTGGAGCATCTGCCCTTCTTCTTCGAGTGTTGGATACCCCAAGCTGAGCCGAATCAAGAAACGGTCAAGTTGGGCCTCAGGCAGAGGAAAAGTTCCCTCATGGTCCACAGGATTCTGCGTGGCAATAACGAAAAACGGCCGCTTCAACTCGTACGTGGTGCCGTCCACGGTGACCGAACGCTCGGCCATGGCTTCCAGCAAGCGCGGCTTGCAAGCGCGGCGTTGCCCGATTGATTTCGTCCGCGAGAACGATATTGGCGAACAGCGGCCCAGGGCGAAACTCGAACTCAGTGGACTTCTGATTGAAGATGGACGCCCCCGTCACATCGCCAGGCAACAGATCCGGTGTGCATTGCACCCGTTTGAATTTGCAACCGACGCTCTTGGCCAACGCCCTGGCGAGCATGGTCTTAGCGACGCCAGGGACGTCTTCCAGAAGTACATGCCCTTCGCTGAACAGCGCGACGAGCGATAACACCAACGGTTGCCGTTTGCCAAGAATCACCTTCTCAATGTTGGCGATGATGGTCTTGGCGGTCGCGTGAATGTCGGCGGCCATGCAATAAGCCTATCGGGTCTCAGAGCCGCGAGTCAGTTGGAGCGGGGAACGGTTCGTACCATGCTTCGCTCCATGCTAACAAGCAGGCCGAGCGGATGCCATGCTGAGCAGTTGCCAGTGTTCAGTAATTCCAACGAAGTGGGGACTATCCTTTGGTCTCTGATGATGTGAAGGTAATCATCCGCACTGGTCCCTGCTACAATGTTCTTTGACCATACGCATCGGATGTAGTTTTGGAAGAAACCAGATCCAGGCTTTGTCGAAATACTACTGTTCCGGTTCGACTGGGAAATAATGTTTTCTAACAGGCACGTTCGACCGGATGAGTCGCGTTGTCCATAATTCTCCTTATTGCCAGCGTCAGAAAAGATCATGCCTCAGATCCTGTTCGCTAGGGCCGTCTGTATCCTTGCTGTGGTGTGCATGCAGTCAGCTGCGGTGCCAGCGGACGATACGTTCCGTGACCGCATTGCTCCCATCTTGGAGCGGCGTTGCATTAGCTGTCACAACGACCAACAGCGCAAGGGGGACCTCAGCCTGCAATCTTCCGAGGCCGCGCTCGCCAGCGGCTACATCGAGGCAGGCGACGCAGCGGCAAGCCATCTGCTTGAGGTACTCATTCCCAAGAACGGAAGCGCGAAAATGCCCAAGGATTCGGATCCGTTGTCACCGGGCGAACTCGCCGGAATTCGAGCTTGGATTGACGCCGGCGCAATATGGCCAGCGGACTTGGTGCTTCAAGAGTCTCGAGTCCAAGACTTCAATTGGTGGTCGTACCAACCTCTGCAGCGGCCGCCGATCCCAGCCCAAGACGACGCCTGGGCACGAACGCCGATTGACGCATTCGTATTGCAACGTCTCAACGCCAAGGGACTCACGCATTCTGAACCAGCAGATCGTCGCACATTGATCCGGCGCGTGACTTACGATCTGACAGGTCTTCCACCGACGCCTGAGCAAGTTGAGAACTTCGTTCACGATCCGGATCCGCAAGCGTACGAACGGCTCGTTGACCAATTGCTGGACTCCGAACGATATGGCGAGCGTTGGGCTCGCCACTGGTTGGACGTTGTGAAGTATGCGGACACGCATGGCTACGACAAGGACAAGCTTCGTCCCAATGCCTGGCCTTATCGAGACTATGTGATTCGATCATTCAACGGCGATAAGCCGTATGCGCGGTTCGTGCATGAGCAGATTGCTGGGGACGTCCTGTTCCGTGGCGAACCTGACGGAACCCTGGGACTCGGCTTTATTGCCGCCGGGCCGTGGGACTTTATCGGACATGCCGAAGTCCCTGAGTCCAAGTTGGATGGCAAAGTTGCCAGGAATCTCGACCGGGATGACATGGTCTCCAACACACTGAACACGTTTTGTAGTCTGACGATTCAATGCGCTCGATGCCACCATCACAAATTCGACCCAATCATGCAGGAACACTACTACGGCCTGCAATCACTGTTTGCAGCGGTTGATCGGGCTGATCGACCTTACGATCTGGATCCGGAGGTCGAACGCCAACGCACCGAACTCAGCACCCAACTCGCGAATCTCCAAGAACAAGAAAAACAGGCTACTGCAGAGCTTGCCGCGCTTGGTGGCCCCAGATTGGCAGCGCTGGAAAAGAAAATTGCCGTACTGCAGGCAGCTACCAAAGTTGTCAAAGAGCCGCAGTTTGGCTACCACACCGCCATATCAGTTCAGCAAGATGTCGAGAAATGGGTGGAAGTGGATCTCGGCAAGGAGGTCAAGCTTTCAAAGTTGGTACTCCGACCTTGCCACGATGATTTCGGCGGAATCGGAGCAGGTTTTGGGTTTCCACTTCGCTTTCGTGTCGATGTGTGGGTGAACGATGTATGGAACACCGTCTTCGATCAAACCCAAGCGGACTTTCCCAATCCAGGGTTGTCTCCCGTCGAATTAAACGAACTCGAACGTGAGATCCGAAAAGTTCGCATTACCGCCACCCGGCTTGCGGACCGAAAAGGTGCCTTCATCATGGCACTTGCCGAACTTCAGGCACTCACACTTGACGGCACCAACGTGGCCTTGGGAGCCGAGGTAACCGCGCTGGACACCATCGAAGCGCCGGTCCGATGGAGTCGCAACAATCTGACGGATGGCCATTGGGCACAAGCAAGCGATCCCAGCAGACGGGAACAACTTGCGAAGGCGCTGCAAGAACGCAACGAGATACTGGCCCCCATCAACACCGCCGAACGATCCAGTCGAAACGAGGGCATCCGCCAGGCTATCCGCAAAACTCAAGCGCAGATGGCCTCGCTGCCAACCGGGCGCATGGTGTATGCCGCGGCGACCAAGTTCGCCCCGCAGGGCAACTTCCACCCCACCGAAGGGAAGTTGCGAACGATTCATGTGCTCCACAGGGGCAATCTGGACCAACCGCTGAAGCTAGCGCCTCCCGGCTTCCTTCCGCTCGATGCAACCAGCGAGGTTCAGATTGATCCCAAGCTTGGCGACGGCCAGCGACGGGCCGCTCTCGCCAGGTGGCTGACTGCGAAAGATCATCCGCTGGTGTGGAGGTCGATTGTCAACCGGATCTGGCAGTATCACTTCGGCCGCGGGATTGTCGAAACGCCGAATGATTTTGGACGGATGGGAGCCCAGCCTACCCATCCCGAGTTACTCGACTGGCTCGCGGTCGAGTTTCGAGACGGTGGTCAATCGTTCAAGTCGCTCCACCGGCTGATTGTGACCAGCAATACCTACCAGCAATCGTCGCAAGAGATTACTTCCAACGCTGCGATTGATGCCAGCAATCATTACCTCTGGCGGGCAAACCGAAGACGCCTCGAGGCAGAAGAGATTCGCGATTCGATCCTGGCGGTCAGCGGTGAGCTTGACCTCAAAACGGGAGGGCCAGGGTTTTATCTGTTCGAACTGGAAAAAATCGCGCACTCCCCACATTACGAGTATCACAAGTTTGACCCGGCCAACCCGGCCTCGCACCGCCGTAGTATCTATCGTTTTATCGTGCGCTCTCAGCCAGATCCCTGGATGACAACCTTGGATTGTGCGGATTCGTCACAAAGCACGCCGCGACGCAACGAGACGCTCACCTCGCTGCAAGCACTATCGCTACTCAATAACCGATTCAACCTTCACATGGCACAGCGATTCGCAGCCCGTACCAAACTCGAGCGAGACGATCTTCCGTCCCAGGTGAAGCGGGCCGTGTCGCTCATCTTACAGCGTCCACCAACGGATGCAGAACGTGAAGAACTGGTGGCCTATGCCCAGGCCCACGGGATGCCCAACCTATGTCGGTTCTTGTTCAATCTGAGCGAGTTTGTCTTCTTGGATTGACAGGAACCCACGGCAAGCAGCATTCCGCGCAGCGCGAAACTCCACGATTGACACAATTCGTGAGATAGATACGACAGATAGACAAACATAGAGATTGAGTTATTTCTTTAGAGAATTGATATGGATAACCGGCGCGAGTTTCTGTTGAATTGCGGGACGAATTTTAGCGCTTTGGCGCTAGGGTTGATGCTGCATCAAGATTCCCAAGCAGCCCGGGGCGGCGAACTTCAGGTACTGCATCATCCACCCAAGGCGAAACGGGTGATACAACTGTTCATGGGTGGGGCGGCCAGCCATATTGATCTTTGGGACCATAAGCCGATGCTGGAGAAGCATCATGGTGAGAAGTCCGATTTTGGGGAGCATGTCGAAGCATTTCAGAATGGGCTGGGCCCCTGGATGAAGTCGCCGTTCAAGTTTTCCCCACACGGCGAATCGGGCAAGCGAATCAGTGAAGTGGTTGCGCCGCTGGGCGAATGCGTGGATGATATGGCCTTTGTCCACAACATGGTCGGGAAGACGGGTGTCCATTCTCAGGCGACCTATCTACAAGCAACCGGGTTTCAACGCCCCGGCTTTCCCGGCGTAGGCTCGTGGGTCAGCTACGCGCTGGGGGCGATCAACGAGAACCTCCCCACGTTCGTCGTTCTGCCTGACCATCGAGGGTATGCCAGCAACGGGCCGAAGAACTGGGGGGCGGCGTTTCTGCCAGCCAGTTCACAAGGCACGGTCATCTTTCCTCAACGCAAGAATCCGATTGCCGATCTGATGCCACACGCAGACTATGCAACTGCCGACGGGGATCGGGACGGACTCGCGTTGCTCGATCGAATGAACCGCCGCTATCAACAGCAGCGCGAAGGGGACTCGCGACTTGATGCACGTATTCGTTCGTACGAATTGGCCGCCCGGATGCAGCTCAGCGCCCCAGAGGCTCTCGACATTTCCAACGAACCGAAGCACATCATGAAGATGTACGGCCTGGACCGGCTTGGCGCCACGTACCCTGCTACCATCAACGCCGCAGAAGAAGCCGAATACTTTGGCCGAAAGTGTTTGATTGCCCGTCGGCTCGTTGAACGGGGCGTTCGCTTCATTCAAATTTGGTCTGGTAACGACAACGGTTTTCCTCGCCGCAACTGGGATTCGCATGAAGATATCCATCGCGATCACGGACCGTTGGCACGAGGCATGGCAATTGGCACGGCGGCCTTGTTGAAGGACCTTAAGCAACGCGGTTTGCTGGATGACACCCTGGTCTTGTGGACCACCGAGTTTGGACGGATGCCGAGCACGCAAGGCA
>CALOEH010000047.1:0-24804 GCA_942492195.1 uncultured Planctomycetia bacterium | reverse complement strand
CTTCTTGATGATCCGATAGATCGTGATTTGAACCGAGTCTGGCAGATATTGCATCTCAGAATCGTAGTTGCTGGTAACGGTGATTCCATTGGATGCGTGATGGTCAACCAGGTCATCAATGGCAGCTTCCAAACCCAAATCGTCCAAAACGGCAGGGTGAATCCCATGGATGACTCGCCTGCCATCGTCAATCCCCTTGCGCAAATTGTCGATGACCGATCGGATGATCGATAGGGCCGGAGACTGGGGGTTGGCGTGTTCGTAGCCTTCGAGGGACATGAGCGAACCGACTGCGTATTGAATCAAGCCGTCGTGAAACTCGTGGCAGAGAAACTGCTTCTCCTTCTCCTGAACTTCAAGCAGATTGCGGAGCAATTCACGTTCGTTCTCCAAGGCTTTGTTAGCTACCGTGAGGTCGGAGATGTCGGTGGAAATGCCTCCCAAGGCAATCATCTCACCCGCCTCATTGCGGACGGGAAACTTGACCGAACGATAAGTATGGAAGCCATCCTCAAGAATGGCGACTTCCTTAAAATTGAGCGGACACTTCTGCTTCCAGACCTGGGCGTCCGACGCCATGAACGTCTTTGCCACCTCAGCGGGAAAGAACTCGTCATCTTTCATTCCCAGGATGCTGATGCCGGGCTGGAGCAGGTTCTGGTGAGAGCGGTTAGTCAGCAGGTATCGCCCTTCGGAATCTTTGAGATAGATGATCGCCGTGGTGTTGTCCAAGATGCCGGAGAGTTGCGATTCGCGCGTTCGGAGTTGTTCCTCAGCCAACTTGCTCTTGGTGATATCCATCACCGTGCCGATATAGCTGACCACGCTTCCTTGTGCATCTCGAACGTCTGCCGCTGATACGGAGACCCAAATCGAGGCACCACTCGCGTGAATCAGGCGGAACTCCTCGGTCCACTCGACCCCTTGCTCGAGGGACTGAGACCAGGACTCCCGAACTCTTTCAATATCCTCCTCATGGACTGACTTCCACCAACCCTGCTGGAAAGTCTCCTCGGCAGTCAGGCCGGTAATATCACACCACTTTTGATTGACGAAGGTATTGCGACCTTGCAAGTCCGCCTGAAAGATTCCGACTGGCGCTTTGGTCGCAAGAACGCGAAACCGTTCTTCGGCCTCTCGGAGGATGGACTCGGTTGATTTTTGCCCGGAGGTATCCACGCAGACTCCCAGATGATTAGAGTGGCCTCGTTAGAAATAGGCCGAATGGAACTTTCCCATTCGGTGATCGATGTTCATCGCAGCCTGAACAGGCAACGATTTCGCGAGCGGGCGTATCAGGTTGCGACCGCAAGCCTGGTTGGCCCTCTCTTTCCGATCGAATCATGATAACCGACTCAGCGACGATTCAACAAATTCATTGAGTGCTGTCTGCCGCAGTTCGCCGAGGAAATAACCTTTTGCCAACGCAGCATCCCCAAATTCAGCCCATGGAAATATCCCTGTGGCGTTCATTTGCTCCTGCAATGGCAGGTCAGTGGTACCAGTTCAGCCGAAAACTGTCTGACATCTCGCCCAGTCCAGGTTGGGGGATTCGGCACTCTTCTGGAGTAGATCCCCATTTCTTGGGTTGATCCTGCACTGCTGGGGTAGACAATGCGTGCTACGTCAGGCTTGTGGCTCCGTGCCGCGAACACTGATGGTTGGACACTTATCCAGGTTCGTTCCGTTGTGCAGGAGGCGCGGGTCAATGGGGACCCTTGAACCCGATTCCAATCAAGCCAGTTCCTCTGCTCACGCTGACCGGCACTGGCATATCGTGCAGCGCTGGCAGGAGTATTCCGGCGAATCTCGTGCGGCGTTCATCCGCGTAGCGGGGATCGGAATCTTTTATGCGGTCGAGTTGCTGAACTACCATGGGCTTTCTGCAGGTCCGTTCTCCTGGCCCAAGTTGGCCTCGGCAGATGCCACCCACCACGTTCGAGTGACCACTTTGGCGGGCGCGTGGATCATGGTTGCCGTGGCCGTCATGCTGTGCCTCGAACGGCGCATTTTCCCCCCTTGGCTCAAGTACGTGGCTACCGGGGCGGACATGCTTTTGCTCAGCTTAGTACTCATGATGACCGGGGGGGCGGGAAGCCCTCTGGTTGCGGCTTACTTTCTGCTGATCGCACTTGCCGGCTTGCGGTTTAGTCTCCATTTGGTCTGGTGTGCGACGGCCGGATGTGCGGTTGGATACCTCCTTCAATTCGTCAACTGGTTTCCCCAAACAGACAAAGTCGCCGTGCCCCGGCATGATCAGGCGATCACACTGCTGGCCCTAATCCTGATGGGGGTGATTGTGGGACAAATGGTGCGGCGAGTCCGGGTCTTGGCGGTGCATTTCGCGGAACGTGCAAGTGGGGAGCCAACGTCATGAGTGTGCCATCCGCTGGTGCCATCCCCTGTTTGGAATGCGGCGCGACCAACATGGCAGAAGCTCGGCGATGTTGGCTCTGTAGCAAACCGATCGAGCCGCTGGCTTCGGTCGAAGTGGCCAAAGAGACCGATCCTGACAACCCCTTCACCGCCTATCGAGCACCGATGGCGGAGATAGCCCCGAGTCGAGCGTTTCAGAGTACCACACTGCTGGTACTCGCCGTGGTCACCTTGCTGGTGCTGGTCGGTATTGCGCTGATCGACGGAGGAGCGGCCGTTGGCTACGCCATTGTCCTGGTGCCTGCCTTGTTGGCTACCTATGTTGCCGCTTCGCGGCGTGAAGCACGTGGAACCCCCTTGTCACCTGGCGGCAAAGTGCTGGCCTTCGTCCTCTCGATCATGGCGGTGACTGGCATCTTGTTGCTGCTGGCCGTGGCCGCGGCGATTGCCTTGTTCCTGTTCTGTCTGATGAGCATGCGATAACACCGTTTGGTACAAGGATCCGCACATGCAAGTTCGCGACGTCATACGTTCCTAGGCACCACTGAGAGCCTGTGCCCGGAGTGCTTGCGTTTGGTTCAAGCCAAGATCATTGTCCGAGGCACGCGTGTCTACTTCCGCAAGTTTTGCCCTGAGCATGGCATGCGCGAAGACTTTATTTGCTCAGACGTGGCGCAATTTGATCAAAGCGGGGCCAATGTGCCTGGCAAGATCCCGCTCACGTTCGGCACCACCGCCAAGCGTGGCTGCCCTTACGACTGCGGGCTTTGCAGCGAGCACGAACAGCACACCTGTGTCGGTTTGGTTGAGATAACAAGTAGTTGCAACTTGAAATGTCCCATGTGTTTCGCTTCGAGCGGACCAGGGGGTCAGCATCTTTCATTCGAAGAGTGCCAGCGGGCCATTGACCGGCTCGTGGAAGTGGAAGGAAGACCGGAGGTCTTGCAGCTATCCGGGGGCGAACCGACCATTCACCCAGACTTCCTCAAGATTGTGGCCTACGCCGTCGAGCAGCCGATTGACGTGGTGATGATCAACACCAACGGTCTGCGATTGGCCAGTGATCCGAACCTCCTGGAAGCCTTGGCCAAGTGGCGCGAGCGGGTCGAAATCTATTTGCAATTCGATGGGTTTACCGACGAATCCAGTCTCGCCCTGCGCGGCGAGTCGCTGGTCGAGCGGAAGTTGCAAGCGGTCGAAGCGATCGGCAAACTCGGATTACGGGCCACGCTGGTTTGTACGCTGCAGCCGGATGTGAACGAAAACGAGTTGGGAGCATTGACCCGATATGCCTTGGAGCGTCCTTGGATCACAGGACTCAGCTTGCAGCCAGCGACCTACTCCGGCAGGCACGTGCTGCCTGAGGTGTTGGAGCGCCGGTTGACCTTTCCAGATGTGATTCGGCTGCTGGAAGAGCAAACCTCCGGCCTGTTGCAACAAAGCGACTTCATGCCACTTCCTGCGCTCACCCCAACTGTCACAGTCTGACGTACATCTACCGTCACAACGGTCGGTACGTTCCACTCCCGAGATTCGTCGATGCGGCCGGGCATCCAGAACTGCTGGCCAACGGCATCATGTTCACGCGTCCTCGATTGCGTGAAGTGGTGCAGCGATACTTGAAGACTGTGTCTTGCTGTTCCGGCGGGGAGTGTGGAACCGCGGCCGAACCACAACTGGTTTCGCTCGGGAGTTCTTCGCCTAAAACATCCCTGCCGGTGGCGAATCTCAATGGCGCCAGCGACGAAGTTCTGGCGGCATTTGGCGATTTCGTCAGCAAGGCGCTGGATGAGAAGATTTCGACGTCGGACGTGTTTCGCATCACGATCACGTCGTTTCTGGATGCGTACAATTTCGATATTCGCCGACTGATGAAATGCTGTGTGCACCACGTGCTCCCCTCAGGCCACGTGATTCCGTTCTGTGCCTACAACGTGTTGTACCGCGAAGGTCACGTGCCGTTGCCAACGCTGGATGCCTTGTCCATCGAGCAACCAGGATAATCGGCATGTCGCAGCATCAGATTCTGTATGCGCTGATCATGACCACGGCCATCGCCAGCGGTGCCTGGCTGCTCAGTCGCGCACAGCAACGCCTGCCGCTAGAGCCCTGGCAGCGGTGGAGCCTGGCATTGGGCGCATTCTGCGGAGCGATGATTGGCGCGAAGCTTCCTTTTGCCCTGGCGGACATGGCCCAAGGGGCAACGCACTTCGTCTGGCTTGCGAACGGCAAGACCATTGTCTTTGGGCTCGTTGGAGGCTATCTCGGAGTTGAAATCGCTAAATGGATTTGCGAAGTGCAAACCAAGACCGGCGATAGCTTCGCGCTGGCCGCAGCAGTGAGTATCGGCATTGGACGACTGGGCTGCTACGTGGCGGGCTGCTGCTACGGTGCGCCGACGCATCAACCTTGGGGAGTGGTGTTTGCCAACGTCGATCAGCAGTTGCGCCATCCGACACAATTGTACGAGTTGATCTTCCACTTCAGCATGGCCGGCCTGCTGATCTGGATCGCCCACAAGAATTGGCTCGTAGGGCAACGTTTCAAGGCCTATTTGATTGCCTACTTGGCGTTTCGTTGCGTCAGCGAGTGGGTTCGCCCAGAGCCCCGGGCGTGGCTGGACTTGACCATCTATCAATGGGCCTGCTTGACGTTGATTCCGGTGTTTGCCTGGCTCTGGTGGCGTGACGCGCGGCGTGCTTCGTTGTTCGCCGAAACTGCACCGCAGACGGTTCCAGTGTAGAACAGTTGTCTCAACTGTTCTACACTGGTGTTGGATGTCTGGTTCACAACTCCAGCGGGAAATCCGAGAGGAGTTCGACCCCTGTGGCCGTAACGAGATAATTGTTCTCGATTCGCATCCCAGCGCGTAGTTCGGGAGCATAGAGGCCTGGTTCCGCCGTGAAGACATCTCCTTCGGCGAACGTATCATCCCAGAGCGGGTTGAGATGGGGAGCCTCGTGGGGAAAGAGTCCTACGCCGTGCCCCAGGTGATGGTCGAACACTCCGTGCGGGGCCTGATCGAGATGTGCCTGAGCGGCTTCGAAGATCTCTCGACAACGGACGCCGGGCTTGACACGTTCTCGAATTAGATCGAAGACGCCAGTTACCTTCTCCCAGGCTTCTTGCTGCTGTTGGTCGGCATCCGTAACGGCAAGGGTCCGGCAGTTGTCGGCAAAATAACCACGGTAGCCAGGGCCCAAGTCCAAGATATACAACTCCCCCGCCACGGCCTGATGGCCCGCTCGGGGAGGTCCTCCCCGGGAGTTCACCTGGTAGTCATTGCCCGTGCCGGTGAGCATCTCGCCCAAGTACTCAACTGCAGTGGATTGCAGTGCGTTGAACATCTGCAATTCGTTCACGCCAGGAGCCATGATCTCTCTGGCGTGCGCGTACATGGCCTCGGTGGCCCCGATGGCCTTGCGCATCAATGCCAACTCGTCCGCTTGCTTCTTGCGTCTCAGTTGATAGAGGACGGGTTCCAGGTCGATCAGGTCAGCCTTGGCGTGCTGCCCTAGATGGACGGGGAAACTCGAGAACTCAACGCCCAACCGGATATCGGCGAATCCACGCCCCACCGCATCCAGGAGTTGCTCGCTACATGCGGAACGCTGATCGTTTCGCAAAGTGCTGTGCCATTGGGCTTCGTAGCAAATGACCCGATCCGCCGCCGCTCCTTCTGGCGGTTGGTTGGGAGCCACGAGCAGCGTACTGCCGTCGGCCCGAATCAACAGGGCAGGTTGGAAGACGTACGGAAAGTAGCAACCAGTCAGCCACTGGACACTTGCCGCTTGGGTAAACACCGCTGAGTCCAACTGCAACCGCTGCATCCCAGCCAACAAGCGCTGTTGGCGAACTCGACACTGCACGGGATCAAGCACCATAGCCATAGCGGCGTCTCTCGCAACTCGGTGGACACGTCAATTTCGTCGGGGTCGATAGATTTCGGTAGCTGTGCCCAAGATCACTTCCGTTGCATTGCCGACGGTTTCACTAAGCGTTGGGTGCGGGTGAATGGTCTCGGCGAGATCTCGGGCGGTTGCTCCCATCTCCAGGGCGAGCACCCCTTCGGAGATTAGATCACCGGCGCCCGGACCGACGATGCCGAATCCCAGCACACGCTGCGTCTCGGGATCAGTCAGGACTTTGGTGAAGCCTTCGGGACGCCCTAGCGATTGTGCTCGTCCACTGGCAGCCCAAGGATAGCGGGCAACTTCGACCTTGCGCTCTTGTTCTTTGGCCATGTTCTCGGTCAGGCCAGCCCAAGCAATCTCCGGATCGGTAAACACCACTGCGGGGATGGCAAATCCGTCGAACTCGGCCGGTTCGCCCAGCAGTGCCTCGACAGCCACTTTGCCTTCGTGCGTGGCTTTGTGGGCCAGCATCGGTTCGCCAGCCACGTCGCCAATGGCAAAGATGTGGGGATCGTCGGTCCGCTGTTGTTTATCCACCTTGGCAAAACCGCGTTGGTCGAGTTCTACCTCGGTGTACTCGAGGCCAATATCAGCACTTCGCGGTTTCCGCCCGATGGAGACCAGCACGCGGCTAAATTTCTCGGAGAAATTTTCTTCAGGACCAGCGAACGAGACTTCGATCGAATCGCCATGATCGGTGAGTTTCTCAACCTTGGTCCCCAGGTGGATGGCATGCAGTTGGTTCTTGAGCCGATCGGCCAGGGGCCGGACCAGATCCCGGTCAGCTCCAGGAAGGAGACCCTCGGTGAGTTCCACCACGGTCACCTGACTGCCAAGGGCGGCGTAGACCGTGCCCATCTCGAGACCGATATAGCCCCCGCCCACCACCAGCAGCGACTCAGGAATATCTTGGAGTTCAAGGGCCGTCGTGGAGTCCATCACGCGCGACGTGGGAAGGTCGAACGCTTTGATCTTCGCAGGCATGGAACCGGTGGCCAGGATGCAGTGATCAAAGGTCAGTTGGTTATCGTCACGTGAACTTGGATCACCACCGCTGAGAGCCAAGGTCTTGGAATCAACAAACCGTCCTCGAGCGTTGATCACCCGGACCTTGCGCCGCTTGGCCAGCTGTTCCAAGCCGCTGGACATGGTGGAGATTAGTTTCTCTTTGCGTGCCCGCAGTTTGTCGGGATCGATGCGAGGTTTTTCGAAGTCGACCCCCCAATCGGCCATTTCCTCTGCCTCGGCCAGCACTCTGGCGACATGCAGCAAAGCTTTGGAGGGAATGCATCCGCGCAACAGGCAGGTGCCACCCAAGCGGGGATCTTCCTCGACTAAGACGACTTCCATCCCTCGGTCGGCTGCCAAGAACGCAGCGGCGTAGCCACCGGGGCCCCCTCCCAAGACGACCAATTTTGCATGCATCGGCGTGAATTTCTCTGTTGTGCGTTGCCTTCGATTGCGAATGACGCCAGGGCGCCCTCGCGGACGATGAACTCCCAAGTGTAACGATCCGCGCGATTCCGACTACCCCTGCCCGGCCAGGCCTCGACCGCTGTTCATTTCCATCCCGGACCGGACGAAGCGGGAACCAGCTACGGCTGGCGATTTTGCTCGGCCGCACGCCACGCCTGAATCTCCCAGTTCTGCCAATCCGAAAGCACCGGATCGGCGTCACGTTTCGGCAAACGGGCGCTCAGTCGCCGGATCACTTCTGCATGCTGCGGCTGATCTGCCACGTTCCGCCACTCGTGCGGATCGGTGCGGTGGTCGTACAATTCCTGACTTCCATCTCCGTAACGGATGTAATGCCAGTGAATGACTTGCGGACGGCGGGCATCGATTCTTGTAACCGATGCCCGCCGCGATGCGTGCAATGTGGCATCATCGTGATGGCAACCAAGTGCGGTCGCTCCCGGCCAATCGGCGTATCGCGTCGTCACGTTGATTCAACCCTTTGTACGTGGCCAGATGGGCAGAAATCAAAGCGAGGGAGCCGCATAGGGGGAGCGTCACAGCACAATTGACAAAGTCGCTGAACCGCTGATGACGGCGATCAAGAAAATCAGGCAACCGGTTGTAGAAGAGGCCGGTGGCTTATAGGCATCTGCAACGGCAATCATTTCTTGGTCAGGCGTTTCGCCATGAGGAGTATCTGTGAACACGGTGTGATACCATCGCTCCATCGCAACCAGCTTACAAAGTAGTCCGTGCTTTACCACCGCGAACATCGCTGCCTGTATCTCCGGTGTGTCACCTCTTGGATTACCTGTAAAGTCGATGACCATTGCGGTGTAGTCGGTCATCCACAAGCTGTACTGATAAGCGAACGAGCCCTTGTCACGCCGCTGTCGCATAACTGCGATAAGATCATCTCGCGATATCTGAAGCTGTTCACGATCGCCATGCTTTGCCGCAATTGCAATTTCATCAGGAACTCCATCGAACACGCTGTCGGGCAACCGGTGCCAGGCGGAGGTTTCGTGCTCCACAAACGCTTGGATGTCGGCGTCGCTAAATGTTTTCATATTCGCACTCGCGTGTTTCCGGTTGCGTTAGGCGGTCAATTAGTACCCTGCAATCGCCCCTAGAATGTACAGCAGGACTATGACCGCTATTGCCCCGACTGTAATTCCCGCCCAGGCTCGACCTGGCGATTCATGTATTGCCTGTCTTGCATCGTCTTCGCTACCCGCCAGCTTCGAAAAAAACCACCACCCGCCTGCTAGACAGACCACAATTACGATTAGCCACTCCATCGTATGTCCTTCTGCTTTAGCTAAATAGTTCGGTACAGAGAATTGACGAGTTACTCCCTGTTTGCGTTCGTAGCATCGCATAGCCGAACTTTTGGCTCAAGATGCTGGCTCGCTTTGACTGTCATTTACTTGACTATATCAATCGCCATTTGAAGTTTCGCGCACTGGGTATTCCTAGCGGCGCGTCGCCGCAACCAATCATGTGAAAAGGCGTGACTCCTTGGATAAAGTGATGGTTTGTGTTGACAAAAACATCGCACCAGAGGAGTCACGCCATGCAATCTTTTCTCACACGCCATGGGTCGCGGGGGCCGAAACCTCCCATGCCGCCGCCATACTCTTGGTAGTGGGCCGCTTCGCTTCCTCCGTGAACAAATTTACCGGCCCCCATGGTGCGATAGCCTGCGTTGGCAAAATGCCGGAGCAGGTGAGGTTTTCGATTCGCCACGGTCGAGGCTTCGAGCCTTGGTTGCAAGAAATACAACCCCGTGGTGTGGGGAAAAAGCCCGGTCAACAGCGATGCCCTGGATGGTGTGCAGATGGGGGCCTGGCAATGTGCGTTGCGGAACAACATGCCGCGTCGGGCCAACTGATCAATGTGCGGAGTCTTGGCTTGCGGGTGTCCTGCCAGACATCCGGTCCAGTCGTTGAGATCATCGATCGAGATGATCAGGATGTTGGGAGGTTTAGCGATGGGCTTGGATTGGGCAAGCACCTGCTGGGGCAGAGCGGAAAACAGCACGAACAGGGCGAACAGGCAGAGCGCGCCGAACGGGGCGAGTCGCATAGCGGTATTCTCGAATGGAGGATCACGTTTACCGTTTCGTAGATCCACCGATTGTGCGGGCTGGCCGGCGCTATTTCAAATCATTCAGCCGTTTGATGTCTTCTGCCCGACCGATCACCAGCAGCAGTTGATCGACTTTGAGCATGAACTGGGCATCGGGAAACATCTGCAATTTGCCGCTGAGGACATCTTTGATGCCGACAATCCACAGCCCTGTCTGGCGGCGGAGGTCTGCTTCGCCAATGGTTTTTCCCGCTAAGGTGTCCGGTGCGGCGACTTCCACAAAGCTGTACTCCGGATCGATTCGGACAAAGTCCAGGACGTTGGGCCAGGTGAGTTGATCACCGAGCAGTTCGGCCATTTCATCCTCGGCAAAGACCACCCGCTCGACCTCGAGTCGCGAGAGTAGCTTGCCGTGGTCTGCCGTGATTCCTTTGGCGAATACCCGTTTGGCACCTAGTTCCTTGATATGCAGGGTGGCCAGCAGTGAGCGTTCGATACTTTCGCCCAAGGCAATCGCCACGACCTCGTAGTTGGGCACCGACATGTTCTCGAGCAGTTCGCGATCGGTAGCATCGCCGATGACCGCTTCGTACACGTGCTCTTTGATGGCATCCACGGCTTTGGGGCTTCGATCGATCACGGTGACGCGACAGCCGTTCTTGGTCAGCCGCAAGGCGAGCGCACTGCCGAACGAGCCGAGCCCAAGAATGAGGAAGTGTTTGGCAGCGTTCATAACAGATGATGATTCCGAGTTGGTGAACTATCCAATGAGCGGCGCTTCTTCAGGATACTCGTAAGGTAGCTCTCGCCGCGCCAGCGACAACGCCAGGGAGACCGTGATGGGCCCGAGCCGGCCCAAGAACATCAACACCATCAAGATCAAATGGCTGGGAATCGAAATTTGCTCCGTGATGCCGATGCTCAGCCCTACGGTCCCCAAGGCAGACACGACTTCGAAGGCGGCATTCATAAAATCCCCGTGCATGCTGCGATGCGGCAACCACGATTGCTCAAGCACGAGCACGCTGGTCAGTGCCACAATGGTTACCACCGTAAACATCAGCGCGGTGGTCATCGCTCGCTCGATGGAGACCGACGGGACCTTACGGCGCATGACGTGCATGCTGGTTCTCCCTTGCAGGCTGGACCATCCACGGAGGAGCAAGACCATCAGCGTGGATACTTTGAATCCGCCGGCCGTGGAGCATGGCCCGCCGCCGATCAGCATCAGCAAAATGGTGACGAACAAACTGGCATTGGTGAGTTCGGCCATTTCCACCGTGTTGAAACCTGCGGTTCGGCACGTGGTGGATTGAAACAATGCGGCCAGCAGTTTGCCTCCCAGCGGCATCGACCGGTAGGCATGGAAGTACTCGATGGCAAAGAATGCCACGGTGCCGAGTAGCAGCAGCGCTGCCGTGCCGAGCAGCATCAAACGCGTGTGCAACGTCAGGTACTCGCTGAGGGCCCGGCTCTTGAGTTTCTTTCGCCGCCGTCTCGCATGCAGCAAGTCCGTCAACACAGGGAACCCCAACCCACCGATCACAATCAACAGGATGGTGGTGAGATTGACCCAAGCGTCGGATTGATACCGAACGAAACTGTCGTCATGCAGGGCAAAGCCCGCATTGCAAAACGCTGAGATCGCATGAAATAGGGCATGCCACAGAGCGGTGGGCCAGGCTTCGTACTGCAGATTGCGAATCGCGAACGAGAGGAATCCCGCCCCTTCGCAAATCGCAGTAATCAGCAGAACATTCCGCAGCACGCTGGGGAGTTCAGGACCGGCGTCCCCCAAGGTCTCCGAGGCAATCGCGCGCTGCCGAAGGCTAATGCGGCCGCGCAGATGCAAAGCAATATAGCTGGTGATGGTCATGATCCCGATTCCACCGATCTGAATCATTCCCAACACCAACGCCTGCCCCAACGCCGAGAGATCATGCGCCGTGGAACGGACAGAAAGCCCGGTGACGCACACCGCACTGGTAGCCGTGAACAGGCATTCAACCACAGTCCACGGTCGTTTTCCCAACGCGCAGCAAGCAGGATGGTACAGGCACGCTGCACCAACGACAATCAGTGCCAAATACGCCACGAACGACGCGCGGGCCGGATACTTGCGAAACGTTGGCAAAAACGAAGCCATGGAGCAGAGGCCCAATCTGAGGAACTCGACGAAGGCACGTCATACCTCGACTGCCAGAAAAGCTCAACCTTCTGACACCCGCTGATGCCGCACGGTTCTACCTCCCAACTCGGTCGATCACAACGGGCATTCAAGCGGGATTTTGTAGCGGACTCCCAACCCGAAGCGTCAGCGAGGAGAACCTTGTGAAGGTCGTCTCTCGCACAACTGGCTGACACTTTGGTTAGAAAGTCCCATACCTCGTTGGTCTCCCACAACCGTGCGTTCACCCGCCCCCGAGTGCCAGCATCACGTGAGAGCGTCACGTGACAGCAATGCTGCGCGTTAAGTTGAAGCGGTCAGGCAAGGAATGCATCGCAGGCGAAACAATGGCAACATCCCGATTGTCGCGTGCCGATGGATGAGATGGTCTGCGACCGGTCCTTCCGGTTGTGGACATTATGTGCAGGGGTACACGTTCGGCAGTGGCCAGGCACTTTCATTCCCAAAGATCGCGAGTTCTCCAACCATGCCACAACCGCAAGCTCTGCACGAATTAGTCGTCCATCAATTTCGCGCCTTGGGTGCTGACGAATGCGCTCTGGAAGCGATGAGCGAGACGATTCTGATTCGCGAGGGTCATTATTATGGGCGGTGCTTTAGGGCTGCCGATCTGATTGCGACCCTGGTGGCATCCACCAACACGCTCGAACTCTACAACGACGACGGCGAACCACTCGCCGCCCAGCCCATCCACTTCGAACACACCCCGGACGAAGAAGATCTCCGCGATCAGCGGGCGGCATAAGCCGTAAGAGTCTGCCAGGAAATTATCTCTCGGATTGTTTCTGGCAGTTCATTTTCTCAGACTCCCATTCGTCTCTTGCCACAGAGAAATGTACGGTTGATTGGCAAGGGTGAGGTGGGGTGAGGTCACCCGGTCTGTTTCCGGATTCCTCTTCTCTGTTGGGGGGATTTGGAGATCGACCGTGTCCCGCACATGAACTTTGTTTCTCCGGTCAAAACCCGAGGTTGTTCTTCGTGCGCCACGTAGCATTGCCAGGCTGCAACAAAGCTTGCCCTCAGCCCGGCTTCGCGGAGATCTTTCTCGCGCGCTCGTCTGAAATGATTCGAGGCACCGAGGCATTCCAGGTAGAATGTCTCGGGGCACTGAATTCAGAAAAGCGCGAGAACTCTTCGATGAGAACCTTTGTCTGCAGTTTCGTGGCGTTGCTAACGCTTGCGGTTTCTTTCAACCCTGCGCCGGCACAAACGGCCAAACCGAAAGCAAAGAAGACCTCCGCGTTCAGCTGGGTCAACCCGCTCACCCCAGACAAGTACCCTGGCCTGCGGCATGCGACATTTGACAGTGCGAAGCACGACACCAAGATCGGCTACTGCATCTACCTTCCGCCAGGCTACGACGACGCGAAGAATGCCGAGAAACGATATCCGGTGGTGTACTACTTGCATGGAGGTCGGCCGGGCAGCGAGACCAAGACCGCTGCGCTGGCGACCACCATGGACCAACACATCCGCAGCGGGGCCGTGCCGCCTGCGATCTATGTCTTCCCCAACGGAGGGCATGTGAGCCACTACAACTACCCTCAACTGAAGAGTTGGGGCGAGACCGCTTTCTTTGACGAGTTGCTCCCGCACATTGATGCCACGTATCGCACCATCGCCAAGCGTCAGGGACGAGCCGTCGAGGGGTTCTCTCAAGGAGGACGAGGCACCGCCCGGTATATGTTCAAGCACCCCGAACTTTTCTGTTCTTGCGCACCCATGGGAGGTGGACATCAGAACGAGAAACGCGTGCAGGAGAACAACGGAGACGAAGGGGCCTACCAGTTTGAGCCTGGCAACAATACATGGGACTTGGCAAGCCGGTACGCTGCTAAACCGCAACCACCGCTCAACATCCTGGTCGTGGTCGGCGACAAGGACATGAACTACCAGGCCAACCTTGACTGGATGGCCCATCTCAAGTCGTTGGAGATTCCCTACCAACAGATCATTCTGCCCAACGTGCCGCACAGTTCGCGATTGGTTTACGAACAGGCGGGCCTCAAGATCATGCAGTTCCATGCGGACAACTTCCGCCGTGCCGCGGAATGAAGTGGTCCAGTGGGGGCCTTATTCGAGTGTTCAACCGCGATGTAAATTCACTTGTTCTGGCAACGCGACTCCCGTAATCCCAGCTTCGAGTTAAGCTTACAATGAAGTTCCGAGGTCCTACCCTGGTTTGAGTTGGATGCTGATTGAAGACTGGTCACTGATTCCCGGTCCGGAGCCACTCGATAGACCTCGGATGAGCTTCGAGAGCTTTCAGATTGCTGAGTACCCAATCGACAAAGTGGCGGCCGCGATCTTGGCGTTTCCAGGTACAAAGCAGGAACGTGGTCCAGCGTGGCAGGATTGGTCAGCCAGGTGGATGTGTAGGCAGCATTTCATCTCAACCGAGATGACTTTGCTTGATGGCAAGTCTCCGATTTGGGGCGGATCACCAATTCGCGCCATTTGCAACCTTGAGGAGTTCATGACGTTCTGGCGGCATCTGCTTGCGCAATTCCCAGGCATCTGGATGCACAATACTGAATGCGAAATGCATACTTTGGAATCGTTTCCCAATGCACTGTTCGAGTCAGATTGAAGGTGCCGCAGAGACGTTCGCGCACGCCTTCAGCGTAGTGCAAGCCGCGGTGGCGGTGGTAGAATGATTGGTCGTTCGACGCAGTGTGCTCCGTTTGGGGCGTCGGGCATGCCAACCTGTTGTCCAATCGACCCACTATGAAACGCTTTATTATCGACGGCAAACAGTTCTCCGACCTTGATGGCTTCTACGATCATGTCGGCGACATTCTTTGCCCCGGATTCGATTGGGGACGTAACCTCGATGCATTGAACGACATCCTACGAGGTGGCTTTGGCGCTTTCGACTACGGCGAACCTATTGAGATTCTCTGGCACAACTGCGACAAGTCAAAGCGTGACCTTGGATGGGAGGCGACCATCAAGCAATTGCGCTCGATGCTCGCCAAGTGCCACCCATCATCACGCCCAACAATTGAGCGTCTGCTTACCGATACTCGAAACAATCGTGGGCAAACCGTATTCGATTGGATCGTTGACCTGTTCATGTCCCACGATCACATTGATTTCGACATGCCGCGCCGGACACCATAGAATACGTCCTTGAGGCGGTATTGGCCTGGCCCTGATCTTTGCCAGCGTGAGACGTTGGCGTTGTTGAACCAACACCACCAAAGCCTGGCCGCCTAGACCCAACGTCGAGGCAGATTGTGGAGAAAGTAGAATCAGGCAAATGGTAGTGAATGTTATGCCCCATCAACCAGCACCTTTTCGGAACGAACGAACCATGTTCTATCGGCTCGCGCTCCTGCTCTTTAGCGTTGCGTTCATTACTTGCCCGGCCTCGTTGTTGGCTGCCGCCGACAATCGGCCTGTTGTCCTAGCGGCCGAGGGGAGCGCGCGGTTGGCGGTGGTGGTCGCGGACGAGGCTTCGCCACGCGTGCGACAAGCGGCGGACACGCTGGCCGAATACCTCGGTAAGATCAGCGGCGCTGCGTTCGTGGTTGAGTCCGGCGATGGCACACGCGGCGTTGCCGTGGGTCTCGACAGTGATTTCCCCAAGCTGCAACTGTCTGAACGTTGGCCTGCCAACGATCCCGCCCTTCGCGAAGACTACCTGCTCAAAACGCATCCCTCCGGCGTGCATGTCATTGGGGCCACCGAGTTGGCGTTGGAGCATGCCGTGTGGGATCTGTTGTATCGGTTAGGGCATCGCCAGTTCTTTCCCGGCAAAGCGTGGGAGGTGGTGCCGAAGAATCAGCAGCTTGCGCTGGCCGTGGATGTGCAAGAGCATCCCGATTATTACGCCCGCCGCATCTGGTACGGCTACGGACCGTGGGACTACGCCAAGGTGCCGTACGATGAGTGGTGTGCACGAAACCGGGCCACCACGGGGATTCAGTTGAGTACAGGGCACGCCTACGATGGCATCTTGGCGCGTAACAAAGCCGCCTTCCAAGCTCATCCCGAGTATCTAGGGCTGGAAGGGGGTGTTCGCAAGTCCACCAAGTTCTGCATCTCGAACCCTGGTCTGCGGCAGTTGGTGGTCGATGACGCTTTGGCCCAGTTTGCCGCAGCGCCTGACAAAGATTCTATCTCCGTGGACCCCAGCGATGGTCTCCACTGGTGCGAGTGCGGCAACTGTCAGGCGTTGGGGAGCATCAGCGATAGGGCACTAACGCTTGCCAATCAAGTGGCCGCAGCTGTCGAGGAGAAACACCCCGGCAAGTTCGTCGGCATGTATGCCTACAGCGGACACTCGCCGCCGCCAGGCATCAAGGTGCATCCGCGCGTGGTCATCAGCGTGGCCACGGCCTTCATTCGCGGGGGTTTTACAGCGGACGAATTGTTCGCAGGCTGGAGCCGCCAAGGGGCCACGCTCGGCGTGCGTGAGTACTTCAGCGTCAACACCTGGGATCGTGACTTGCCAGGTCGGGCCCGCGGTTCAGATCTGGATTACCTGGCCGATATCATTCCCCGTTTCCACACGTATGGGGCCAGGTTCTTTTCTGCGGAGTCCAGTGACAATTGGGCACCCAACGGATTGGGCTACTACGTGGCCTCCCGCCTGCTCTGGAATGTGGACGAAGCAGATCAGGTGGACGCGTTGGTCGAAGACTTCTTGAACAAAGCGTTTGGGCCCGGCGCCGATCCGATGCGTGAATTCTATCAGATTCTGGATCGCGGCAATCATGCCCTGATGAGCGATCACCTGATTGGGCAGATGTACCGACTCCTGGCCGAAGCCCGCAACCTGACCCAAGACCCGGCCACGGTTGCCCGACTCAACGACCTGTTGCTGTACACACGCTATGTGGAACTTTGGTCGGACTACTCCAGCGCCAAGGGAGCCGAACGTCAGGCACATTTCGAGCAGGTGATTCGCCACATCTACCGGATGCGCGAAACCATGATGGTCCATTCCAAAGCGCTGTACCGTGACGTGGTCAATCGGGACAAGAGCGTGAGCGTTCCGGAGAATGCTACTTGGGGCGTGCCCGAAGATCGCAACCCTTGGAAAGCGAGCGAACCGTTCTCCCCGCAAGAACTCGCTGGCTACCTGACCGCCGGGATCCATCGATTTCAGCTGCGTGGATTTGAGCCGGAAGAGTTCAGTACCAACCTGGCTCCGGTGACTGAGTTGAAGTTTGCCGACCAGCCGCTGGGAAGCATGGGCATCCTAAGTCGAGGGAAACGTGTCTATCACACCTGGGTTACCGATCCGGCTCAACCGATCAAGCTGACGGTGACCGGGGGGCGGATCTACCTTGACCGGGGAGATGTCTCCATCACGTTGGCGTCGGTCGGCGGGGCAAGCCCACCAGAGCTGGCATCGGCCGAAGTGCCGTCGGACCGCGAACCGCACGCCGTTTCGCTCCAGCCGCAGCGCGCGGGGCTGCACACCATCACGGTCAGCGATGCGGCCGCTGGGACTGTGGTTGAGTGGCCTGAAGGTTTGCCCATGACCGTGGTTTCTAGCTTGGAGCAACCAGCCAGCATGCACGGCCGCTGGACGCCGTACTTTTATGTACCGCAGGGGACTGCCACCGTGGGCGGTTTCTCGTCAGGACCAGGCAAACTGATGGACGGCGCTGGTCAACTGCGGTTTACCTTCGAGAACTCGCCCGGCTACTTCCGCGTCCCGGTGCCAGCGGGTCAAGATGGCCGATTGTGGAAGTTCCAGCAGTGCGCCGGCAACCGGTTGCTGATGACAGTCCCACCCTGCCTGGCCTGCAGTCCTGACGAGTTGCTACTGCCCGCCGAAGTGATCCGCCAGGAGTTGCCCGGCGCAGGCAAGTAGGTTGCGGCCGATTGTAGAACAGTTGTCTCAACTGTTCACGGACCAGGAACCCGCTAAACCACGCGAGACGACTATATGTGGAACAGTTGCCTCAACTGTTCACTTGCAGAAGGACCCGATATGTTTTCTCAGTCCCTGAACAGTTGAGACAACTGTTCTACAAAGGGGAACGATGCTCCCGCCTGCCTGCTCCTCCCAGGCTGCCTAGCTGAGCGCCGTAACCGGTGCTGGTTGAAACGTTTTTAGGGTTTCGTGATCCTGGGGTACGGAAAAACTTGCTTGGCCTGAAGACCTGATTTCGGTATGATATCAACCGGTGTGGATGCGATTCGGTGTTGTCGCAAGTTGCTACAAACCGAACCATTTACGCTCACTCCCTCCCAATGAAGTCAAGTTGGCTGGTGCCGGCTCAATAGAGCCGGACATCATCGTGACCTCACCTTCCTCTTCCTGCGTTGCAGGTGGCAAAATCATGTTTCGAACCACACGCCTCGTTTTGGTGCTTGGGTTGTTGGCATCTGCCACGTCGGTTTCACGGGCCGGCCCCCCCTCAGAACCGCTGCATGTGCAGATTGACCGGCAGATTGCCTCGCAAGAGAACTTTGACAAGCTGGCGGCTGGCGAAGCCACGGATGCCGAGTTTTTCCGCCGTGTGCAACTCGACCTGGCCGGGTCGATTCCGACCGCTACCGAGGTCCGCGAGTTTCTCAGTGATCCGGCCCCCAGCCAAGCGAAGCGGGAAACTCTGATCGATCTGCTCCTGGCAAGCCCTCTTCGCGCGCGGCATGCAGTACGTGCTGGACGAGATGTTGATTGAACGGCAAACCGGGGCGGATGTTCCAGATGCCGAGTGGCGAGAGTATCTGCGTCAGTCTTTGCTGGACAACAAGCCGTGGAATGAACTGGTTGCCGAGATTCTCACGGCCGAGAGCGAAACACTGCCGGCCGCCGCTAAGTTCTATATGGTGCGGAAGGTTGATCATGACATGCTCACTCGCGACGTAGGACGGTTGCTGTTGGGCGTGAACTTGGAATGTGCCCAATGCCACGACCACCCCGAAGTGAGCGATTACTTGCAAAGGCACTACTTCGGCATCAATGCGTTCTTGATGCGGACGTACGTTTTCACCGACCCGAAGAGCAAGAAGAAATCGCTGGGCGAAAAAGCCGAGGGGGATGTGAAATTCACCTCTGTCTTTACGCAGGAATCGGGCGCTACCCCACCACGTTTGATGGACTTGGAAGAAATTGCCGATCCCGATGGTGTCGAGAAGCAGTATGTGGTCAAGCCTGACAAGACCGCCAAAGGAGTTCCCAAGTACAGTCGGCGGATGCAGTTGGCTCAGGCGATGATTCGGGACGACAACGTGATGTTTCGTCGCAACGTTGCCAATCGGTTGTGGGCCATGATGATGGGGCGAGGCTTGGTGGAACCGCTGGATCTGCACACGGCCGACAATCCCGCTTCGCACCCCGAAGTCCTCGAACTGCTGGCCGAAGAACTTCTTCAGCATGACTACGATCTGCGATGGATGCTCAAGCAGTTAGCACTCACGGATGTCTATCAGCGCAGTGGCGAAGCTTCGCCAGACGCCAAGACCGCCGCACCCGAAACACACACGGTGGCCTTGCTCAAGGCACTTTCGCCGGAGCAGCTCGCCTGGTCGGTGATGCAAGCCACGGGTTTCACCCAGGCAACGCTTGACGGCAAAATAGCCGGATTGGTAGCGCAGCGGAAGAAACAGGAAGCGGACGCCGCGGCAAAGGCCGCCAAAGACAAAGCAAACAAAACTGAGGAAAAGCCGCCAGAAAAAAAAGACACCAAAAAAGACGCCAAGAAGGATGCTACAGAGGAACCAGCAAAGCCCAAAGAGAAAGAGCCTGTTGAGTTGCCTGATCCGGCAGATCCGCTCTGGCAGGAGACCGTGGTGCATGATGCGTTGCAGGCTCACGTGCAGTCGTTCGTAAACCTGTTTGCGACACAGGGGGGGCAAAGTACCGAGTTCGAGGCCGCTCCAAATCAGGCCTTGTACTTCATCAATGGCACTGCGGTGCGAGGTTGGCTGGTTCCCAAAGGGGACAATCTCACCGGCCGGTTGCAGGCAATCGAACAGCCCGATCAATTTGCTGAAGAACTATTTTTGAGTGTGTTGTCTCGTCCTCCCACGCCAGCCGAAACGGCCGATGTCCAGGGCTATTTAGAAGCGGTGGGAGATCGGGCACAGGCCGCCCAAGAACTAGCTTGGGCATTGTTGAGTTCGGCCGAATTCCGGTTCAATCACTAGCGGCAGCCATGCCGCACGGCATAGACTCGGCCAAGAAATCGATTACCAACACATCGAAGATGCGACGGATCAAGCCCCTCATTGAAGGATACCTAGCCATGCGACGCGATGCAGGTTGCCACCGTATCGATCATGTTCTTTCTCGCCGTCGTTTCCTGGCCACTTCAGGTGCTGCCGGTGTTGGGCTGGCCGGCGTCTTGCAACCAGCCCAAGCCAAGACGCTCGAGACCAAGCAAAAGCGTGTCTTGCAGATCTTCCTACAAGGGGGCGTGAGCCAACTGGAAACCTGGGATCCCAAGCCTGCCACGCTGTACGGTGGTCCGTTTCGAGCCATTGCGACATCGGTCCCTGGCGTGCACATTTCTGAGTTGTTGCCGCATACCGCGCAGCGGATGCATCTGCTGTCCATCGTGCGGAGCCTCAACATCAAGACCAATAGCCACGCTCAAGGCCGGCTGTTCATGGAAATGGGACGCCGCGCCGGGGCCTATCCGTTCTTTGGTGCGGTGGCCTCCAAGTACCTGTCTCCTGAAAATCCAGCACTGCCAGGCTATATCCATATCAGCACGCGAGGGCTGGGGGGAAATACCTCGGCATTTCTCGGGGCAGAACACAACCAACTGCTGCTGCAAGGGCCCAAAGCGCCACCGAATCTCGATCCGCCTCAAGGGGTGGATGCAGAACAAGCGAAACGCAAGGAAGAGTTCCGCCAACGTATCGGGGCTCGGTTTGCTTCTCGCGGCGGTCAGCCTGCTCTGACCGAAGCGTTCGAATCGTCGTACGATATGGCCGACAAGTTGATGCGGCAGAAGGCTCTATTCGAGGCGGAGCCAACGCCCAAGGAACTGGAGCGGTACGGCAAGCACGCATTCGGCGTGAACTGCATCCTGGCCCGTCGTCTGTTTGAGAACAGTGCCACCTGTGCCAAAGTCACCCATCATGGCTACGACACCCATGCTGAGAATTTCAACTTCCATCTGGAGCAGCTGGGCGAGTTCGATCACACGTTCAGCATGCTGCTGGATGACCTTCACGATTCTGGAATGCTCGAAAGCACCTTGGTCGTGGTGATGTCCGAGTTTGGCCGAACTCCCAAAATCAATCAACGCTATGGTCGCGATCATTGGGGTACGGCCTGGTCCGTGGCACTCGGGGGTTGTGGTATCCAGCCGGGTGCCGTGGTGGGGGCCACCAACGAAACCGGTACGGCCGTCTCGGATCGCGAAGTGGATGCGGGACATTTGTTCCATACCTACGTCCGCGCGCTAGGCATCGATAGCCGTGCCAACCACGACGTCTCTGGCCGGATTGTCCCCATTGGAGATCCTGCTGCCGCCCCCATCGAGGAGATCTTGGCATGATGTTCGCCCCCGATCAAAAAGCCAAACAAGCAGCAGACGCGAAGTCGGAACCGGACAACGTCCCCGTGGCGCCACAGGTTTCCAAGACACCTGACCAGCCCGAAGAGCCAGCCAAGCCCCGAGGTCCGGAGCCGGTTGATTGGAAACAGACGCATCTGGTGTCCACGTTCAAGCATGATCGTCCGCTGACCACCTGCCGTTTTGATCCGACGGGAAAATATGTCTTTGCCGGAACTGAAGATTTCAACATTTACCGCTGGGAGGTTGCTGCCGGAGACGAGTCCAAGACCGCACTGGTAGGGCACGAGAGCTGGGTTCGCTCGATGGACTTTTCCCCCTCAGGCGATCTTCTCTATACCGGCGGCTACGATGACCGGATCGGCATTTGGGATGTCCACGCCGCTGAGCCCAAGCCGATTGATATGGTCGAAGCCCACGCCGGTTGGGTCCGCTGGGTTCGGGTTCGGGCTGATGGCAAACTTCTGGCCTCATGCGGCAACGACAATCTGGTCAAAGTCTGGAGTCTGCCGGACATGACCTTGGTGCACTCGTTGGCCGGACACGAGCGATTTCCCTACGCGGTGGAATTCCATCCCGATGGTCGCCGGTTGGTTTCGTTCGATCTGATGGGGGTGATCAAAGAATGGGATCTTGACACCGGCGAGGCACTCCGGACCATCGAGTTCAAAGAAATGTGGGGGTATGACAACACGTTTGCAGCCGACATGGGAGGTGCCCGTGACTTGGCGTTTGATGCGACCGGCACGCGGTTGGCCGTGGCCGGCCTGACCAAGTTGACCAACGCGTTCGCCGGAACCCACGATGCCATGATCACCACTTTTGACTGGGAGACCGGCAAACCCGTCTTGAAGTTTTCGGATGGGTTCAAGGGACTCGCCTGGGGCGTTCGCTTCCATCCTGACGGGTTTATCATTGGTGGTGGCTCGCCTCGGGCAGGGGCCAAGGGGATCCTGTGGTTCATGCAAGAAGGCAACGAGAAAGCGATTCATACCGTTGACTTATCGCATGGTGCCCGAGGCATTGATCTGGCTCAGAACCAGCGTGACATTGCCGTAGCCCAGGTGAATAACCAACTCTGCATCTACCGCATGACCGCCAAGCCTGCTGAAGCCAAGCCAGAGAAGAAGTAGAACATTGTCGAACAGTTGTCTCAACTGTTCAGGAACGTAGAGCACGGTCAAACCTGAAAAATAGGGTCTCACTCGCAGATTGTCTTGCCTTGACCTTGCGTCAGTCTCAACCTGAGTTTCAAACGTTGACGTGGCACGCTGCAGTGCTCCGAACGTTTTGCGCTGGCCCGTGAACAGTTGAGACAACTGTTCTACACTACGACGTTTTGCGCTGGTCGGTGAACAGTTGGGACAACTGTTCGACAATGGCGATAAGAAATGACGCGTTGCTTTGGCTTCCTGTCCCTTGGCTGGTACATTGGACGATAGAGAGTGTGGGGGAACGCTGGCATCCACCGTACCCCACACATGCAGAGATGCGGCAATCTCAGCTGCAGTCTAACTCTCTATTGGTTCACGGTTTATGAAGTTAGTCGCCGGACGGCGAACGAGGAGCGTGGCAATGCGACATTTCTTGATCTGCTGGACGCTGGCACTGGTAGCATTCGGCTTGAGCGGCTGCGAGGACATCAAAACCTCGATCAAACAGGTCATGTACGAAGAAAAGAACCGCTTTTTCGAAGAGGCTGAAGATGCAGCCAGGGCGGCTGCCAAAGAGTCCAAGAACGACCTGAGGGCTGGCCTGACAGAAGACGACGAACAGGAGGAAGGGGACTTTTCCACCGACCAATAGTCCCCCCAATCTGGTCAGGTACTTGATGTCTTCTCTCAACCCACCTTCTCTGCTCGCAGCAAAGCGATTACTTGAGCAGCAAGACTTTTCGGCGGCGGTCGCGAATCTGCAGGACGTGCTCGCCACGGAGCCCGAATGCACGCCTGCCTGGATCTTGTTGGCACATACCCAACTGCAACGGAGCCAGCGGGCTTCCGCAGAAGACGCCATTCAACACGCTCTCCAACACCCACCGCAGACTGCCGCGGATGCGTGTGATCTGGGTACCTTGTGCCACGGCTTGGGCAAACTGCGCGAGGCGGCAGGACAGTTTCAGTTGGCCACCGAACTGGACCCCCAATGCCGACCGGCGTGGTTCAACCTCGGCTGCATGCAGAACGGCTTTGGCGAGGAAGCCGCAGCGGTCGAGAGTTTCGAGCAGAGCCTGACTCTCGAACCGGAGCATGCTCCTAGTCTGCACAACCTAGGGCAGGCACTCTTCAATCTCGGATTCACCGATCAGGGCTTGGAGCGAATCCAGCAGTCCGCAGCGTTGTCGCCAGATCCGCGTTGCCAATCGCTGCTGGCCATGTTGACTCCACTTTCCCCCAGCATCAGCGACGCAGAGATTCTCCGCAGTCGCAAGGCTTGGGCAGAGAAGGCATTGCCCGCGGCAGTTCGCAACCCGCCTGGCCAACCACATCCGCCTGGCAAGCGTCTCCGACTTGGCTACGTTTCGGCCTATTTTCACAATCCCAATTGGATGAAACCGGTCTGGGCTTTGCTGGCCCAACATGACCGTCAGCAGTTTGACATAGCGATTTTTTCCGATGGTCCAGCTCCGCCGGAGTCCACAGGCTATCGGCCTCACCCGAGTGATCAGTTCTTTGATACGCGTGAGATGTCCAATGACCAGATGGCCGCGCTGGTCCGGCGAGAGCGAATAAATCTGCTGGTAGATCTCAATGGGTTTAGCCACATGCAGCGGTTGCCGCTGTACGCGCTTGGTCCGGCGAGTGTGAATGTCACGTGGTTCAATACATTCGCAACCACCGGCATGAACTGCTTTGACTATCTCATTGGCGACCCTGTGGTGATTCCTCCGTCCGAAGAATCCCAATACGCCGAACGCATTCTTCGAGTCGAACGAACGTACCTGGCGTACGATGTTCGCTACCCGGTGCCTGAGGTCAGCCCTGCCCCGTGCCAGACCACAGGTCAGTTGAATTTCGGCAGCTTGTGTTCGCTCTACAAAATCACGCCCCAGGTGGTGCAAACCTGGGCGGGTATACTTACGTCCTGCCCTGAGAGTACGCTGCTGATTAAGAATGCCGGACTGTCTCAACGGTGTAATCGCGAAGCATTATTCCAGCGATTCGAATCTCACGGGGTTCTGCCAGAACGGTTGGATCTGCAAGGACATTCGCCGCACTACGAATTCCTGCAAGCGTACGATCACATCGACATCGCGCTGGATACATTCCCGTACACCGGAGGA
>CALOEH010000046.1:0-66146 GCA_942492195.1 uncultured Planctomycetia bacterium | reverse complement strand
GTACGTTGCTAGTATAAGCGATGGAAAACCTCGACGCGTTCCGGAGTACTGAGAAGATCAGACGTATTCGGAACGTCCTTCGTGGTTCGTGAACAGTTGAGACAACTGTTCTACACTAGCCTCGCCCCTTGGAGGCGGCTCTGGCGATCTTTTCCCCAATCAAGGCGATCTTGTGATCGGTCAGCCGCTTTTCATTGAGCCAGTAAGGGCTGGTGATTTCTTTGAAGGCGTGGATGGCTGCTTGGATACCTTCGGCCCACGCCACGGCGATGAGTTTGATATCGCCGTGTACGTCCCCCACGCCAAAGATTCCCCGCCGGCTGGTTTCGTAATAAGGATCCACGGCAATGCTCCCATCGTCATTGAGGAGCACGCCGAGTTTCTCGAAGGTGTCCTTGGCCGAGAGGAACCCAATCTGCACGATCAGCAGCGAACAACTCAGCCGTTGGCCGTTGGTCAACTGCACGGCGATCTCATCCCCGGCAAACTCGGCCGTTTGGATCTCGGTACTGGTGTGCACGTTGCCGCCTGCGGTGCGGATCTGCGCCAAGCTATCGGCCTTGCCGATGGGGGTTTCTTCACGAATGACCATTTCCACCAAACCGCCCCGGGCTTGGACCATCAGGGCGGCATCCAAGGCTGAGTCGCCGCCGCCAACCACCACCACGCGGCTTCCCTCGTAATCGCCAATCTTCGGTACTTTGTAGTAAACGTTCTTCGAGGCCAGATCATCCAGCACCTGCAGACGCCGTGGGTAGTGCAGCAGCCCACAGGCGATAATCACCTTACGGCTCAGATAACTTCCGCGGCTGGTCACCACGCGATGTAGGCGACCTTCGGACTCTACCTGATCGGTATCTTCGATGGTTACCAGCTCTTCGTTGAAGCGAAACTGGACCAAGGCATCCTTCGCCTGACGAAACGTCCGCTGCGAAAGTTCCTCGCCGGTAATGCCATCCGGGAAACCAGGAATGTCCACAATTCGCTTGTCGGCGTACAAGAACTGAGGCTGCCCACCCGGGCGATCTTTGGCTTCGATCACCAGCGTCGTGAGTGCCCGATGGGCCGTGGTCAAACTGGCGGCCAAACCTCCTGGCCCGGCACCAATGATGACCACGTCCCAGTACGGCAGTTGCTCGAAGTCCAGGTCCGCTTCGAGTTGAGTCACCTTAAAGTCAGCCATGTTCCGCCACCGGGGTAAGAAGAGAGAGCTTTTCCAACGTGTTGATGCCTTCAGTATTACGTTTCTGACAATTCGCGGCCAGACGCATTGCGCGGCACTTTCATCTATGCGATAATTGCTGCCTGTCGCAGAACGCAACGTAGGTGCCGTTCATCCTGCTCGATTCAATTTTCCCGGATACATAGTTTCCCGGACAGATAGTTGAGGACAACCATGCAGCGTAGCTTGAGTCGAAGATGGCTGCTCGTAGGTTTGGCTGTGTGGGCAGTCAATTCCTGCAGGAGCCGGGTGACGGCCCAGGCCGAGGACCGAAAAGCCCCGGCAACGCCTCGAGTTTACCCCGCTGTTCAACGGCAAAGACCTGACCGGTTGGCAAGCCCGACCGCACTTTGATCCGAACAAGTTAGCGGCGATGGCCCCGGAAGCGAGGGCCAAACAACAGGCCACTTGGATGGAAGAGGCTCAAGCCCACTGGACCGTAGAGAACGGCGAGTTGGTCAACGACGGCAAAGGGCCTTACCTCACCACCGATCGCGACTACGGCGATATCGAACTGCTGCTCGAGTACAAAACCGTGGCCAAGGCTGACAGCGGGATTTATCTGCGCGGCACGCCGCAGGTGCAAATCTGGGACTACACCAAAGAGGGTGGCAAGTGGGGGCGTGGCGCCGACAAGGGATCTGGAGGTCTGTTCAACAACGGCAAAACTTCCCCAGGCCGTGATCCCCTGGTCCTGGCGGATAAGCCGTTCGGTGAGTGGAACAAGTTCCGCATTCTACAAGTTGGCGCCAGAACCAGTGTCTGGCTCAATGACAAACTGGTCGTGAACCACGCCATCATGGAAAACTTCTGGGACCGCAAGAAGCCGTTGCCGGCGACTGGTCCCATTCAGTTGCAAACCCATGGTGGCGAGATTCGCTGGCGAAACCTTCAGATTCGCGAGATCTCTCCGGCCGAGGCCAACAAGATTCTCTCCAGCCAAGATAAGCCGCACAGTACCGCCCCATCTTCAACGGCCAGGACTTCAGCGGCTGGCAGGGAGATACGGAAAACTACACCGTCGCCGAGGGGGCCATCATGTGTCAGCAAGGCAAAGGTGGGAACGTATTCACCAAGCAAGAACTGGGGGATTTCAGCGTCCGTCTGGAGTTCCAACTTCCCCCCGGCGGCAACAACGGTTTGGCGATTCGCTACCCTGGCCAGGGAGCTCCCCACACTGCCGGAATGTGCGAGTTGCAAGTGCTGGACAACCATCACGAAAAGTACGCCCAGCTCGACCCGCGGCAATACCACGGATCGGCCTATGGCATGGTGCCAGCCCAGCGCGGATTCTTGCGTCCGGCCGGAACCTGGAATTTTCAACAGGTGACCGTTGCCGGTTCGACGATTCGTGTCGAACTCAACGGAACGCCAATCCTGGATGCCGATCTGAGCACCGTGGCTGAGTTCAAAGACGGCACGCCGCACCCTGGCAAAGATCGCACCCGCGGCTACTTTGGCTTTGCCGGACACAATGACGCGGTCAAGTTCCGCAACATTGAGCTCGCGGAGATTGAGTGAGGAATGCTGGCAGGTGCCCAATCGAACGATCACTCGCGCTCAATACGAGTGATAGCCGCTGTAGCCCAATTTGAACGACTTCTCACTCATACCGAATATCCTTACGGCTTGCTGGTGACACGAACAATCCGCCGCAATTGCGAGGTCCCGGCGATGTAGAGGTCGTCTCGGATGAAGGCCATCCGTCCTGGTTCGGCTTGACAGAGTGATTCCACTTGGAACGTCTTGGGATTTGCACGCACCAGAGTGCCGTTCATAAAGAAGTACACCTTACCGTCTGGCCCCCGTGCAATCTGTCGAACAGCCCGGGCAGGCAACGGCACCCGCTGCCCGACTTTGCCAGTGGCGAGTTCGACGCTGTACATCACGGGAACCTTGTCGTGCAGTCCCAGGCCGAACAGGATCCCTGGTTCTGACTCGATGACCACTCCGGCAGACCCATCGGATAGCGGCGAGACTTCTGAAACGATCTGGCCCTTGGTCGTATCAAAGACCAACAGCTTCCCGTTCCGTTTCTTGATTTCTGGATGGGCAGGATCGGCTGAAAAATCCGAGGCATAGACGATCAACTTGCCGGCCAGCGCCGATGTCAGATACTCGCAGTCATCGTTGGGGAAATGGAGGCCGCCAAACTTGCCGGTCTTGAGGTCGTACCATCCCAACGCTCCGCCCGTCGATTCTCGCTCGTTGTGATTGCCTGAATAAATGCGGCCATCGGCACCTTCCAGGAGGAACAAGGCGTGCTTGGAGCGAAGGGTGTCATGCCAGCTGCCGATGAGCGTGCCATCGTCGGAGCCCAACAAGCCCAAGATGCTATTCGGGTAGCCGCAAAAGTAAACGCGGCCACCAAGCTCCAGCATGTCGTAAACATTCTTCGATGCCGGATTTCCCAGCAACGTGAACGAACTGTCTTGGGGATCGAAACGAAACACGTTGCCGTACGCCCCGGTGCTAACAAGCAATTGCCCGTTGGCCAGCGGAGTGATTCGTTCGATGGTCATCTCCTGGCCCGCAACGGGAATGGTGGCAGTACTCCACGTTTGTCCGGCCTTCCGGTACTTGAGCGTCGCCTTTCCGTTCACGATCGGTAGGTGCCGATCCCAGGGTTGAACAACCGGCTGAGGTTGTCCGTTGCCAGGCACGTACGAATCGTCAAACTTCGGGATGGAGTCAACCGCTTCAGCCCGGCCATCAAGAAGGCGGAAGTACGTGGTGGCTGGCTTGTCAGGCGGTGGCGAGCCGTGGGCTACGGCAAGGAATACCTGATCGCCGCGCTGATGAACTTCAGGGTGGTCCGAAGGCTCAAAACGGAGAAGATTCTTCTGCACGCCGGTTGTGGTATCGTACGCGACCACGTACCACGGCATCTTTCCCGCGGCGGTGTACACGTGCCGACCGTCGCAGCCAACGCTGTAGCCATAGACGTTGGGGACGGTGAACGGTCCTCCTTGTCTTCCAAATCGAGTGACCGCGCCGGTGTTGGGGTTGTACTTGGCTGCTGAGCCCGTGGGATAATCAGACACGAAAACGGCACCATCTGGGCCGATCGCCATGCCACGAAGCCAGCGCGCCTCGGGTATCGGACGCAACAGCTTGATGGTGTTTGCAACCGGATCAAAGACGGACAGGCCGCCTCGACCACAAGCGCTAAACACTTTCCCATCGGCCCCGATAAAGCTTGGCCACTGGATGTAGTCTTCGTCGAATCCTGCGGAGTCCGCTTTTCGTGACGTGCCGTCCTCCAGGTTGACGACCCAGGTCCCATCACCCTCTGTAAATCCAATCAACAGCCGCGCCGGGTATTCCTTGGTTCCAGGCGAAAACGCGTGGCCCCGAACCATCACTTGCCGCTCGGCAACGCCGAGGTTCTCGACAGTGTAGTTCTCAGCCGCGTCGTTCTCAGCAGCGTAGTTCTCAGCCAACCAGGGAGAACACGTCAACAGCAGCAGTACGCAGACCGATCGTGACATTGACAAGGGCTCCCACAGGTTGAAGTGAAACTCCACCAGGTTACGCATCATCTTGCCAATAGGATGCCTTGCTGCAGCCGTGCTTGCAACCTCCAAGCCGCCGGTTCAGTTTCCGAGCGCTTGCCGCAAGCCGCCGATGAGCCAATGAACTTCGGCCGTTTGGCGGATTACCAGCGAATGCGTCTGCTGGAAGTAGTAGATGCTCCCTTGGCCACCAACCACGTCCCAAGATTGAGGGGCAATGGTGCGGCGAATCAGCTCAATCAATTCCTGCGCTCGTTTGAACTCGGCACTTCCGCCTGCGGCCCCCGGCGTCTCTGGGTCGCTACCAGCCAACGAGTCGCTGTAGCTCACAACGTCCGTGTAGTCTGGGACCTGCGGAAGTTGCTCGGCCTGGTCGGCGTCCTCGTCTGGCGATTCGTCAGACGCGGTGTCGAGGCTCCGCTTGTAGCGGATCACGATCCGGTCCCCCAATTCGATCAAGCGATAGCGGACGGCACCCAACAACCCATCCCGACGGCTGCGAGAAAGCGAGTCGTCTCCCAACAAGGCCTGGTACACACCGACCAACTCGGGGATCAAACACTCGGCATCGACCCCCAGCTTCCGGCTACGGGCAATGGCATCCTTGGCGGTCGCTTCGGTGGAATCGCCAGCGAAGGCCAACAGCATAACGCAAACCAATGACATAGACATGAATCACCTCGTCGTCAGAGGGGAAGTGAATGTGAAAAGACGACGAACCACTGTGCAGCTATTAACTTAGCGGATCAGCCCCGGAAAAATAAAGCCACAGCTAGTCGCAAGGCTCGTCAGAATCCGTCCTAGTCTCGCGCGTACTTCTCTGAACGGCAACAATCTGGCGGATTCTGGAATCTCAACCGACAAATTCTGGACAAGATCGTTCAATCAGGAAGCGGCACCGGGTATCTTGAGGGGAGTTGAACCCACTTCTACCCTTCCACTGGGGCTCGCATATCGTGAAACTCACGTGCTTGAACGTGCTGGGCCAATATTACGGTAATGGCATGGAACAACTGTTGCTATGGCGCCAACTGTTTAGTGATAGTAGCGCCTACATGCAGATTGCCCTGATGTTGTGTCTGTTCTTGGTGATCGTGTTCAAACCGGAACGAATTCGATTCCCGACTCGGATGAAATGGTCGTTCTTGCTGCTGGTCGCTGCCGTGTTGAGCCCCACCTTGATGAACCTGTTCTTGCGGATTGCAGCGGCTGGCGACATGATCTCGTTTTCGCAAAGCAGTTTTCGCGGTCAAGGCTCAGATTCCTGGTTATTGCAACTGCCAGGGCTGGTTGGGCCCATGATGTTGGCCAGCAGCATTTTGATGGGCTTTTCCTCGCTGTGGATCGGAACCGCCGAGGCACAGGCGGCCAATAAGCCGACTCCACCGCCAAAGCATCCATTGGACGATTGAGATCGAGACCCGGTCTTGTCATCGCACTTCAACCAAGGCCGCTGCGTTCGCACTCCCCTGGGGATAGACATGTTGCTCGACACTCGTTCGCGTTCACCGATTCAGGCCGCGGTTTTGGTCAGCGCGCTGATGCTGGTAGCCCTGGGGCTGGCAACATCCACGCTTGCTCAGCAGCCTGCCAAACCACCGGAACCGGCTGATGGGGCAGGAGCAACCAAGTTTGATCCAACTTTCCCCGAGGGAGAACCGGCGTTCGATGAAGAGCAGGTTCGCAAGATCGTTGCCCAGGTGGTGCCGTTGGTGGAACAAGTAACCGAACGAAAGTTCAAGAAACTGCCAGAGGTCAAGTTGGCCGGGCGCCCGGAAGTTGCCGCGGCGGTTGCGCTGGACGTTGGTCCGCAACTTCGCCGATTGAACCCCAATCTTGGCGTCTTCGAGGCAGGCAGCACGGCCATCGCCACCGGCAAGGCCATGGCCCCAGCGTTGCTTGGCAAGTATGGCTTTCAGAAGAAGGTTCTGTACCTGCTTCCGCGAAATTTCGACAACCTGCTCGCCGCCACGCAGATTGAGCCGAAACACAGCGAGTCCATTCTCAAGCTGATCATTGCCCACGAACTTGCCCATGCGATGCAGGACCAGCAAGTCGATTTGCTGGCGGTGCTGGGAAGGATCGATACGGTGGAGAAGAGTCAGGCGGTCAATGCCACGATTGAAGGGCATGCCGTCTTCGTGCAGGATGCGGTTGGTATGAAACTACAGCTGGATGACGCCGTGGTGGCCAGCGGGAGATTGTTCTCGGCCGGGGTGGTTCAGTTGGCCGACCCTGCTCAGCAGCTCCTGGCGCGGACGGTGTCTCGGCAGTTCGAAGTCATTTACCTCGGCGGCAAGAGTTTTATCGCGCACCACTTTGCCAAAGGGGGAAACGATCGGGTCTGGGAGATCCTGGCCGCTCCGCCTGCTGACACGACCATGATCAGCCGCCCTGAACGGTACTCTCCCCAACCCCTGGCCGAATTGGACTATGCCGCGCTGTTGAAAGGGATCGGCGAGGAACTCGCAGGCGACGGGGTTTGGAGATTCACCGAAGCACGAATTGGACAACAGGCTCTCAGCGGTGTGTACGCCAACATGAGAGAAGAGGACCGGAAGATCGTCATCCAGCACATGATCGCTGCCCAAGCGGTCATTGCTCAAGGCAACGGCAAGATGGCCAGCGTGACGCTGCTCGACTTCGAGAAGCCGGCCGTTGCCCTACAGATGCTCGCAGCGGTGGAAGTGATGGCCCAAGAAAATATCAAGAAGCTGCAAACCAGCAACACCCTCAAGATCGAAGAGTTCAAGCTTGCCGAGTTCCCCACGGATGGCAATGACGGGGGGCATAAACTTAGCTTCTACACGTCCAGCAACTTGCAACCTCGCATGTTGCAAACCTTCGTGCGCGTGGTCCGGGGACGGTACGTGATTGAGTTTCACGACTACGAAGCGAACCTGAGCAACGAAAAGTTTCGAGCCATCGCCAACAAGCTTCTCGATCGCGCCGCCGCCGCGCAAGCTGAGTTTGAGAACGCGAGTCCCAAGGACTAGCCAGTGTAGAACAGTTGTCTCAACTGTTCAGGAACTCACAAAAACGCATCGGGGCCTTCTGCAGTGAACCGTTCTACCTAGCGCGTGAAGACTACTATGCGCTAACTCTTGGCAATCAGCAGGGCGGCCGCCTGGCCACCATAGGATTGGCTCAACTTCAAGACATTCTTGGGCCGGCCAACCAGCGGCTCTTTGCTGACGACATTGATAGGGCAGGCCGGGTCAGGAGTCTCGTAATTGAGCGTGATGGGGACTCGTCCTTCGTCCAGGTTAAGCACGCTGGCTGCCAGCTCGACGGCCCCGCTGCCGGTTCCTAAGTCGCCAAAGTAACTCTTGAAGGCAGTCACCGGCACATCGCCTAGCTCCTGGGCGATCGCTTGGGCTTCGAGTTGGTCATCCTTCGTGGTGCTACGACCATGGGCGTTCACATGCCCAACGTCTGCAGGACTAAGGCCTGACTCTTTCAATACATGTTGAATGGATTGGCGAATGGCCCGACCGGTGGGGTTCTTGCCATATCCGGCCGATTCGTATCGACACGCTCCCGAAACAACCTGGGCAAGAATGTTGGCCCCGCGGCGTTCGGCATGCTCTCGGCTTTCGAGGACGAAGAAGCCCGCCCCCTCGCCGTTCACCAGCCCATCCCGATTGAGGTCGAATGGCCGCGATACCGTCTGGGGGTTCTCGTACTGTGGCGAAATCTGGGTGTTGAGAGATCGAAGTTGGAACAGCAGATGCACGCGCGAAAATGCTCCGCCGGCAATCATCAAGTCCGCCTGACCACGCTGGATGACTTGGGTCGCTTCGGTGACGGCAATCAGGCTCGAGGCTTCGTCGAGCGTGATCGTGTTGTTGGGCCCTCTGGCATCAATCAAGATCGCTATCTGGCAGGCCACCATATTGGGCAACTGACGCAGCATCCACAGCGGAAAGATCTCGGATCTTGACTTCGAACCCCAGAGCGAGAAGTTGAAGCGGCCATCTTCAATCGCCGCGCGAACCGCAGGGGTAAAGTCTTCTGGGAAAATATGGATCAAATCGGTTCCACAGACCACGCCACGCCGTTCGGGATCGAGCTGCTCAATATCGAGCCCTGCGTCCTTACAAGCCAAGCTGGCAGCCGCAACCCCCAATTGGATGTCGCGGCACATCACCTTGATCATCTTGCGCGGGATGTAATCCTTTGCCACAAAATCATTTACGTCCGCTGCTACGCGAATCGGAAACTCTTCCCGATCATATTGTGGGAACCGGCGCACCCCGCTACGCCCCTCGCGTATTCCTTGCTCGAAGGCCTCGGTGCCAATCCCAATTGGGCTCACGACACCAATGCCTGTGATCACGACATCGTTGGATTTCATACAGGATGCCCTGCGGGGTGGGGCGCGTAAGTCATGTTTAAGAAAGAGCTTGATAGCATCGGAAGAATCCTTCGGGAGGACCGCGGCTTATCCTCCCCAGCACTTACTTTCGGCAGAACCGACACGATCGGTCGGAAAATTTGTTTGGTGAGTTATAAGGCAATGAATATGATTGGACGAATAGGAGCAATGGAGCAAATGGGTCGGTTACGCAAGCACCGCCAATCCGGCTCACTTTAGGAAGCATGGTTGGCCAATAATATAGGAAAAGGCACCTCCTGGCAACGAATCCTGACATCACTGGAAGCGATGCCGGCAATTTCTTTCCGTCCATGAAACAATCTGTTGAGCTGCAACTATGGCCACCTCGACACGAACTGTTCCGACGAGCCATCGTTCACTTTCTTCGAACAACGCCCCCACCGGGGAGTTCTCGATCCGCCAGGCCAGGGGGATTGTTGGGGATCTGTTTATTCCCAATCGTCTGATCTATTGGACAGACTTTCTCGTCTCCTTGACAATTGGCATGCTCTTCTACGGTTTGGTGCAAAGCCGATTCGTGGCAGACGCGGCCGCCGCTCAAGTGGGCGGGGGGGCCATCGCCAGTTGGTCGCTGACCGTGGCGTTCTTCTTCGTCTCATGCATTGCGTTCTACCGAGCGGCACTGTTCACACATGAGTTGGTCCACCTGCGTCCTGGCGCGATACCGGGCTTTCGGAAAGCCTGGAATATCAGTTGTGGTGTGCCGTTCTTGATGCCGACATTTCTCTACCACACCCACGTGCACCATCATGCACGCAAGCACTACGGAACCCAAGGTGACGGAGAATACCTGCCTTTGGCGACTGGTGGTCCAGGGCAGATTTTCTTGTATCTCGCGCAAAGCCTGGTCATTCCGCTCCTGGCTGCATTGCGATTCACGGTGTTGTCTCCCTTGGCCTGGTGCAGCCCCAAGTTGCGTGGATTCATCCAGCAACGGGCGTCCTCCATGGTGATTGATCCTACGTTTGTCCGCCCGGTGCCATCTCCCAAAGAACTGGAACTTTGGAAGCGCCAGGAGCGGGCATGTTTTGTGTTCTGCCTTGCCGTGGGTCTGCTGCTCGCTACGGAAGTCTTACCGCTGGTGTGGTTACTGCAGGCGTATCTGACCGGCGTGACCATTATCTTTGTCAATTCCGTCCGCACGCTGGGAGCCCACCGGTATCGGTTGCTCGGCGAATCGAGTTTTTCCGAACAGTTGCAAGATTCGCTCAACTACCCTCACTGGCCGCTGGTGAGTGAACTCTGGGCACCCGTCGGTCTGCGATTCCACGCACTTCACCATCTGTTTCCTTCGCTCCCCTACCACAATCTGGCCGAAGCCCATCGGCGACTGATGCGGGAACTGCCGGCAGACTCCATCTACCGGCAGACCGAAAGCCCAGGGCTGTTCTTTCAAATCGGCCAACTGTGGCGAGATTCCTGTGCCACGCGTCGACGCCAACAAGACGCGTGATCAGCATGACGTGAAGCAAACGGCAGAATTAACCCACGAATTCTGCCGACGAGGCGAAACAATCAAACGCAGCAACCTGCCCCCTTAGGTGGAAGCATTTGCAGCGCATGATGGCCGTTTCTCAGCCTGAGGCTAAACACTCGGTTTGGTTTCCACACGATACGCTTGTTACTTTGGTCAGATGTTGCACCCGCTGCTTTCATGTCGAGCGCGCGGCAATTTTCAATCTTTTCCCGTTGTCCGCCGTCCGTTCAGGCTCGCACGGTGGCAATGGCAATTTGAGTCAGGTTTCCAGCGACCAACGTCAAAGTAGTCATCACGCTCAGTCAAGATGAGAACCGTGGCGAGTGCGGCAGTCATGCTTCCTCACGGACACTTCGGGTTAGGATTGAAAAAGCGGTAGGTTTGAGGTCCTACCTCGTTAGAATTGAAGACAGCGGTGGCAGTGACCGCGTGGGTTCTGTCTTTGCCCAATGTGGATCAACTGGCACCAGCAGTCTCACCATCCGCGTGACTTGTTAGCCGAGGAGCCCAGTGACGCATGCCTGTCAAAACTCTGAATTTCCTCCGCGTCTGTTGGCAGTTGTGGAACGCACAGTTGCAGCACTCCACATCGCCACCTGCAGCCGTTCCGGCTTCCATCCGTCCGGAGTCTCGTGGGACGGTCGGATTTGATCATCGGGCTCACGACAAACGGCGCAGGCTCAGGGCCAGAATTCGACAACCTGGCCGGAGTTGACGCTTCGGGGGGCTAGGATTGAAGCATCCGTCATGCCATCGCCGGCGTGAACTGCCGAATCGACTTGAAGAACGTCGCCGAGTTCCAACAGCCAGCACCAGAACAGGGTACGCAGTGGCATCGACCATCGACCTTCGACGGGTGCCGGTTGCAAGCTGGGCCGTCGCACGTTACGCTCCCCGATTCCTCAGCCCCTTTGAGCCAGGTTTGTTGACGGCCCAAGGCGAGCGGGTTCTCCCATAGAATTACTGACGCACACGAGGTCCAATTCGATGCAGTTGCTCAAATACCGCACTACGGCCGGGGAGGCTGCCGTCGGGGTTTTAGAGTGGGAGTCCATTCGTCCGCTCAAGCTGCCGCTACAAACCCTGTCCGATTTGCTGGAATCCGACAACCCGCGCGAGGCGGCCGAGGCGGCCATGGATCAGGATGCCACGCCGGTTTCTTTGGACCAGGTCTCGCTATTAGCTCCCCTGGACCGGCAGGAAGTCTGGGCGGCAGGCGTGACGTATACCAGGAGTCGCACCGCCCGGATGGAAGAGTCCGAGGCAGGTGCCACGTTTTACGATCGGGTCTATACGGCGGACCGACCCGAGTTATTTCTCAAGGCCACGCCAAACCGAGTGGCAGGGCCGGGACAGCCGGTCCGGATTCGCTTGGACTCCGAGTGGAACGTGCCAGAGCCAGAACTGACGCTGGTGATCAGTTCGAAGCTCAAACTGGTCGGTTTCACCATCGGCAATGACATGAGTTCTCGCGACATCGAAGGGGAGAACCCTCTCTATCTCCCGCAAGCCAAGTGCTACGATCGGGCCGCGGCCCTGGGGCCGGTCATTACGCTGGCCGAAGCGATGCCGCCGCGCAAAGAGATCGGCATTCGCCTGGAAGTGGAACGCGAAGCCAAAACCATTTTCTCCGGCACCACGGACATTGGGCAAATGGCCCGAACGTTTGAAGACCTGATCGAGTACCTGGGGCGCGACAACCAGTACCCCGACGGTGTCCTGCTCATGACCGGAACGGGTATTGTCCCGGACGATGACTTCACGCTCGCCGCCGGCGATGTCGTGCACATTTCCATCGACGGCATCGGCACACTCTCCAACCCCGTGATTCAAGGTTGAAGCATCACCGCTGTTTGAGCTTGCGGCCTGTTGAGACGGCACGGAAACCACGTCGGTTCCTCCCAGGCGGTTGCCGCCTAAGGGTTTGGGCGTAACAATGCCTGACGTAACGTATTCGTCAGGCAGGCAAGTGCAGATGCCGTTGGAGAAGATCGGAACCCCCCGGAATGTCGAGCGCGAAGTCGCAGAAACCCAACTCGCGGATTACCGTCCCCAAATTCGTTGGATTCAAGAAGTCTGGGCAAAAGATCAGCATGGTCACGGCCTACGACTTTACCATGGCCCGCCTGTTGGACTCGACCGGTATCGAGGCCATTTTGGTTGGGGACAGTATGTCCATGGTGGTGCAAGGACACGAAACCACCCTGCCGGTGACCTTGGACGAGATGATCTACCATGCCGAAATGGTAGGGCGTGGGGTCGAGCATGCCCTGGTGGTGGTGGATATGCCGTTTCCGAGTTTTCACTTGGGAACTTCGAAAGCGGTGGAGAATGCCGGGCGGATCCTCAAAGAAACCCGCTGCCAGGCAGTCAAGCTTGAGAGCGGTCGCGAACAGTCTGGTGTCATCGAGGCGTTGGTCTCCGCCGGCATTCCGGTAATGGCCCACTGTGGCCTCCGCCCTCAGAGTGTGCACCAATTGGGTGGCTACAAGGTGCAGCGTGACGAAGAACGCCTGCTCGAAGATGCCCTATCGGCCGAACGAGCCGGGGCGTTTGGGATTGTGCTGGAGTGCATCCCAGGCCGAATCGCCAAGCGATTGACCGAAGCCCTACAGATTCCGACCATTGGAATCGGCGCTGGTCCAGACTGCGATGGCCAGGTGCTTGTGGTCAATGATCTGCTCGGATTGACCAGCGGCTACGTGCCCAGTTTTGCCAAGAAATACGCCGATCTCAAGACGGTCATCCATGACGCGGTATCGAACTACCGCGATGACGTGCGCAGCGGTGAGTTCCCAGCTTCTGAGCACTCGTATCGCTAGCCTGAGTGAATCAGGCGTGCGCCCGACAAGCAGGTTGCCGCGTTTAGCATCGCTTGGCGGTCGCGACGGTGGATGGTTCAACAACAGTGCAAGTGTCGAAACAGGTGAATGATGTCCAATCGGTTAGCTCAAGAGTCCAGCCCTTACCTTTTGCAGCACGCGGAGAACCCCGTCGACTGGTATCCATGGGGTCCCGAGGCTTTGGAAACGGCGCGTCGGGAGGACAAGCCGATCTTTCTTTCGGTGGGCTACGCGGCTTGCCATTGGTGTCATGTGATGGAACACGAGAGTTTTGAGAACGAGCAAATCGCCGAACAGCTCAACGAACATTTTGTCTGCATCAAGGTAGACCGTGAAGAACGGCCTGACCTGGATCACCTCTACATGAATGCCCTGCAAATTTATTTGCAAATGGTCGGGTCGCCGCAGGGGGGCGGTTGGCCGCTGTCCATGTTTCTCACCCCTGAACTGCAACCGTTCTTTGGCGGCACATACTGGCCCCCCGATGCCCGATACGGTCGGCCTGGTTTCATGGAAGTGTTGGGCAGCGTCCACAAGTTCTGGACGGAACGACGGAGCGATACCCTGGAGCAAGGTCAGCGGATCACTCAATACCTGCGGGAAATGAATGGTTCGGCCACGGATACTACGACGGGGCTCTCTTCTGAATTGCTGGATCAGGCAGAGTCCGCGCTGGAGCGGCAGTTCGACGCCCGACATGGCGGGTTTGGAGGCGCGCCGAAGTTTCCTCATTCCACCGATCTTCGTCTGCTCCTGCGGCGTTGGCAGCGGAGCGGTCAGGCCGAACTCTTGAAAATGGTTCGTGCGACGCTCGACCACATGGCAGGGGGCGGCCTCTACGACCAGCTCGGAGGAGGATTCCACCGGTACTCGGTCGATGCCGAGTGGCTGGTTCCGCACTTCGAGAAGATGCTCTACGACAATGCTCAGTTGGTACGCTGCTATGCCGAAGCCTACCAGGTGACCGGAGATGAGAACTACGCGAGAGTGGTCCGTGAGACGTGTGACTACGTCCTGCGCGAAATGACCCATGCCCAAGGTGCGTTTTTCAGTACGCAGGATGCAGATAGCGAAGGGGTCGAAGGAAAGTTCTACGTATGGACTGCTGCAGAAATTCGCGAGGTGCTTGGAGAGCAGCAAGCGCAGCGGTTCAACCTGGTTTTCAGCGTTTCTGAACAGGGGAACTTTGAGGGAAAGAGCATCCTGCACACTCCCCGTTCGCTGGCCGATTGTGCCCAGCAGCTGCAGTGTGACGAGGCAGCCTTGCGAGTCGAGATCGATGCTTGCCGAAAGCAGCTTCTTGAAGTTCGTTCGAAACGCATCTGGCCCGGCCTGGATGACAAAGTGTTGACGTCTTGGAATGCTTTGATGGTGGACGCCATGGCGTATGCCGCGGGTGCGGTCGGCGAGCCTCGCTATCTGGCTGCCGCCCAGGCTGCTGCTGACTTTGTGCTGACTGAAATGCGCCAGGAGAATGGTCGGCTGTACCATGCTTGGCGCAACGGGGAGCCGAAACTGGCCGCCTATCTGGACGACTACACCACGTTGATTGATGCGCTGGTGACGCTGTACGAAGCAACCTTCGAAGAGCGATATCTGGACGAAGCGCTGCGGTTGACGGACGACGTTTTGGAACACTTCGCCGATGCCCAACAGGGCGGATTTTTCTTCACTGCTGATGATCACGAAGAACTCGTCGCACGGTACAAGGACGCACAGGACTCGCCCGTCCCCAGCGGCAATGCCATGGCGGCTACCTGCCTGCTCCGTCTGGCACAATTGTCCGGACGCGAAGACCTCCGTCAGGCGGGAGAGGCCACGCTAGCATCTCAGGCGAGTTTCATGCAGCGGGCCCCCACCGCCGCTGGGCAGATGTTGCTAGCACTGGATCTCTATCTAGGGCCGGCTCGCGAACTCGTGCTGATCGCCGATGCGGAGCAGCTCCTGGCACTGGCTGGGGAGTATCGCCGACAATTGATTCCGCGCACCGTGTTGGCGGGACGAATCGAAGGCGCACCGCAAACTTCGGCGGCCTTAGAACCCATCTTCGCGGGGAAGAAGCCTGCCTCTGCTGCTACGGCAACGGCCTGGCTTTGCACAGGCTTTGCTTGCCAGGCACCAAGTGAAGGAGGCACCGCCATCGAGCAGTTGATCCAAAGTCTGGCTTCCGGTTCGACCACTTCTGCCACGTGACGAAAAGCTCGCAAGTTGGTGTTGGGCGTTCGTCTCGACCGAAATTGCCTGTTCGGATAAGTTGGGGCTGTCCGAGTGGTTTGCAAACAAGCGGTTGTGGCGCCGCATTCGATTGAGTGTGTGCCCCGTCACCCAAGACCGGCAAGAGACCTACCATGCCCCGAGTTTCGGTTCCTCATAATCGCTGGATCATTTTTGCCCTGCTCACGTTGGTCGGCCTGGCGGTTGATCTGGGCACAAAGAGTTGGATCTTTGGCCGGTTGGGCATGCCGCACGAGAGCCCTCCGATGTCGATCATTGGGAAGAGCCTGACGCTGCAGACCAGCCTCAACGAAGGTGCCCTGTTTGGCCTGGGGCATGGTTTCGGTTTTGGATTCGCGGTGATTTCAATGCTCGCCATCGGTGGCATTCTATACTGGCTGTTTTATGCCGGTGCCGCCCAGGACCGTTTGCTGAATTTTGCCCTGGGACTGATCACCGGGGGGATCTTAGGCAACTTGTACGACCGGTTGGGACTGCCTGGTTTGACGTGGCACCGCCCCATGGCTCTCGGTGAAGAACTTCTCCATGAGATCGGTGACCCGGTCTATGCGGTCCGTGATTGGATCCACTACCAGAACCGGTGGTTCGACTGGCCAATTTTCAACATCGCTGATAGCTTATTGGTTGTGGGGGTGGGGCTGTTGATCTACCACTCCTATGCCTATGCCGAGACAACATCGCCCGCCGCTTCGCAATCGACAGATCGGCCGAACGTTAAGAACGTGGCCAATTCCGGAAAGCCTTCGGGAGAATCTGCCGCTTCGGGCTGAGTCGGTCTTCGTTCACGGTTTCTCATGCGGCGGCGAGATCAGAACCGAACAGGGAGCTTGAGTCAGAATCTTTTCGGAAGTACTCCCTAGCAGGAACCGGCTTAGTGCGCCCCGTGCCTGGGTGCCAATCACGACAAGATCCGTCTTGTCTGCCTGAACCTGCTGAAGAATCTGCTGCGAAGGATGCCCCTCGAGGACAATCGGATCCTGGTCATGAAAAATGGCAGGCAACTCCTGGCACAGCGTCCGCAGTTCGGCTTCGGTGCGGTGCCGTTCTTCTTCGTGTTCGTGAACCCAGGCACGGGCCATGGCCTCGGTTTCTGAATCCCGCGCTTGCTGCTGGAGCCAGGCTGGGACTTCGCCGGCGAGTAGCGACTCGAGTACCGTCAATACCTGCCCGGTCGTTCCTGGTGGCCAATGGAACTTGCTGAGAATCTGGCAGGCGCGCTGCGATGTCTCCGCGCCGTCAGACGCTAACAACACGCGCATCGGAAGAGATGCGGCACCTCGCACCACCAATACGGGCAATGTCGAGGTATGCACCACCGTGCGACTGACACTGCCGAGCAAGAGTTGTTCGATCGGCCCTACGCCTCGAGCCCCCACCACGATCATGTCCGCCCGAACATCGTCCGCGGCCACAATCAAACCGTGCTGGGCCTTTTGAGTACCGATGACGTGCTGCACCTTGGGTTGCAACGTCTCTGGCAAACGCTGAGCCGATTCGCGAAATACGTTGTCGGCCAGTGCCTTTCGGGCCAGGTCCAGCATGTCAGGGGTGACCCCGGGTGCGCTGAGCGGAGGGGGTGCGTAGTAAAAGATCACTTCGTCAAACAGGGCATTCAATAGCCTGCCCGCGAACGCTGTGGCTGCGAATGCTCCATCAGAACCGTCAACTCCGATCAAGACTCTCATAGGTGACCTGGCCCTTCTTGGTTGCGGCAGTAGCGTGAGGAAGACCCGCAGTGTTTTAGGTGGTTTGAGGTTGAATTCGCAGCACGTCCAGCCACTGCGTTTCGCGTTCGATGGAAATTTCACCCAGGTTGTTGGGTTGAGCGGCACAAAGGGCCAGGCCAGCCAGGTACGGTTTGCCGGCAACCTCGAAGCGTCCGACCAAGGCACACCAACTGCTCCCTCGACCGCGATCGTTGGGCAACCGTAGGTTCGATAGAAATGTATGCGCGAAGCCGCGAGAACTCAACTGCTGCGGCCAGCGGCGGATCAACGTCGTGTGCGGTTCCAGCACACTTCCTAAACCCGGAACAATCTGATCCACCAGGTCGGGAATCTCCGCAGGGCTGGGGAGCGTGCTGTTGCGTCCCAGCGGGGCCAGAACCAACAGCATGACGCGTACCGGAACGTGATAACAGGTCACCAGCGGTCCATGGTTTGGGGGGCCTCCGGCTTGAAGCTGCGAAACCTGAATATCCAGCGTTGGCTCAACCGCGGCTGAGACACTTTGTCGCCGACGGCGACGGCCCAGGATGACCCACATGACCAGAATGAGTACAAAAGCCGTCCCGCCCACCACGATCAACTCGGCCGCGTCCCGGCCTTCGAGCCCTTCAGGCAACTGCCCCAGCAGCGCTTTGCCGTTGAGGGACCATCCGTCAATGTTGAATGACATGTTCATAGAAGCGACAAGCACACATCGGCGTTCGGGAGCCAAACTCTTTTGGAAGTCACATTGTCTCCAAGTGACCAGATTGGGCTCGGTGTTCTAAGGAAAGGAAGACCTCGAATCAATTTGAACCGGTGCGATACCCTCGCTTGCGTGGGCCACGCTGGAGTGCAAGTGGACGATCAACCCGCTGTTCGGCATGCCGACGCAAGCGAGGGCCTGACATCCACTCTTAACTTGACCCAAATTGAAACGAGTTCCCACCTGCAAGACGTCTAAGCGGAAGGTTCTAGGCGGCGAACCAAAATTCCGTTAGCAACATCGCGGCCAAGACTAACCTGGTTGTCGCCGGCTTGAATGGTCAACACACCTGCCGAAGGATGATTGTCAACCACCACCCCCTCTGCGCCAACTTCCAATCCATGCTGACTGAGAAATCGCAAAAAATCCGGAGTTTGGTCGAGTACCCGCTGCAGCAGAAATCGCGTACCCGGCTCGCAGCGAATCAACGGCTCGCCGGGCCTGGCGCGCAGGGCACCGTTCGCATCGGGAATTGGATCTCCGTGAGGGTCGCGATCCGGAAAACCGAGGAACTGGTCCATTCGGTCCACCAAATGATCGGAAACCGCATGCTCCAGATTCTCTGCTTCGGCGTGGATTTCGTCCCAACTCAGACCGAGCGTCTGGGCCAAGAAGAGTTCCACCAAGCGATGTCGGCGAAGCACACGCAGCGCCAACTTGTTGCCGCTCTCAGTGAGTCGGGCTCCTTGATGCGAGCGGTAGATCACATGACCTGATTCGGCCAGCCGCTGCATCATGGCCGTGACCGTGCCAGGAGTGACCTCCAAGCGGCGAGCAACTTCGCCCGTCGCGGCAGGCGCGCTGGGGACTCCATTGGAGATTTGGTAGATGGCCTTGAGGTAGTTCTCAACCGTGTGGCTTTCCAAGGCCGCACCCTGCTCTCAGGTTGGAATGATCTGCGTGATTCGTTGCTTAGGACCATACCAGAGAGACTCAATGCGTACTATGGGGCGATTGGAATACGTGGTCTTGTCCGACAAGTCGAAGGTCCGGTTGGTGCCGCGTGCCAGCAAAGCTTTTCCTGAGCGCAAGCCGAGTGCTTGGTCACGGCAAAGTTTTCGGGTGGTTACGGTGCCATGGGTTGCCCTCGCTGGCGTGGGCATGTTCGGCTGCAAGTGGCGATTCTAACTCCACTTCAGCATGGCCACGCCAGCGAGGCCATGGCACCCAACCCGAAATCTAAGCGTTGACGCAGCACGATATTGGTTTGGCAAACTGCGAAATGCCGCAAGCGGTATTTCAGCCGCAGATGGCCGCTGAGAGCAGAAAATACCGATCTGCTGGAACGGGGCGCGCTCCCCACCTGCCCTCGGCATGTTACAATTGGGGTTGCCCTTTGATGCTGTCATACCTGGGAACTGTTTCGCTTGTGCGGTGAAGACCAGCCGAAAGCGAACGGTTTCTGCCATTCATCCCACACCTTTGCCCCCGATTCGTAGCGATGTCTCCTGACGATTTCAATCATGTTTTCAACGTCAACGTCCGCGAGTCGGATCCGTTGGTTGCCCCTGCCGAACTCAAGGCTGAGCTTCCTAGCACCCCTGGCGTAAGCCGGACGGTCTTGGATGCTCGCGAGACCATCAAGAAGGTGAGCAGTGGCGAAGACCGCCGGTTGCTGGCCGTGGTGGGGCCGTGCTCAATTCACAACGAGTCCATGGCCCTGGAGTACGCCGAGCGGCTGCAGAAATTGGCCGACCGAGTCCGGGACCGGATCTACGTCTTCATGCGGGTGTATTTCGAAAAACCTCGCACCACCGTTGGCTGGAAAGGGTTGATCAATGACCCGCACCTGAATGACACCTTCGACATCGAAGAAGGGCTCCGTCGGGCTCGCCGAATTCTGCTGGCAACCAACGAGATGGGACTGCCAGCGGCGACGGAACTGCTGGAGCCGATCACACCGCAGTACATATCTGACCTGATCAGCCTGGCCTCGATTGGTGCCCGAACCACCGAGAGCCCCACCCATCGGCAAATGGCCAGCGGACTATCTATGCCGGTTGGTTATAAGAACGGGACCGATGGCGGCTTGCAGGTGGCCTTGGACGCCATGCAGGCAGCCTGTACGCCACATAGTTTCTTGGGAATTGATCGGGACGGTCGTACCTGCATTGTGAAGACCAAAGGGAACCCCTGGGGCTTGCTCATCTTGCGAGGTGGGCGCTCCGGCCCGAATTTCTCACCCGAGAGTTTGGCAGATGCGACCGAGCGACTTCGCAAGCTCGATCTGCCGCCGCGGCTGTTGGTGGACTGCAGTCATGCCAACAGCAACAAAGATTTCACCCGTCAGGCTGGCGTTTGGAATGACGTCATCAACCAACGGCTCTCTGGCAATTCGTCCATCATTGGGCTGATGCTGGAAAGCAACCTGCTGCCCGGCAAACAATCGCTGCCGCCGGACCCTGCCGAACTGAAATTTGGCATCTCCATTACCGATGGCTGCATTGGCTGGGAAGAAACCGAAGAATTGATCCTTTCGACCTACGAGCGATTGCAACCTGTGCCGGCTTCTTCCTCGTAGCCCTGGGGTTTCTTATATTGCAGGCAGTGCGAAGGTCTACGGTGGCACTGAGTGTGGCACAGTGTGTGTCACCATGGTTCATACTGCTGGCCAACGTGGACAGGTTCGCCTCCCCCCCCGAAGATCCTCTTGTTGATGAGTACCTAGTATGGCAGAGTCGACCCAAGTGCCAGACGCCCGAGGGCGATTTGGCGCGTTCGGTGGGCGCTACGTCCCCGAGACGCTGACTCGAGCTTTGAACGAACTAGAAGTCGCCTACCGACAGGCTCAGCAAAGCGAAGAGTTTGCGGCCGAGCTTGACCGCTTGCTGCACACCTACGTGGGCAGGCCCTCTCCGCTGTACCACGCTCGAAGACTCAGTGAGCAATGTGGCGGGGCTCAAATTTATCTCAAGCGCGAAGACCTCAATCACACCGGTGCCCACAAAATCAACAACACGCTCGGCCAGGGTTTGCTGACCCAGCAAATGGGCAAGAAGCGGGTGATTGCCGAAACCGGTGCCGGCCAACACGGCGTGGCCACCGCGACCGCCTGTGCCCACTTCGGACTTGAGTGCGTGGTCTACATGGGCGAGGAAGATATCCGCCGGCAGAAGCCCAACGTCTTTAGCATGCGACTGTTGGGGGCAGAAGTTCGACCGGTGACGTCGGGTTCCAAGACACTTTGCGATGCTACGAACGAAGCGCTCCGCGATTGGATGAGTTCGGTTGAGACCACGCATTACATTCTTGGTTCCGTTGTGGGGCCGCATCCGTTCCCGCGAATCGTGCGAGATTTTCAATCGGTGATTGGCCAAGAGACCATCACCCAGTGCCAGCAGCAGTTGGGCAAAATGCCGAACCTGGTGGTGGCCTGCGTCGGTGGCGGGAGCAACGCCGCGGGCATGTTCTATCCCTTCATCGAACATGCCGAAGTCGAACTCTTGGGCACCGAGGCAGGCGGGCGTTCTGATAAAGTTGGCGAGCACGCCTCGACGTTGACCTTCGGCCAACCTGGCGTTCTGCACGGCAGCTTTAGCTATGTCATGCAAGACGAAGATGGCCAAACCTGCAAGGTACACTCACTCTCAGCCGGTTTGGATTACCCCGGTGTTGGACCAGAGCACAGTTATTGGAAAGATCTGGGCCGGGTCCAATACACGTCCTGCAAAGATGACGCCGCACTCGCGGCGTTTGACGCCTTGGCGCGGTCTGAAGGAATCTTGCCGGCACTCGAGAGTTCGCACGCCGTGGCGACCGCCATTCGCGAAGCCAAGCAGCGTTCGCCTGAGGAGGCCGTGGTGGTATGTCTCTCCGGTCGCGGAGACAAGGACGCCCACGAAATCGCACGACTTCGCGGCCAGGAGTTTGGCTAAGGATCAATGGATAAATAACTTTCGAATTTCCGAAATGAGACTCAATTCCCCACACCCAGTTGTGAGCGGTACGGCGCCAGCCGCCGGTGCAGTTGGGAAAACGGTAAAACGCACCGGTGGCTAGCGCCAAAACCACTCATTATTTTTCCGACGAATGCTAACGGACGAGTGCACTGCGGCCAGGTTCCATTCAAGCCAAGTTGTTTCCACCAACCAGAAATGTTGCGACGATGTCAGCGATTGATGACATGTTTGCCCGACTTCGCAGTGAAGGCAAGAAGGCCTTCATCCCGTTTATCACAGCGGGTGATCCTGACTTGGCCACCACCGCGCAGCTGCTCCGCACTTTGGATCAGCACGGGGCGAGCCTTTGCGAAATCGGCATCCCTTACACGGACCCCGTGGCTGACGGCCCGGTGATTCAAGAGTCCTACACCAGGGCACTGGGGCATGGCTTCAAACTGGCCGGTGCTTTGGACATGCTCAAGACAACCACCGCTGAACTCTCAGCGCCGGTGGTGACCATGGTCAGCTATTCCATCGTCTATCGCCATGGACTCGAAGCGTTCGTCCGAGATGCGCAGGTCGCCGGGGTTGCTGGAGCCATTGTGCCGGATCTGTTGATCGAAGAATCTGACCAGCTTGAGGCGATTTGCCGGGAGCGAGACTTCTGCCTGATTCGCCTGGTCACGCCCACCACGCCGCGTGAACGAGCCCTGAAGATTGCCCAAGCATCGACCGGCTTTCTCTACTATGTATCCGTCGCAGGAATCACGGGTGAGCGAACGGAGCTCCCCGCCGACCTGGTGGAGAATGTCTCCTGGCTGCGCGAAAACGCCTCGGTGCCAGTCTGCATTGGGTTTGGCATCAGCCAGCCGCAGCACGTGCAAATGCTGGCACCCGTCGCCGATGGGCTGATTGTCGGCTCAGCCATCGTACGCCGAATGGGGAGCTTGACTGGCGAGGCGATGATTCGCGATGTGGCCAACTATGCCGATAGCCTGATGGCGGCGTTTCCGTAGGTGGCCAGTCTTGCGAGCCACACAACAACCTGTTTGCCCTGAATCGCCAACGCGATCGGGGAGAGCGCAGAAACAAGAGTCATGTAATTTCGGCGATCCGTGTTGGGGTGGGTTTTGTTCATCGACAAGCCAGACGGTAGACCCTTCTCCCTCTGCGAACCTCCGCGGTGAGCTTTGTGTTTCCGGTTCAAACCCGAAGTTATGCTTCGGGCGTTACATATCTTGAAGACGGAGACCCTGGACGGGAACCGGCAGGAGCGTGCTGAGATGGGGAACCGCTGCATCGGCATCATGTTGGAACTGATGTGGCCCTACCGGCGACACGTGGATGTGTTTGCCGGAACCCAACGATTCGCCCGAGATGCAGGTGACTGGGAATGCGAGATCGATGAGTTCTACCGTGACGGAGCAGGTTCTCAGAAGTCCCAGCTTGCCGGCTTCGATGGGCTGATTGCCAGGGCAACGGGCGAGTTGGCCAGCCGCGCCAAACTTGCCCGAGTGCCGCTCGTCAACGTCTGGTACAACTCGCCGGCCATGAACCAGTTGCCAGGCGTTTTTCCGGACTTCTCAAAGATTGGAGTCGCCGCGGCTGAGCATGTGGTCGAGCGCGGATTTCGCCAGTTCGGCTGTCTCTCGAGTCCTCGCGAACGGGCCCATCAGACGGCCGTCGATGCGTTTCATCAGGTGATTCAAGCACGTGGTCACCAATGCCACTGCTGCCAGGTTTCCCGTTCTTACTATCGCACCCAAAAGTCTTGGAGTCAGTTTCGCAGCGAACTGGAAACTTGGATCGCTACCTGGAAACCTCCGATTGCGCTGTTCATTGCCTTCAACGATGTGACCTTGCGGTACGTGGTGCATGCGTGCCGCCGGCATGGGCTGCGCGTGCCGGAAGACGTGGCATTGATTGGGGCTACCAACGAACCGATGATTGATACCATGCCTCCCCCGTCGCTGACTTCGGTGGACGTCAACTATGAGCAGATCGGGTTTCAAGCGTCTCAAATGCTGCAGCAGTTGATGCAAGGTATCCCGCTCCCGCAGCAACATGTGCTGGTTCCGCCGAGTGGGGTGATTGCCCGCGATTCGACCGACTTTTTCGCCGTGGATGACGAAACCGTGGCGTTGGCCATGCGGTACATCGAGCAGCATACAGGGAACAACATTGACGTGGACCGGGTTGCCGAAGCGGCCGGTGTGTCACGGCGAACGCTCGAACGCCGATTTCGCATTAGCTCGGGCCGCTCGATCGCCAAAGAGATCCGCCGTTTGCGAATTCTCAAAGCCAAACGCCTACTGGCCGAGACGGACCTGTTGATCAAGCAAATTGCCCGAGAAACGGGCTTCCGCAGCGCCATACGACTGCACGAGGTGTTCGTTCGCGAAGAACAGATGACTCCCACGGCTTACAGGCAGCGGATCCGAGGCGAGAAGTAGTTCGACTTCTGGACGCGACGGCGACGGTCAGGGAGTCGAGTTGGTCTTGTCCAAAGACTCATCGCTGGCCGGAACCTCGTCCGCAGGTTCTGCAACCGTAGCGCCTTCTTCAGACGACTTGCCGTTACCAGCCAGCAACCGCTGCGCACGTCGGCGAACGTAGAACCAATACACCAGTCCGCCGATCACGGCCACCACGCCCAAGAAGATGGTCAAGTAGAACTGTTGCTTATGGATCCACCGCCCTTGCTCCATATTGACGCCGAACATGTACGACAGGCCGAAGAAGGTGCCAATCACGATGAAGGCACAGATGGAGTCGATCAGCAGAAACTTCTTGAACGGCAAGTGCAGGATTCCGGCGGTAACGTACATCGGCCCGCGAATACCCACGAGAAACCGGGCCAGGAAGAACACCTTGAACCCATGCTTGTGAATCATTTGTTCAATCTGCTGCTCACGCTCCGGCTTGAGCGAAAAGAAGCCGTTTTTCTCCAGCAAGGCACGTCCAAAGTGCCGCCCGATGGCGTACATCAGGCAGTCCCCCAACAAGGCTCCGGTCATGCAGGAAGCGAAAGCGAGTGCCGGGTCGAGCACGTTGTGCGCGCTGGAAATCCCAGCGGCAATGATGAAAACCTCTTCCGGAACCGGGAGCCCACAGCCTGTGAGGATCAGGCCAATCACGATTCCGATATAGGATCCGTCAACAAATTCCATATCACTCGTGGGTTTGCGTCACGTTCGCGCCTTTGCTAAGCCATCGGAGCGGATTGCTGCGCACTTTGACTAATTTACGCGATATTCAGGTTCTGCTGATTCTTCCGATTCTACCGCGCATGCCAAGGTGCCGCTTTGTTCACTGCCCAAGTATCTCATGTGAGGGGTGATTTCTTGCTGATTTTTTCTAACACCAGCACGTTGTTTTCTGGCGTGCAGATCTGCCGATGCTGCGGTGTGCGGATGAGCCCTGCCACATGCATTCCGCTGGCCTGAGCAGCGCGCCGCCACATCCGCAGGGAGCGAATTCGCTTGTTGACCCGAGCGACCTTGGCGTCTGCTTCTCTCTGCTGCTCCCAGGTGGTGAATTCGTCCACATTATGGAACTGGACATTCCGCGTCAGCCAGCCGAACTGACCTCCGACCACCATCACCCCACCTGGGCTCAGCAATTGGCCCAGGTTAGCCACTGCCTGCTGCCAGAGGGCATCGTCCACGATGTGGAACATCACGCCGATGCAGTTCACTACGTCAAACTTGCCAGGCAGGGAAAAATCACCGGCTGAGACATCCGCCTGAAGCACACTGACCTGCGGGTCCGCAGCGTATTTGTCAGCGAGCAACTGGACGGATCCCGAAGAGAGATCAACCCCCACGGCTTCGCTGGCCCCCAACACGCGGCGATAGAAGTCAATCCAATGCCCCGCGCCAGACCCAACATCCAGCACTCGCTCTGCCGCCCGGCGCTGGGCCGCGGCCCAATGCTGCAAGATGGCATTCTCAACGGCATTGTAGTGATAGGCAGTCCATAACGGATCAAACCCCGGGGCGATGGTGCCGGCGTCGTTCGCTCCGTTGGTAAAGGTGGCCCGGTGCCAAGACTCGAAATACTGCCGAGCATCATACGCAACCTGCGGCCTACCGAGCAGCGCAGGGCGAACGTAATGCTTGAACACCCGAGGGGGAAGTACCCGACGGGCGATCTGTTCGATCCCAGTGGAGAGCGCCATTGCTATTTCCTTCGAACCTAGGTGAATGTCAAGCGGCCTGATTCCAAAACGCTTTTCAGGTGGCAAAACGAAACGGCTCCGGAGATACCTCATAGCCTGGCCGGAGCGCAATGTTGAGCACCACCCCCAACGCCACGGCATGGGCCAGCAGACTGGACCCACCGTAACTCATCAGCGGCAGAGCCATTCCCGTAATCGGCACCAGCCCTACGGTCATGCCGGTGTTGATGATAACTTGCACGGCAATCAGCGCCGCAATACCGACCGCCACCATGCGGCCAAACGGTTCCCGGCAAGTTGCCGCGGTCGACAGAATGAACCACAAGGTCAGGCCGTAGAGACCAAGAACAAGTGCCGCCCCCCACAGTCCGAGTCGCTCACGGACGATACTGAACACAAAGTCGCAGTGTGCTTCAGGCAAGTGATAAGCGGCGGCCGATGTCGAGACTTCGCCGCTGATGGCACTTCCCCAGATTCCCCCCATGGCCATCACCCGTTTGGATTGAAAGAGTTGGTAGCCGTCATCGGTCGGCTTCTCGCCTGCCGCGGCCTGACCAAACAGGGCAGTAATTCGCGAACGTTGTTCGAGACTCATCTGCGACCACAGGACCGGCAGCATCAACAAACCGGCTGCCACCACCACACCTAGATCTCTCCAGCGCGCTCCGGCGGCAAACAGCATGGTTAAGAAGACCGGCAGAAAGACCAGCGCGGTGCCCAAGTCTGGCTCACGCAAGATCAGCAACACCGGCACCAGAGTCAGAGCCAGCGGAGCCAGGAGTCCCGTCAACCGCCGGTAGTTCTCGGCATACATCAGCCAACGTGCCAAGGCGAGTTCATAGGCAACTTTGGCGAATTCCGAAGGCTGCACGTTGATAGGACCCAACCGCATCCAGCGATGCACGCCATGGATGGCAGGGCAAAAGAAGACCACCACCAGCAGTATCAATATCCCGGCGAATGCCCCATAACTCCAGCGACACAAGACACGGTAGCTAGGGAGCGTGACCGCTAGCATGGCCACCAACGCCAGCACGCACCACACGGTTTGTCGACGGCTGAAAGCCCCGCTGCCACCGGCCTGATACTCAGCCCTGGCAATTCCCAACCACCCCAGCAGCGCTAAGGTAGCCACGGCCGCCACCAGCGGCCAAGGCAATTGTCGGAGCCAATACGAAAAGGTCATCGCAGTTCCACTGCAGCGCAGCACCTTCCAGGACACATCCATGCGCGGCTATGGTGACACTGTCGCGAAACGGCGTCAACGGCAGTACGGTTTCATCCGAACAAGAGACGTCCATGTCCGAATCACCCACTGCTGTTCGGAACACCAAAACCGCAGTTCCAACGATCCGACCGAAGTGATACAAGAGCAGTTAGCGCTGTCGTACTACAGGGACAGTCGGGCAACTTGTCCAGCCAGCCCGTCAGTCTGATCTCGTTGTCATACTATCGACGGCAGCCTCTTGCGGCATTGGCGACGCGAATGTTCCTGAGTTCCTGATCGCTCCCCAATTAATTCTTCGAGCATGGGAGGCCTCAGTCCAGACGGGCTAAGACGGCTTTGAAGCTGCTTCTAGCTCGTTGCGAGGCTCATTCCGTCAAAATCCACCTTTCTGCGGTCTCGGAAACACGTTGATCCAATCGCACACTGGCTGCCACTCCTTCGATTGAAGTTGTCGTAACGATCCTCCATTCTTTGAGATCCATAAAATAGGGACACTGCAATTCTTTATTTAATGGGAATAGTCCCCTCGTCCGCCATTCGACCTCACTTGACTCTATGGCACCTGCTTCTATTGTGCCGGCAATAATATTCTGCGCTCGTAGGGACGAAGTGATCTCCAGGCATTCTGCGTCTTGCACATCAGTGCGTTTGACCAGTGTGAATGTGCGCTCTCGTAAAGGGTTGTCGTCCAAGAGATACTTCCAAAAATCTTGAGGCAGAATGCCCTTAATAACGCCTTGGTTGTGAGGTGTTGTCCACGACTCGCCAATACGTCGAGAGGATGTGCCCTCAGCTGGCACGTCGCTGTCTTCAACACCCGCAAATGGGGCCACCGTCATCGTCATTAATTTGTTCGCGTATTCATCTAAGGGGCTTCCATCAATCTCGAAGATCATAGCCTTGCCCTGCCGTTTGAAGACTATTGTTTCTCCGTTGAGATCGACACCTTCGCTATCGCCCATGTCATCAAATTGCCATCTTGTCACAAACATAGACTGCTCGGTAACCTGATTCCCCGCTGTAGAAATGACGGTGACGTTCGCATCGAAGTCGATCGTTGTCATATGCCGCGAAACAACGCTTTTCGGCAGCTCGCCTTTCTCTGCCGGTTCGCTTGCCTCGAACTCTAGAGTAGAAACGCCTTTGACCGAACTTCTAAATCTAGCTTTATACTTTAAACCAGGTTGCGTCGGCCGCATGAGTTCGATCTCGAATTCTTGGGCAAACACTTTTCCGCTCAGAGGGAGGGCACCTTGGACAGCTAGAATGACAAACGATGCCAAGTGTAAATATAAAAGTCGATTCACGGCGTTTACCTTTACTTCGGAGGTTAGCTGACGATCCTCGGGTAACGGGCCTATCGCAGTTCCACTGCAGCGCAGCACCTTCCGGGACACATCCATGCGGCGGCTATGGTGACACTGTCGCGAAACGGCGTCAACCGCAACTACATCACGAGTAAACGTACCGGATCGTTTCGTTCTTTTCCGGCCCCGTGACCGTCCAGTCGAGATTCAGTTGCCCGTCGCTGATTCGAAGTTCCGCCTGATACAGGTCGGCACTGCAAACGTGCGGCTCGATCGACACCATTTTCTCCGGCTGAATCAAGCGAAGGTCAAACAGGTAGACCGGGCGCTGCTCACCAAAACGAAGGTGCTCCAATCGAAGGTCTTCGCCCAATCGTGACTATCGGAAAGTGTTGGTGAAGCGAAGGAGATTGCCGCGCGTTGGAGTCCATTCTCCCTGTTCGCGATAGATCAGGGTTTCCTTGTTCAAACGCTGCACGGTAACCGAGCCGGCACCAATTCCGTTCCAACCCGTTGGACTGGCCGACGCAGCCAAGAACGATAGCCTGGAGACCTGAGCCAATGCGGTCCAAATGGGATCGAGTTGGAACGTCATCGCGGCGACCACCGTTGAGTGGCACCCAAAAATGTGATCTTTAGTAACCGGCGAAAACTAACTGCCGAGTTTTCTCAAGCCAGAAAGATGCGACGGACATTCCGTGTCTGGGGCTGAAGAAAACGGGCGCTATCTTTCTTCCTTTGCGCCTCGAGGGCCAGAGCAGTTGACAAGTCGAAGTTAGTTTTCGTGCGTTGCTCAGCTTAGTCCCGACCCGCGCTCCTGGCAACTGTTGCCAGGCATCCGTTCCTCCGCTTCGGCCCGCGTGATGCTCAATCTGCTTTGGCTCGCTCTTCGCGTCGGCGCTGTTGATAGTACTTGAGGCCTGGCACAAAGAAGCATGCGGCGGCGACGAGGCCGAAGATGGTGTGTGCCACGTTGGGAAATAGCGCCATCGGGGCAGCGGTAAGAAACAGCAACGCGGCCTGAATATAGAAAACGCCAGAGAGGATGCCGGCTTTCACGAAAAAGACCATCCCACTGACCAACGCAAGAACCGGCGAGAGTTTCAAGACCGGCAAGCCCATCAGCATCTCGACGGGAAACAGCAGCGCGATGGCGATCATGCTCGCTCCCCAAACGTGGGCAATCTGCCGTTCGATAAAGGTCACCGGCCCGGCACGTCGCCGGAGAGTCCAGAACACCGCCGCCCAAGCTCCTGACACCACGGTCCAGAGGGCGAGATACGGCCCTGCGCTTTCTACCTGATTCCATCTCAACAAATCCGTCAACAAGCAGATCACCAGCAGGGCCAGGCTGTGCAACATCCAGAGCAAGCCCCAGTTCTCCAGAATCGCCGCATGGTGGGTCTCGCGAAACAGTCGGGCAACCACCTGCGTGAACGCTCCGCTGCGGGCTTTGACAGGTTCGCCACGCAGGAAAGCTCCCAGGTCTTCGGCCAGTTCGGCGGCCGTGCCATAGCGAAGTTCAGGCGGTTTCTGCATGCACCGCAACGAAATCATTTCTAAATCCGGATCCGCTCGCCCATTGAGCAAATGCGGCGGCAGTGGATCTTGTTCGAGTACCAGTAGCAGCGTATCAACCGGAGACGCGGCCAAGAACGGTGCCCTGCCGGTCAGCATCTGATAGAGAATGGCACCCAGACTGTAGACATCGCTCGCAGGTCCCATCTGCCCGCGTTTTGCCGCCGCTTGCTCGGGGGCCATGTAGCTAGGAGTCCCTACAATGCCGCCGGTGCGGGTCAGGCTGCCGTCTGCTTCCACCCGCTTCGCCAAACCGAAGTCGGTGACATGCGGTCGGCCTTCGGCGTCAAGCAGAATGTTGGACGGCTTGAGGTCTCGGTGCAGTACCCCTTGTTCGTGCGCGTAGTGAATTGCCTTGGCCACTTGGGCCAGAAGTTCCGCGGCTTCGCGCGGAGGAATCGGACCGGCAGCCAGGCGGTCTGCCAAGGTTGTTCCATCAATCAACCGCATGCTGAAGTAGGGGAGTTCGTCCTGTTGACCGACCTCGTAAACCGGCACAATGTTGGGGTGGTCGAGTCGGGCCACCGATTCCGCCTCGGCACGGAGCCGGGCTTGATCAGTCGACGAAGAGAGCTCGCCACGCAAGATCATCTTGAGTGCCACGGTCCGTCCAAGACTCTGCTGCACCGCTTTGTACACCACGCCCATTCCGCCGCGCCCCAGCTCTTCGACAATCAAGTAGTCGCCGATCTCCCGCCCCAGAAGGCTACTGGCCGGCTCATGCGCAGCCGAGGCTCTGCCTTCTTGAGAGAAATCGCGAGTCGGCGCATCCGAACCAACCGGCAAGTGGGCACTCTCCGCATCGACATGATCCGCCACGTGTTCCGCGATCATCACGGCGGTCCAGATCTCTCGGAGCGGTTCGGCCAGATGGGGATGCTGGGCCATCACTTGATCAATGTCCGGCAGTTCTCCGCGCTGGACCGCGTCTGTCAACTCGGCCACAAGCTGAGCCAGTTGATCTTCGGACTCGGCATCCTCAGCGGAAGGTGTTCGATCAGATAGGGCCATAACGCATTCAGCGACCGTGAGTCGAGCCGTGCAAGTGAGTGGGGCGTTCGATTCTTCCTATCGTCCCGGAATCCGCTGCCCCACTCAAGAGCTGGCTGACGAAATGTTGGGCAGGACCGTGGTGTATACTGGCGATCTACGGGACGCGGCAGCAGTCGAACTTAGTAACGCGTATCAACTCGTGAGGACACCCATGGGCATAACTCCGGATGACAAGATCGACCGTTGGATGGTGGCTGCCAAACAGAAGGGCAAAGGTGGCTCAGTACTGAAACGCGTGATTCGAGCCGGTGAGTTTCTGGAGAAGAACGCTCGCATGCGAGAAGCCGATGCGTGCAAATGTCTGTCTGGAATTGATTTTTCGAAAGATGTCAAAGTCATCCGGTTGCCAATCAAAGTCTACGTGCAATACGTCTCGAAGCACAAAGGGCACTGGTTCACCGATACGGGATTAACGCCCGACGCCGTTGGGTTGGCTGACGGCAAACGGGTGCGAAAACTGTTCCGGCCCTCAGGTTCCATCCACGCTTTGCAATCAACCGCGCGTGGAATCAAAGACACCTGGACCCGAGATCGGCTGTTTCAATCGCTCTCGCCAGACGCGAAGAAGAAGATGGGCCAACTGACACGCGGCGGCGGCACCCAGTACTTTGTCGCCGAGAAATCCAGAATGCGGCCTGTATGACGGGGCGATCGTAGATTGAGGATTGAGTGATCGGATTGCATGCAGCCTTCATTTCGGAGACCATGCCACTAAGTCACCGTGTCATCGCACCGAGATCCGTGAATCCACGACTCCCCTTTCGACAACTTGAGAACTGACCATGCAAGCGAAATTTGATCTCACCGGCCGTGTCGCACTCGTGACTGGCGGCAGCAAAGGGCTGGGCAAGGCCATGGCGCGTGGCTTTGCTGAAGCGGGCGCGGACATTGCTATCTGTAGCCGTAACCCCGCAGAGCTCGAAGCTGCCCTGGCCGAAATTCTGGCAGATACTCCACGGCGAGGCGTTTGGTTCGAAGCGGACCTGAGCCAGCGCGGCGCGGCGCAGACATTGGTCGAGAAAGTTCAGGCGGAACTTGGTCCAATTGACATTCTGGTCAACAACGCTGGCACCAATGTGCCCGAGGACGTGGCCAACATCACGGACGCAGCCTGGGATCAGGTGGTTGAACTCAACCTGAGTTCGTGCATGGCGCTTACCAGGGCCGTGGTGCCTGGGATGAAAGAGCGTGGTTGGGGACGCATCATCCATATCTCGTCCATCATGGCCCTCTCATCCAAGGCGGGCCGCAGCGTGTACTCGGCCACCAAGGCCGCACTGGTGGGTATGGCAAGAGCCATGGCCTTGGACCTGGGGCCCGCTGGCATCACCGTCAACTGCCTTGCTCCAGGGCCGTTTCTCACCGACTTGCCTGGCAGCCTGCTCAGCGATGCCGAGAAGCAAGCCTTCGCCAACGGCACGGCGCTCGGCAGATGGGGCGAACCTCACGAACTCGCTGGCCCTGCCTTGCTGCTGGCTTCCGAAGCCGGCAGCTACATCACCGGCGAAACACTGGTCGTCGATGGCGGTTCGATGGCCAAGAAGTTTTAGCCGTGTGTAGAACAGTTGTCCCAACTGTTCAGGAGCCAAGAAGAACGTTTCAAATACTGCAGGTAAACCGTTGGGACAACTGTTCCGCATTGGTTGCGCCAACGATTCAGCCTGCCAGGCGTTCCACCACCATCGCTCCCAATTGTTGCGTGGTGAGCGAACCCCCCAGGTCCGGCGTCTTGCCACCGTCTGCGAAGGTGCGATTCACAGCGTCGTCAATTGCCGACGCAGACGACTGCTCTCCTAACCAGTCGAGCATCATGGCCACGCTGCGGATGGCCCCAACGGGGTTAGCAATCCCCTGCCCTGCAATGTCAGGTGCCGAACCGTGAACCGGCTCGAACATCGAAGGGAAGGTCCGCTCAGGGTTGGTATTGGTACTGGGAGCCATGCCGAGTCCGCCGGAGATGGTGCCTCCCAGGTCGGTGAGGATATCGCCGAACAGATTCGAAGCGACCACCACATCAAACGTTTCGGGTCTGCGGACAAAGTTCATCACCGCTGCATCGGCATGTTGTTTGTCAGCGGTCACATCGGGAAACTCGCCAGCGAGTTCCTCCAGAATTTCGTCCCACAACACGTAGCCGTATCGCTGTGCATTGGACTTGGTAATCATGGTCAAATGCTTGCGGCGGGCCCTGGCGCGCTCGAAGGAGAATCGCATGATCCGTTCGATGCCTCGTCGGGTGTGGATGGCGGTTTGCAGGGCGATTTCGTCCGGTTGCCCTACTTTGAACCGGCTGCCGGAGTCCACATACTCCCCTTCGGAATTCTCGCGGATCACTTCAATATCAATGTCGCCCACCCCTTTGCCTGCCAGCAAGCTGGGGATCCCCTGCGGAAGCTTGGCGGGACGAATGCAGGCGTACTGATCAAACCGCTGTCGGATGGTGACCAAGGGGGCGAGTGTCAAATGGTCTGGCACTTCAGAAGGCCAGCCCATCGCCCCCAATAAGATCGCGTCCATTGGCCGGAGCACTTCGAGCATGTCACCGGGAACCAACTCGCCGGTCTTGCGCCATCGGGCAACTCCCCAGTCCAAATCCTGGCAATCTACCGTGAAACCAAACAGCTCACCCGCCTTTCGCAACACATCCACAGCCGGTGGCGTTACCTCGGTCCCGATGCCATCCCCTGGCAAGACCGCAATCTTGTAGCTCTTCATCAGTTGGATTTCCTTGTACGTTGAGACACCTGTGGGCGGTAGCTCAAATTGGTTCGAGTTCCTACCTCGTAGGTTGATCGAGCGGCTGCGAATATTTCCTAATGCTTTGTCATCGCAAGGTCTGCGGATGCCATGCCCTCGCTCGCGTGGACATGTTCAAATGCAAGTGGCGATTCTGACTCCACTTCAGCATGGCCACGCGAGCGAGGCTATATGGCACCCAGCCCGAAGTTTAAGCGTTGACGCAGCACGAACTCGACGAATCGGCGAACGCCTCGCGCAAGCCATGTCGAATTCCCTGGCAGCGTAATGTGCTGGTGCTTGCATGTCTACGCTTGCCTGATACGCGGTGAACACGGCGAGAAGCACGAATCAATTTGTCCGCATGCTGGAAGTTCACGCTCGCAGGCGTACAATTCCACCAAAGATCGTATCCTCGCCACGACCGACCAAGCAGGGAGCCAAGTATGGATTGTCGCATTGGCAACGGTGCCGGGTTTTGGGGAGACAGTCTCGATGCGCCTCGACGTTTGGTCGAAGCGGCCGAGTTGGACTTTCTCACCTTGGAATACCTGGCCGAGTTGACCATGTCCATTCTGGCCCGGCAACGCGAGAAAGACCCAGCACGGGGCTATGTCACGGACCTGGTCCCTGTTATCCATTCGCTCACCGCTGCGCTGACACAGCAACAGCAACTGCGGGTGGTGACCAACGCAGGCGGCATGAACCCTCAAGGCTGCGCGTCGGCCGTGGCTCGCGTGTTGACAGATGCTGGCCTGGCGAGTATCCCTCTGGCCACCGTCACCGGCGACGACCTGATGGCGCAGATTCCTGCCCTGCTGTCTGACGGTTGGACGTTCGACAATTTTGAAACCGGCGAACCTTTAGGAAACCGCCTGGCCCACGTGGTCAGCGCCAACGCCTACCTGGGGGCTGCTCCCATCGCCGACGCCCTGGGCGAAGGGGCCAGAGTGGTCATCACAGGGCGTGTGGCGGACGCCTCGCTCACGGTTGGCCCCGCTCTGCACACTCACGGTTGGTCGCTCGAAGACTTGGATCACCTGGCCGCCGCAACCGTTGCTGGGCATTTGATTGAGTGCGGAGCTCAGGTCAGCGGAGGGTTCTATACGCACTGGCCAGAGCTGGACCTGGCGGACGTAGGCTACCCCATTGCTGAGCTACAGGATTCTGGGGCGTGCATCATCACCAAGCCGAATGGTACCGGTGGACGGGTCAGCCGAGAGACCGTCTGCGAGCAACTGGTCTACGAGATTGGCGACCCCAACCACTACCTCACTCCTGATGTGGATGCTGACTTCACCACGGTCACGGTTCATGACGAAGGTTCCGATCGCGTTCGCGTGCAAGGGGCCACAGGCCGCCCGGCTCCTGAAACGCTCAAGGTTTCGCTCGCCTACAGGGCAGGCTACATGGCCAGCAGTCAACTACTCATTTATGGTCGGCAGTGCGTGGCCAAGGCACACTCCTGTGCCGAACTGATCTTCGCCAGACTCGCGCGTGCCGGATTCGCAATGGACCGGAAACATGTCGAACTGCTGGGAACCGGGGCCAGCGCCGGCCAACCGCCGCGCGGTTCCGACGAACTGCGAGAAGTGGTACTGCGGATCTCCGTGCAAGACCTGCGGCGTGATGCCGTCGAGCGGTTCGCGCGCGAGATCACGCCGCTTGCAACCAGCGGACCAGCCGGCTTGGCCGGTTACACCAGCGGTCGGGCTCAGGTCCGTCCGGCGTTTGCCTACTGGCCCACCACCATTCCACGCGACCGGCTCTGCGGTGTTGCCGAAGTTCGACCGGCCAGAGCCTGGCTGGATGGGATGCCCAAGTGAAAGACGTTGCAGTGTTTCGTTCAGAAGTTTTCGGCTCGGAGGAGATAGCACCAAGAACCACATAGAAGAGCCCGCTACATTGCGCGGGATCACACGGTTGTCATCACGATGGAGCGTGATGACTGCTCAAACTGAACGAGTTCTCTCCGGCAAGGTATCTGAGGAGTTGCAACATGGATCACTCAACCATTCGGCTGCACGACATCGCGCATACCCGTAGCGGCGATAAAGGGAACCACGCCAATCTTGGCGTCTTGGCCTACACCAGTGACGGCTATCAGTTCTTGAAGGATCGATTGAGTGAAGAGCTTGTGGCTGCGTACTTCGGCACGTTGGGCTGCACGCACGTCGAGCGGTTTGAGATGCCGCGGATCGACGGCCTCAACTTTGTTCTCCACAACGTGCTGGGAGGAGGAGCGAGCCAGTCATTGCGAATCGACACGCAAGGGAAGTTGCTCGGCACCGCAGCGTTGGATATCGAGTTCTCTCGACCTAAGAACTTCGAAGCCATGCTTCGACCTAAGAGATAGGACCTCGAACCAGTTTGAGTACCAATAGTGCTTCCGCTTTTTCAATCCTAATCCGAAGCGTGAGCGAGGAAGCACGACAGACGATGCCGCCGCGGTTGTCATCACGACGGAGCGTGATGACTACTTTTCGTCCAGAGGGTTGGCTGATTCGGCTGTATTTGCGGCCGTAGGCGGAACGAGGCTATAATCGCACCTATTGTGTGCTTCTCACGTTCGGCCCTTGGTTAGGCTCCCTCCCGCGTACCCTTCTCTGCTAATCCTGTGTGTTTACTGCTACGGAAGTAGACTATGTTTCCCACCGTTCGATCGCTTTTGGCACGGTCTGTCATACTCCTGGTTCTCATGTGGGCTTCGGGCGCATCATTCTCCGTGGCAGACGAACCGAGCACGGCTGGCCCTCTGATGACCTTGCTCAAGAGCGGCCGACTGCCGCCGGACCGTGTTGCTGGTGTGGTGGAACTCGTGTGTCGGCGCGGAAGTAGCAGCGACCTGCGGTTCGTGTTTGATCAGTTGCTGGCCGAAACCGGAGGGCTCCCTGATTCCGCTCGCCTTCCAGCGATGAACGCCTTGGCCGAATCGGCGCAGACACGCAAGGTCAAACCGTCTGGCAATCTGGCAGGGCTGTCCACTCTGCTCAACAACCAAGATCCAGATACGGCCAAAGTCCAGCTGGCCGCGTTACGGTTGGCTGGTCTTTGGGAAGTGGCTGAGTTGGCTCCCGAGATCCAGCGCGTGGCCCTGGACGCCAAGGCTTCTCTCAAACTTCGCCAAGCTGCCACCTTGGCACTGGTGGAACTGAGCGGAACCGATGCCACCGCGACCCTTCAACAACTCACCACAGACAAACAGCCGGCGCAGCTGCGGATGGAAGCCATTGCCGCATTGGCCAATCTCGATGTCGATCAGGCAGCGCAACTCGCGGGACCAGTCCTGCAAGGGCTGGACCCAACGGCTGACCTGACGCCGCTGCTCAATGCCTTTCTGGATCAGCAGGGAGGTGCCGACCGTCTGGCCGCGGCACTTGCCCAGCAGAACCAACTATCGGCTCCGGCGGCCAGGGCGGCACTGCGAACTTTGTACGCGGTCGGACGAAATGATGCCGCCTTGAGTGCCGCGCTTAGCGAACTGGCCGGCATCAGCGCCCAGCCGCAAACGTACACCAAGCCGCAAATCGCAGAACTCGCCGCGCAGGTGATGGCCAAAGGGGATCCACACCGGGGCGAAGCGATCTTTCGAAGGGCCGACTTGAGCTGCATCAAATGCCACTCGGTCAGCAAAGCCGGAGGCCAGGTTGGGCCTGACCTCAGCGCTGTCGGCTCAAGCTCCCCGCCAGACTATCTGCTGAATTCCATCCTTGAGCCCAGTCAGGCGATCAAAGAACAGTACAAAACGATCATCATCCTGACGGCACAAGGTAAGCTGCTGACCGGCATTGTCGAAGACCGAGATGATACGCGCCTGATTCTCAAAACGGCCGACGGCAAGAAGCTCACCGTGGCGGTGGATGATATTGATGACGAAGCCGATGGCGCCTCGTTGATGCCTAAGGGACTGACCAAGTTTCTCACCCAAGACGAGCTGTTTGATTTGGTTCGTTTTCTGTCCGAATTGGGCAAGCCTGGCGAGTTCGCCATTCGCACCACACCTGCCATCCAGCGGTGGCGGGTGCTTCGCCAGGTGCCTACTCCGCTGGCTGCCGGGATTCCGGACGAATCAACGTTTCAGGAATTGATGGCAGACGCCGACTCTGAAGAAGCCTGGCTTCCTGCTTACGGCAAGGTGGCCGGTATGTTGCCGCTGCCGGTACTCAAGGCTCAAACGCACGGCGACGTGTTGTATATTCGTGGCGAACTCAACGTAACCGTGGCGGGGGCGGTCGAACTCAGGCTCAGCGACGCCACGGGGATCGATGTCTGGGTGGATGGTCGTCACCTGGGGTCCGATGCTAAAATCGTTTCGCAATTGGGCGAAGGACGCCACAGTGTGGGACTTCGCATTGACACCAAGCAGAGCCAGGAAGAGATCCGTGTCGAACTGGCACCCGCCGCTGGTTCTTCTGCGGTGGCCGAAGTGGTCGGCGGTGCCTGATTCGGATAGCATCGTTGATTCAACCGTCGGCCGACTGGCCGCGAAGTTACTCAAGCCGTGGAATTGAAAGATGGACTCACCACAGACTTCGCCCACTCCACCGATTGAAGTGGATTTCATGCACGTGGACGAGACGGACTTTGCGTCCATGTCACGGGCGGAGCAAATTCGCCACCTGGAAGTCGAAGGATACGTGGTCTTTCCGCGGCTGTTGACGCCAGAGGTGATTGAGCGGGTGAAGCGTGAACTCGCAGATGCAGAAATGTCCCACACCAGTTACAGCACGCAGCAAACGAGATCTGTGGTGCAACCCCAATGGATCAGTCAGGCCGCTGCCGAGTTGATTGGATATCCTCCGCTGATCGATTTCTTGACAGATCTGATGGGCCCAGAGATTGTCTTCACGCGGGGGTTCTTTCAACGGTCGCTGCCTGGCTGTCCCGGCATTTCCATGCATACCGATGGCCAACCGCACGGGTCGAATCTGTTCGGCTACGAAGGAAGTTGCCCTCGTCTGGCGCGCGTGTTGATCTACTTAGACGACTTGACGCCGCAGAGGGCACCGTTTCGGCTGATCCCTCGCTCACATCTCTCGTACCATGCCGAGGCCAGCCCTTACGTGCGATACACATCCCATCCCGAAGAGATCACGTTGGTGGTCCCGGCGGGTTCGGCGGTGATCATCCCTTCGCTACTGTTTCATGGTAGCCATCCAAACCTGGACTCACGCCCCCGTGAGTTGCTGCAGCTTGGCTATCGGCCGGCTTGGGCTGGCCCCATCCAGCCCATTGAAGATTGGGATCCGCAGCTTGTTGCCGCCGCACCCGAGGTGGCACGACCGTACCTCAAGAGCCTCAACACCAGCGGTCAGGCTTTTGAACAAGAGCACAAGCCCGCCGGCATGCGCAGCGAAGCCCCCGGCATCAATCCCAGTCGATGGGAAAGCCGCTGAGTCGCGTTCACCGCTGAAACGAACGTCTGATATGCCCACACGCGGCGTACGCGCTCAACGTGCCAGGCTCCGCCGTCACGTTCGTGATCAATACGGCAAAGCGCAATTCGTCGTCAACTTTTGAACTCCGCGCAATTCTCGCGCTTGGCCGACATGGCGACTTTGCCCCAGAACTCTCCAGGCGGCGACAGTAGATGCACCATGCTCCCCCCCAAGGTGCGTAGGTACAACCCGCCGCTTCCAAGTCAGGTTCCGAAACCTACTGCGACCGTCCTAATTCCGAAGCGTAGATTCGAAGAGTCAGCCATTTTCCCAGTTGGGTATCTGAAACCATTTGGCGTTGATGGTTGCAAGTGTTGACAACAAGTCGAACCGCAATTCGGTCACTTTACGACATCCATGAGGAAACGTACCCAATGGTTACCCATCTCCACGAATCTGCGCTAGCCGCGTTGCGCGTGCGTCGTTCGAACACGCGACGTGTCGTACGGGGGCAGGAGAAATGAAGGGGCTCATCATTGGCAACGACGAATCCATCACCCGCCGAGTGCGAGGGATCCTCGTCAAGTTAGGAGTGGATTGTGCTGAGTCCAACATCGTAGCATTTCAGCGCGGAGCGCATGCGGTTGCCGAGCTTGGGCCAGACTTGATCGTGCTGACTCAACCGACGGAAGCCAAGCACACCCAAGAACTCGTACGCAGGTTGCGGTGCGTTACGGCGGCCTATCTCGCGGTGATCGGAAACGTGTGCGATACGCAATGCGTCCTCAACGCGGTTCGAGCTGGTGCCAATGACTTTCTCGGGTCCGGTTCTGAACTCGATGCCGAACTCGCCGCGCTATTGAATCGGATTCAATGTCAAGAAACTCTGCCTGCCAGGAACGGAACGCTGATCACGATCCTGTCCGGCAGCGGAGGCAGCGGGTGCAGTGTGCTGGCCGCCAACATTGCGACAGCGGTCGCTCAGCGGCAAGGCAAATGCGGACTGATTGACCTGCAGCTACAAGGGGGCGATCTCGCCACGCTCTTGGACCTGAAACAACAGCACAGCATCCTGGATCTCTTCAGGAACGAGCACAAACTCGACCGCGGGATGCTCGAGCAATCCTTACTGAAGCACGCCGGGGGGATCTCGTTGCTGCCGGGGCCAGGCATGCAAGAGACCATCGACCAGTTGCCCCCTGACGCCATCAAGCAGGTACTTCAACTTTCCCGAGAGATGTTTCCGTGCGTTGTCATTGACCTGGAAAGCCACTCTCGTCAAGGGCAGCAACGTGTTCTGGAAGCCAGCGATACCATTCTCGTTGTGTTCCGGCTTGACCTGATCTCGCTCCTACGAGCACGCAAAACACTGGTGCATTTGCAACGGGCCGGAGTGGATCCCGCGAGAATTCAATTCGTGGCAAATCGGCATGGCCAACCACAAGAGATGGCTCCTGCCAAAGCCGCAGAAGCCATGGAAACTCCCATTCAGCATGTCATTCCGGACGATCCCAAAGCGGTGATTGCATCCATCAACACCGGCAATCCGGTCGTGCTGGAAAGCCCTTCTACGAAAGTTTCTAAAGCGATCGTCAAAATGGCCCAGTCCTTAACCGTTTGATATCTCATCTTTCTACCAAAGGGCAACACATCGATGTATGACCTTGGCGAGCAACGTGCTGCTACCAAATCTACCACCGAGTTGGGTGATGACACTCAGCTGACCCAATTGCGAAAGGAACTACGCAAGCGATTAGTCGAAGGGATTGATCTGACCGCCGTCCGCACCATGGACGAAGATCGGCTGCGCCGCGAGTTGCGACGTGGTGCCGCCGAACTGTGCCGGACGCGTGCTGCACTCATCAGCAATGCCGAACGCGAACGGCTGGTTGACGAACTCATCAATGATACCATTGGACTGGGACCACTTGAGCCGCTGCTGCAGGACCCCACCGTTTCCGACATTCTGATCAACGGCCCACGCGCGATCTATGTCGAACGAGAAGGACGCCTCGAATCGGTCAATGCTGAGTTTGATGACGATGATCACCTGCTGGAGATCGTGCAGCGCATCGCGCATCGAGTAGGGCGGAGAATTGATGAGTCAAGTCCCATGGTCGATGCTCGGCTTCCTGACGGCAGTCGGGTGAATGCTGTGATTCGCCCGCTAGCGCTGGACGGCGCGTTGGTATCCATCCGCCGGTTTGGGGACCGACCGCTGATGGCAGAGGATCTGATCACCCGGCAGGCCGCGATGCCCGCTATGATCGCGTTTCTCGCGGCTGCGGTTCGGGCACGCCAGAACATCATCATCTCTGGCGGTACGGGCAGCGGAAAAACAACGCTGCTGAACATGCTCTCTGGTTTCATCGCAGATGATGAACGAATCTGCACGATCGAAGACGCGGCTGAGTTGCAGCTCCAGCAACCGCATGTCGCCCGAATGGAGTCACGCCCTCCGAATGTCGAGGGGAACGGAGAAGTTACGGCTCGGGACCTCGTACGCAACTCGCTTCGGATGCGGCCAGATCGGATTCTGATTGGCGAATGCCGCGGGGTTGAAGCATTCGACATGCTGCAAGCCATGAGTACGGGACATCACGGCAGCCTGACCACCATCCATGCCAACGACGCTCGTGACGCGATTAGCCGATTAGAGATGCTCGTCGGCATGACCGGATTGGAGCTTCCCCTGTGGTTCATCCACCGCAAGATCGCCACGACGGTGAATCTCATTGTCCATGTGGCACGCCTTGCCGGTGGCTCGCGAAAGATTACGCAAATCTCGGAGATTACCGGCATGGAGGGAGAAGCTGTCTGCACGCAAGATCTCTTTGTGTTCCGCCAAACAGGAGTCAATGAGATTGGCGTCGTACAAGGTCATTTCGAGGCGACGGGGCTCAGGCCGATTTGCTTACCCCGCCTGCGCACTTCGGGCGTACCACTTTCTAACGATCTATTCGAATCGCGCCGTTTGGTGTGCCAACCGATCGCCGACCTTCAGAAATCATGAGGCCAATCATGACCCAACCCATCCTGTTGCTGGCCACATTCGCCACGGCGACTCTTCTGGTTCTTGGAGGGTACTCGTTGTTTGACGAACTCTTTCTGCGTAAGCGCACACGACTTAAGCGGCGCCTGCGTGAAGAGTTCGGCAACGATTCGAATCAAGAGGACGCCGAGTCTCCCTTGTTCAAGAACTTGGAAGAACTGGTCACGGACATTAAGGACGATGTCGGCTTGCTGCGTCGGCTTCAAGTGATGATCGAACAGTCTGGCATCTGGATGACGCCGTATCAGTTGCTCACCATGACCGGGGCAGCCGCGTTGATACTGGCCTTGCCAATTGCGTTGCTGACAGGCAACTGGTTGCTTGGAGTCGGGGCGGGTGTCGTTGGAGCGGTTGGTCCTTTGATGTACGTCAGCATGCGGCGCAAACTCCGGATTCAGAAGCTTTGTCTCCAGCTCCCAGACGCCTTTGACGTCATGAGTCGGGCCGCCCGGGCCGGACAGACGGTGACCGGCGCTTTTCAAATTGTCGCGCATGACTTCGAAGCTCCGTTGGGGACAGAGTTCGCCTATTGCTATGAGCAGCAGAACCTGGGGATTCCGCACGATGTTGCCCTGCGTGACCTGGCTCGACGCACCGGAGTAATGGAACTGCAGATATTCGTGGTGGCGCTGCTTGTTCAAAGGCGGACCGGCGGGAACCTGGTCGAGCTCCTAAAGAACCTGGCAACCATAGCGCGCCAGCGGATCCGATTTCAAGGGCGGGTCAAAGCCCTTACCGGAGAGGGGCGGATGCAAGCCATCGTGCTGATGATCCTGCCGTTGGCGGTCTTTGCCGGAATGTTGGTACTCAACCAGGACTATGCTGCCGAGTTGCTCAATCGTCCGAATCTCCTCGCAGGCACCGTTCTCCTCCAGGCATTGGGGGTTCTATGGATCCGCAACATCATGAGTTTCGACTATTAGACGTTCGTATCCAGTCGTGATCTCCATAAGTTTCGATTCGTTCAACTTTCGAAGAAGTGAGGCTGCATCATGCAGTGGACCATGATTCTGATTCAAGTGCTGACGTTCTGTGCCGTTAGCAGCGCCATATTCCTGCTGGTCTCATTGTTCAAAGGAAGCGAGCGACACGCTCAACGGCGTTTCAAGGCATATACCGACCACGAAGGAGTTGAACTCGCCCAAGGATCGTCGGAACTTGATTCTGAGTCGGCGGGGTGGGATGAAGCTCGCAGTCGTGCTTGGGACTCGGTCGCTTCTCGACTCGTACCGAACAACGAGGTGGAGCGGAAGAGTTTGCAGCAGCAACTGATACGTGCTGGGATCTATTCCAACTCGGCAATGTCCAATGTCGAGGCGACCAAGGTCCTGCTGATGGTCAGCCCTATGTTGGCCTGCTTGCTCGCCGGGATGACAGGAATGATCGACATGCTCAATGGTGTCTTGATCGGCGGGGTCGCGGCGATGCTGGGCATGCTCTTGCCGCGTTGGTGGATCCATCGGTTGCAGAAACGCCGTCACGCAGTGATCCGTCGTTCGTTACCAGATTTCCTGGATCTAATGATTTGCTGTCTGGAAAGCGGGATGGGGCTGCAGGCGGCATTGCAACGAGTCTCAGATGAGCTAAGGATCGCACACCCAGAGTTGGCCGCCGAAATGGGGATCGTGGAACGTGAGGCCGAACTGGGAGCGACCGTGGACCTTGCCATGAGACATTTCGCCGAGCGTTCTGGCTTGGATTGCGTCCGGTCACTCAGCACCTTCATGCAGCAATCTCAACGGTTTGGTACCGGCATCGCCGACGCACTTCGGTCGCATGCTGAACTGCTCCGCGAACAACGCGAGCGCCGTGCCGAAGAAATGGCGCAGAAGGCCAGCGTCAAGATTCTCTTCCCAACCCTGTTGTGTATCTTCCCCGCCATTTTTGTTGTCCTGGCAGGACCTGCGGTGATCCAACTTCAGGAGCGATTCCCCAACTCGTCGTACACTGCTTCCAACTAGATTCGTTGGACATTGCTCCAGCTCGAATACGCCCTACAAACAGGTTCCCTATATGCTGTCACCTTCGCCCCCTAGCGACGTTTGCCAACGACCGTTCACTCTGCCGACCTGCACGCGGCATTCAATTCGCCAGCGTCATCGCGGGGCAGCAGCCTGCGAGTTGGCAGTGGTGCTCCCGTTGCTGGTCACGTTGTGCCTGCTCTCGGTGGATTTTGGCAGATTTGCGCACGACTACTTGGCGCTTTCCAACGCTGCCCGGACTGGCGCTGACTATGGTGCCACGCATCGCAGAACGCAGCTGACATCGGCATCTTGGAACTCTGCGATTCAAGCGGCTGCCGAACGAGAGATGGAATCTGTTCCTGGCTTCGACGGGACGAACCTCGAGGTGCTTGTCAGTTCAGAACCGGTGTCCGACTCGTTGGAGCGAGTGAATGTCGAAGCTCGCTACCCGTTCTTCACTGTTATTGATTGGCCGGGAATTGCTCGCCCCTTGCAGTTGCGTCGCACTGTTGTCGTTCGACAGTTTCGTTAGTGGGAGGTCACCGCGATGATTGCAGTACACAAGCGACGTCGAGGTGCCGCGATGGTCGAAACGGCCATCGTGCTTTCGACATTGCTGATCCTTCTGCTTGGTATGTTCGATCTTTCTTTGGGAGTGCTCCGTCACAACTTCCTCTCGGATTCGGCGCGCCGACTGGCTCGCGAAGCCGTCGTCCATGGCCGGTTGGCTGAGGCTGACAAGACCGCGTGGGGTACGAGCACGTACGTTGGCACGGCGGCCGATGTCTCTGAAATTGGCGACATGGTACGCCCGCTGTTGCTGACCATGAACCCAGAAGATGTGCAAGTGCGGGTTGACTGGCTCTCAGGCAGCAACGAACCAGGCGCTTTGGTCCGTGTCACCATCACGTACACCCATGCACCAATGACATCTTTCGTACTGGGCGGCGCAGACGTCGAACTGCGGGCGGTTTCTACCATGCAAATAGCACACTAAGGGGAGGTTGACTCATGCGTGGGAACTTTAATTCCATAGCGACCCGACCTGTCGCCAGGCACCGAAGATGGACGGGACGTCGCCTCAGTCGTCGCCAGCGACAAGGGAACATTCTGGTGCTGATCGCGATTCTGTTGCCTGTGCTGTTTGGCATGATTGGTTTGATCTACGACTCGGGGGCATTGATGTACGAGAATCGCCACATGCAACAGGTGTCTGACGCCGCTGCCACTTGTGCCGCCAAAGAGTTGCAGTTGACGGGATCTATGTCGGATGCACGGCAGATCGCCATTCAATGCGTTCAGGAACAGAATGGTTTTTCGGAAGCATCCGTGACTGTCAACCGACCACCGTTGGCAGGTTCGTTTGCGGGCCAGCCGAGTTGTGTGGAGGTCATTGTCTCGATTCCAGTGTCCGCTCGGTTTATTCACGTACTGGGCGTAGACGCCGTACATGATGTGGAAGTGCGAAGCGTTGCGGGATTTGAAGACGCTACCGACGGCGCGGCGATTGTGGCGTTAGAAGAAAGGCCGGCACCCATCAATATCCTTAGCTCTCCTCCCATTGTGGCCAGTTTGTCAGCCAACCTGGCCGGAGTTGAGGTGTTGGGACTGGGTGAAGTCAGCGTGCAAGGTGCGGTTCTGGTAAATGCCGAGTGGGAAGGCGTGGATGGACAGGGGGAAACCGTAGGGGTTGCGTCTGAAGCCCTCCTGGTTGGAGGACTCCAACATGGTGTCTCCTGCACCCCGGTGATCGGACTGACGAGTCTCGCCTGCACGGATCTCCGTGTTGTTGGGGGAGTGGACAACGTGAACAACTATACATGCGACGAATCTGGCGAAACCAGGTCCCTGCAAGCGGGACGTCTACCAGTAGCAGACCCCTTCGCAAGTTTGCCAGTTCCCACCTCTTCCAGCGATCCTACCAACGTCAGCTCGGCGCTACGTGGGGGCGTGCGCGTCGTTGGCATTCCCTTGCTTTCGCTGCCGGTTACGCTTGAGCCAGGAGTTTACGAATGGATTGAGATCGTCTCCGGTGTTGTCCGATTCAATCCAGGCGTCTACATCATTCGTGGAACGAACCCCGTCACGGGAATCGCACTCAATATTCTGGGTGGTAGCGTTACCGGCAATGGAGTGATGTTCTACATTACCAACAATACCGGTTACTCGCCCAGCGGCACGCCCACCGATGCATCCGATGGCGAAACCGCCCCCCCACCGCTGAACGTCACGTCGCTGCTGCCAAGCGTGTTGATCAACACCGCGGTGTTTCCCGTGAACCTGTCAGGGCTGAACTCGCCTGGCAGTCCGTTTGACGGCATGCTGCTCTACCAGCGCCGCTACGACCGCCGGCCGATGGTTTTGCTGAACGAGAAGATCCTACTGGGTGGCGATATTGCCGGCACCATCTATTCGAAATGGGGACATGTCACCTTCATTGGGGCGGGTACCTATGACTTGCGTTTTGTCGCTGGAACGGTGCGACTCGTTACCGTGATTCAATTGACAATCGATCCTTCTGAACTGCTACCTGCCGCGCAGGACGTTTTCTTAGTGGAATGAACTGTCTATTGAATTCGTATTCGTATCTGCGCCGTCGGACCAGCACGGTTACAGAGAAGATTGCGCCTGGCGATTGAGTCTCGCTTCGATGGGCAGCGCCGAGCGGAACAAGTCTGCCAGGGAGTGTGCGCGCATCTTCTTCATGATATGCGAACGATGTAGCTCGACCGTGCGCTGGCTGATCTGAAAGATGGTTGCGATGCGTTTGTTGGGCTTGCCCTGCAGGACTAGTTCAAGCACTTGCCGTTCGCGGCCCGTCAACCGTTCCAACCGAGCGGCGTTCGCCATCTGCTCTTGATTCTCGCGCCGCTCCTGGACGTCCTGCATTACCATTCCTTGCACAAGTTTGAGCAGCTCGTGCACACGATACGGTTTCACCAAGAACCCCGCAGCGCCGCGCGCCATGGCAGCCACCGCCATGGGCACGTCCGGGAGTCCACTAAGAAGGATGTGGGGACGCACATAGGTCTGGCTGACCAGATGCTTTTGGACGTCGATGCCGGTGAAATTTGGCATGATGACATCGATCACTGCACAACCGGGGGCCTGATCGTCATGTGATTCCACGAATTCCTGGCCGGAGTTGAACGTTGCAACGTTGTACTGCAAAGACCGGAGGAGGGTGGCGTTGAACTCAAGGTGTTCGGGATCATCATCGACGACATAAACGGTTGCGCCCGCAGGGTTGTTGTCTTCGTTCGGCGAAAGGTGCTGAGATTGCCATTCTTCAGGTGGTTGCGTGTTCATGCTTGCCCCTTCTATGGTGCGGTTCTAGATTGAAATCGCCTCGCGGATTTGTTTCATGCGGGAACAGTCTAATGTCGCGGGAATCCGCAGCGAATGATGTGTTGGGGAGCTGATTGTGGATGGATCAGAGTCGCCCCGATAACTACATCGGCCGAAACCCAGCCATCTGGTACCGATACGGCTCAATCGGCGGATATCCGCATCTCTCATGCCGATTTAGATGCGAGAACTGCGGTGGTGCCTTAATCAATTCTTAACCGTCAACGGACGTCTTCGGCACTCACGCGATGGGTTGGCACGGGACGTCCGGGTCGAAAACTCTGCACGGAGTCAATCTGTGCCGTGACCTGATGGCGCTTACCAGCGGCGATGATCGCGGCTTTGACGAAATCCTCGAGCACGGCTGGATCGGTCGCCACTCGAGCGTTCACTACCAGGCTGGCTTCGGGAGATTTGAAGTTGGCCGGCAAGGAAAGCACGGCCTGCGTGTCACTGCTCACCAGATTGGCCACGGCGTAGGCTCCTTCAGCCATGGCGATTACTTTGAGGTGAGCCACTTCGGCCGCCGCGTTGTTGAGCGAGGTGCGGAGGTCCTCAATGATGGACATGATCAACGCATCCAGATCGAAGGCCTCGGCAGACGTAGCCGTCACCCCGGCATTCAACCAGCCCAACTCTGCTTCGCCTTCGGCGTAGGTATCGTAGTCCAGATCGAGAACTCGGCGGCAATAGGCGCCAGGCTCGGCCAGCGCCTGCAGCAACCCGTCAAAACCCTCTCCGGTTCGGGCGGATATTTTGAGTACCTTCTGTTGCGGGTGCTGTTGATTGAGGAGTTGCTCGAGTTCGGTGACTTCGTCCGGCGCGAGTTCGTCAATCCGGTTCAGAAGCAACAGGTCTGCTTCTTCCAACTGTTTGCGAAAGATGTACTCAGCCTTGGGAGAGAATCCTCCCCTGCGTTCTCCACGCAGGATCTTTTGACCATGGCTCGGCTTGAGAATCACCGCGTAGGGGCCGACTTCGAACCGCTCGGGAAACAGTCGCATCAGTGGCTGGGCGACGGTTGCCACCAAATCCGTGCAGCTGCCCACAGGCTCCGCCAGAATCACATCGGGGTGCTCGTTCTGCTCGAGCCGCTCGACCGTCGCGGTGAGATCGTTGAAATTGCAGCAGAAGCAAGCGCCGGCAACTTCTCCCACGTTGTAACCCTGGTTGCGAAGCAGGTGGGTATCCACAAGATCGGCTGCCTGATCGTTGGTGACGATCCCGACATTCAGCCCTTGGGACTGATACGCGTTTGCCAGTCGAGCCAAAGTGGTGGTCTTCCCAGCTCCGAGAAAACCGCCCACCATCAGAAAACGCATCTGTTTTGCCATCGAACCATTGCTCGAAAAAAGTGCCAGAGGGAAGTTGTTGAGTGGAACGACAGCGCATGCCGCACACCGATGGCAGCGTCCGTGAACCAGCCCTGAAAACGTTATAAAGAACGTTTGATTGTTCAGCAACTGTTTGGTTCGCTGGGCACGACGACACTGTTTTCCCAGTCCCGAGCGCACCGTGGCAAGCGGTCCGCTACCACCCCCCCGCAGGCATGTTCCTAATTCCCCAAAATTCCTGGCTGGGCGGCTTGAGAAACCAAAACAGCCTGACTATATTTCCTAACTTAGCCAATCGGTATCCCTTGAGTGGGTGGATGACGCGGAGTGGCAGGAGAAGAGTCAATCCAATCTTCCCTGGCTGCTATTTTCACGTAATCGTTACTAACTTTTCAATTCACCTTATTTACTCATTCGTACAGGTTGGTAAATTGCTAGCGGTCGCCGGTGGGAACATTGGCGAATGGACTCAATTCTCGTAGGAGGAATGCAATGCTGTCGGTAAGTAGACTTGGAAGTTGGACATTGTGCGTGGCAATGCTCGTCGCCGCCGCGCCGAACCTTTACGCAGGCGGTGCTTGCAACAACGGATGCTACACGGGTGGCCAGTACAGCAACGGCTGTTATTCGAATGGTTGCTACAGCGCCAATGCTGGCTGCAACTACGTGGAGAAGACGGTTTACGTTCCCACGTATGTGACGGAAACGCGCACGGTTCAAATGACCGTGTGTCGGCCGGAAGTTCGTCAGAAGCAAGTGACGGTCTCGCGTATGGTGCCGGTCACCAACACCGTCCAAGAGCAGTACACGGTGATGGTGCCACAAACTCGGACTCGTACGGTCACCTACAATGTGACTCGCCCCGTGGTCACGCAAGTCGAACAGACCTATACGGTCAATGTTCCTCACACCGAAACCCGCCAGGGTGAGCGAACCGTTTGCAAGCCAGTTGTCCGCACGGTCGAGCAGACCTATACGGTCAATGTTCCTCACACCGAAACCCGCCAGGGTGAGCGAACGGTCTGCAAGCAAGTGGTCAACAACGTCGAGCAGACCTACACGGCCATGGTCCCCCACACCGAAACCCGTCAGGGTGAGCGAACGGTCTGCAAGCCAGTGGTTCGCAGTGTCGAACAGACCTATACGGTCAATGTTCCTCATACCGAAACCCGTCAGGGCGTTCGCACCTACTGCCAACGTGTCCCGGTCCAAGAGACTCGCACGGTTTGCCGTGACCAGGGTCACTGGGAATTCCGCAGCTATGGCGGATGCAACACTGGTGGCTGCAATACTGGTGGCTGCAACACTGGATGCGGAAGCTGCAACTCGTGCTATGGCGGATGCAACACCGGTTGTGGTGCTCCGGTATGCTCGCGAGTTTGGGTTCGCAATCTCGTGCAACAGGCTGTCGAAGTCACGGTCTGGCGAAGCCAGCAGGTCCAACAGCCCTACGAGTACCAGGTCACGGTCTGCACACCAGAGCAGCGTACCCGCACCGTGCAAGTCACTGACTACCAACACGTCAAGGTTCCTTACAGCTATGACGTCACGGTCTGCCGCCCCGAGCAGCGCACCCGCACTGTGCAGGTTTGCAGCCTTCAACACGTCAAGGTTCCTTACACCTACAACGTGACGGTTTGCACTCCTGAGCAGCGCACCCGCACTGTCCAGGTCACCGACTACCAGCACGTCAAGGTTCCTTACACCTACAACGTGACGGTCTGCCGCCCCGAGCAGCGGACTCGCATGGTGCAGCAATGCAGCCATGTCACGGAGCAACAGTCTCGCGAAGTTCAGTACACCGTCTGTGTGGCTGAGAATCGCGTGCGTGAGCGCCAGGTCACCACGTACAAGTGCGTCCAGGAAGTCCAGACCGTCAATTACACGGTCATGGTTCCTCACACGGTCACCAAAGAAGTTCAAGTTCAGGTGTGCCGTCGGGTTCCCAAGACGATCCTCGTGCCGTGCCGTGGTTACGCTGGATGCGGTTCGAATGGATGCGGAAGCTGCTGCAACTAGTTAACGTCAGGCAACAATGAGCGCAGCGGGTCGGAATGGTTTCCGACCCGCTTTGCCTCATTTTCTCGTCCATCAAATTTTCAACCATTCATTCGAACCAGGCACTGCGGCGAGTTGCGGATTCTCCCTAACCCCGTAGTGGCCAAACTCGGAAGCACGACCCTCCAGGCTCCCTCCGAAGGATTGTTGTGACCTGCCAGGCCTGACGCACCAACTTGCCTACAGAAGCAAGCGAAGCGATCGATAACACCAGGCATTCAGCAGTTGCCTTCAAAGACGGTTTGTCCGTTTCCCACCTCGGGAGCATGCGGTTGACTACCGCGAGAACACAGTCTGGCACGCGCCACCGCGCGTGGCATCTTACCAACCCTACGGGCAGAAGATTGGCATGACCGTACGGACTCCATTCCGCTGGTCATCAGCTGCAGTACCTCATTGTTGGACGCGGATTGGCTGAATCCATCTGCAAATGAATTCAGTTTTCGGCGCTCCGGCTGCGCTCGCAGATTCGACGCCATTCGTATCTCGCTGTGTCATTGCACACCCTTCTCATAGGACAAGACTGAAACCATGTTACGTTTCGCCCCCTCGATGATGTTGCTGGCCTTGGTCGCGGGCGTTTGCTTGCGATCTAGTGCCCAAGACGGATTTGACGATCTCGAAAACGATCAGGTCCCCGTGGCACCCCAGGTTGAGCCGTATGCACCAGCATCGCCCTCGCCTGTCGAGCCAACGGTCAAGGTGCCAGCGAAGCCGGCAGTTCGGCCAACGCCCAAGCGTGCTCCTTTTCGACTGGTTCATCCGGCGAAAGAGAGAATCCTTCGTCAAATGCTACCCAACGTAGCCGACCAAGAAGTTCAGGCCATGCTCGACGACCCTCGTTTGATACTCTACACCGAAGCCGAGATGCCGCGGGCGTACCAAAACCGCGACGCCAACCTGACCGGCGTGCATGACGCGCACTACAACGTCTCGGCAGGTGCCGGTGAGCCACACGGCAACGGCAATATCGAGTTTCCTTGGGGAACTCCGGCAGGAACCCACAGAACGTCCAACACCAAGACGTTGCGTTTTCTGTGGCTGCCCCAGGACGAACAAGGAAAGCCGCTTCCGATTGCCTGGTACATGCGAAACCTGTCCGGTGAACCGGGAGTGGGATACGCTTGGATCTACCCTGTCGGAACCGTGGTGGGCGAAGTCTTGATGCTTCGCGGTCCCGATGGACGCGACTACACATTCGAATTACGCATCCGAATTCGCGAACACTCTGATTGGGGCGTCAACGTATTTCGGCCATTCCCGACGGCCACATCGTTGGCTGAGCGGATTCGCGAGCTACGACCGAATTTGGCCGAAAACGCCCACCTGGCGGCCGTGGTCAAACAGCTTGAGCAACCCAAGAGTTTGCCCCGCCGGAGGCTGCAGAATTTTCACCCCGGCGCGGTATTTCGACAGGTGATGGGTGTGGATACATTGCCTGGCCTGCGTGACAACAGCCTGGTTGCCCAACTGTTGCTGACAACCCCCTTCAGTTCTGCGCTCGAGGAAAACTGGCGACGCGGAACCAACGGTGCCGTGACCGCTGCTCCCACGACGCTTGCCAGTTTTCACGTGGTGCCTGCCAATTATGATGCTGGCTTCATTCAAGTGAATCGCCAAAGCTGCATCCGCTGTCATCAAACGGTCAACCAGCACGTTGATCGGTTTCAGTCCGGAAGAGATTGGTATGGCAGGATTCGCGGCTCCGATGGAATCTTTTCGTTCCACCCCTTCGATCCTGGTTGCTTGAGCAGCAATGGCTACAACAACCCCGTTCGACTCCGTGGGGACCTGATTGCTGCAGGCATCTTTGCCCGCTACGATCCGCGCCGCCATCCGGCGTCCACCTATCACCAGGTGCGGCATTTGACGGAGTAGCCTGGCATACGGCCAACCGGCCCCAACCGCGTGCATTTTCTAGAACCTCTCCGGGCAACGGGCTCGGAGAGGTTTTTTGCATGTTGGAGGAGAGGTAAACGCGGAAAGTGCTGCCACTCATCATGCCGCCCGAAAGTATGTTCATGGTTCATGAACCGTTGGGACAAACTGTTCTACATTGCCGGAGTTCTCTCTCTGAAGGAGGCCTAACTTGTGTGCTGGCCGCAACCTACTTGAATGCGACTGGTCGCCAACGCCCGAAACTTCTATAGTTTGGGGTAGCTGTAGGCAGTTTTCCGATCTTGCCGCGCGTAGCGGGAGTTTGATTCGCCTGGGCATTTTGGGGGAGTGAGTGGCCCGCGCGGTACTTTCAGCAAGCTTGAGCAGACAGCCTGACCTTTCGGGTATTTCCGGTGTGGCCTGCCCTAGGTTAAGCCAGGGTAGGCAGGCAACCGAATCGGATAATAACCGACTCTGCCCCACCGCCATTGCACGCGAGTAACCCATGCAATCAGACCAACCTCAAGATTCCGCATCTTCGTCAGGTCCCGAAGCGGCGAGTTCCGCGCATAGCACGGCGGAGATCGAGCAGTGGTTTGTCACCTATCTCGCTCAGGAAATGCAGGTTTCCGAAGACGAGATTGATGTCGAGGCTCCATTCGACCAACTGGCGATTGATTCGGCCATTGTGATTTCGATGACTGGCGACCTGGAGGACTGGTTGGGACGCACCATCGACCCGACGCTAGTTTACGACTATCCCACGATTGCGTCGTTTTCGCAGTACTTGGGTTCAAAAGCATAACGCTGCTGGCCAGCACCAAACGCTTGCGTCGAGAGCCGCCTGATGCACGCCGCTTGAAGTGCGGTGTGTCGTGTACGCGGGCACCTACGAATTGCCCATTTGCTCCCGCTAACCATAGGGAACGCCGAAGTGGAACCCATTGCAATTATCGGCATGAGTTGTCGATTTCCCGGGGCCCGCAACATTGACCAGTTCTGGCAGTTGCTGGAGGGGGGCGTCGATGCCATCGGCGAAGTCCCGCCGGATCGCTGGGATGTGGATGCCTTCTACGATCCTGAACTCTCAGTCCCTGGCAAAATGAGTACCCGTTGGGGTGGCTTTCTGCCGGAGATTGATCAGTTTGACGCCATGTTCTTTGGCATCTCGGGACGCGAAGCGCAATGTATGGACCCGCAGCAGCGGATGTTGGCTGAAGTGGTCTGGGAAGCCATTGAGAACGCTGGCATTCCCATGGAACACCTGGCCACCAGCCCCACCGGCGTGTTCATCGGCATTAGCAATAGCGACTACGCTCGGCTGCTGCACGAGTCGGTTAAAGACCTGACCGCCTACAGCGCCACCGGCACATGCCTCTCGATCGCTGCAAACCGGCTTTCGTACCTGTTCAACCTGCGCGGGCCAAGTGTGGCCGTGGACACCGCTTGTAGCTCGAGTCTGGTGGCGGCGCACCTTGCCTGTAAGAGTTTGGCGAACAAAGAAACGGATCTGTGCATCACCGGCGGTGTGAACTTGATTCTCACGCCAGAGGGGACCATTACCTTTAGCCAGGCACGGATGATGGCGGCCGATGGGCGCTGCAAGACATTCGATGCAGACGCCGACGGCTACGTCCGGGGCGAAGGCTGCGGTGTGCTGGTACTCAAACGTTTGGCAGACGCCCAGCGCGATGGCGATCCGGTGTTGGCTGTGGTTCAGGGTTCGGCCGTCAATCAGGACGGAATGACCAACGGGCTCACGGCTCCCAATGGGCCTTCGCAACAAGCGGTGATTGCGTCAGCACTGGCCGCTGCAGGTGCCAAGCCGAGCGATGTGAGCTATGTCGAAACCCACGGTACCGGGACGCCGCTTGGCGACCCCATCGAAGTTCGCGCCCTCAAGACCACACTCGGTGCGGGACGTCAAGCAGACCAGGCTTGCTGGCTCGGGTCGGTCAAGACCAACATCGGGCATTTGGAATCAGCGGCCGGGATTGCAGGGTTGATCAAGACCGTCCTGGCCGTGCAGCATGGCAAGATTCCGCCGAATCTGCATTTCCACAAGCTCAATCCGTACATTGATATCGAAGGGACGCCGTTTCAGATTCCACGCGAACCGGTCGCGTGGACCGGGCCGGACCGGCTCGCCGGTGTCAGCTCGTTTGGCTTTGGCGGAACCAATGGGCATTTCATTCTTGCCCCGGCACCTGCTCCGGCCAGTGTGGCAACACAGCCGCCAGTGGATCCGCTCCGCAACCAGGCAGACGCGCACCTGCTGACACTCCGAGGCAAGAGCCACGCCGCGGTGGCCGACCTGGCCGCGGCCGCTGCTCAGTACCTGACGGAGCATCTGGACCTGCCGCTCGAAGACATCTGCTACACGGCCAACGTCGGACGGAGCGCGCTGCCGCGCCGGCTGGCGGTGGTAGGAAGTAGCCACGCCGACCTGGCCAAGCAACTGCAGCGACTCGCCCAGCGCTCTGGCGAGGAGGACGCTGCGCCGTCCAAGCGTCGCCAGGTGCCCAAGATTGCCTTTATGTTCACAGGACAGGGTGCGCAGACCCCAGCCATGGGCCGTCAGCTTTACGACTCGGCACCGGTGTTTCGCGCGGCCCTGGACAAGTGCGATGCGGCACTCAAAGAACTTCTGCCCCAGCCGCTGCTCGAGGTGTTGTTTGCCACGGGAGAAGATGCCGAGCTGATTCACCAGACGCAGTACTCGCAGCCTGCGCTGTTTGCCATTGAGTATGCCTTGGCACAGCTTTGGCTTTCGTGGGGAATCAAGCCTCATGTGGTCATGGGACATAGCGTCGGTGAGTATGTGGCCGCGGTGTTGGCAGGCGTCTTCAGTTTGGAAGATGGGCTGAAGCTGATCGCCTGGCGTGCCAAACTCATGCAAGCTCTACCGACCGGCGGGGCCATGGTGGCCCTGTTTACCGATGAAGACCACGTGCGGAAACATTTAGTCGCTGACGGTCCGGTTTCTATTGCCGCGATCAACGGTCCCCGACAAGTGGTGATCTCTGGGGAAGCGGACGGGGTCGCCAAGGTCGTGGCCGCCGTCGAAGCTGAAGGAGTCACAACCAAGGCACTGGTGGTCTCGCACGCGTTCCATTCTCCGTTGATGGAACCAATGCTCGCGGAGTTTGGCAAGGTTGCCGCCGAGATCAAGTTCTCCAATCCCAAGACCAAAATCATTTCGAATGTTACCGGTGCCATCGCTGGCGAAGAGATTGCCACGCCAGCGTATTGGGTGAGCCACGTTCGCGATGCCGTCCGGTTTGCCGATGGCGTCGCCGCTGCCCAAGATGCAGGCTGCAAAGTCTTTCTCGAAGTCGGACCCCGACGGGTGTTGGCCGCCTTGGGCAAAGGATGTCTCGAGGATCGTTCGCTCCTTTGGCTCACCAGTCTCCGCGAAGGCTCACCCAAAGGGGGCAACGCCTGGCAGTCCATCCTTGCCTCGCTGGGCGAGCTGTTTGTTACTGGCTGCGACGTGGACTGGCAAACTTTGTACGGACCGAACACGAAGTACCAGAAGGTCAACTTCCCCACCTACCGCTTCCAGCGCAGCCGGTTTTGGGCTCCCGAACCGGGGGCTGGCAATATGTCCATCGGTGCAGGTGGTGGTGCCGCCGGATACAACACCGGGCATCCGCTGCTGGGCGTCCGCAATGAGTCCCCAGGGGACGAAACAACCTTTGCACATCGCCTTGCGCCTCGCTCGCCATCTATGCTGGCTGACCATCAAGTCTTTGGGCAAGTGGTGGTTCCGGCCGCCGGTTTCCTGGAGCTTTCACTGGCTGCGGCGCGCGAAACACTTGGCGAAGAAGCATCGCTGCAAACGTTGCGAATCCAGCAACCGCTGGTCCTGACAGAAGAATCAGCGACGCCGATTCAAGTACTTGTGAGTCGTGCGGCAGAAGGACAAAGTGGCAACGTCAAGCTCTTTAGCCTGGATGACTCGGCTGAGGGAGATGCCAGAGGTTGGAAGATGCACGCCGCGGCCACGGCGGACGCTCATAGCGAAGTGCTGGCTGCCGAAGATACGCTTGATGCCATTCGCGCCCGGTGCGAGCAACCTCTGCCCGTGGACGCCTTCTACGACGCTTGTACTCGGCGGAACCTGCAATACGGCCCCAGATTTCAGACGGTGCGCGAAGTTTGGGCCGGCACGGATGAAGCACTCGGCCATCTCCGTCTCGAACCGCGAGATGCGGACACGTCGGGGTATTTGATTCATCCTGCCTTGCTGGACGGATGCTTTCAGGTGGCCGGCGCTGCGCTACCACTGGACGACGACGCCACGCTGCTGCCGATCGCCATTGCCGGGTTCACGTTGATCACCTCCGGCCTGGACGAAGTCTATAGCCATGTCCAACTCAGGCAAAAGAGCGGTGGCAAGCGAAGTGTCTACACCGTGGATGTCACGCTCTACACCAGGCAGGGTGATCTGGCCGGACGTGTGCTAGGGCTGAAGTTGCTCGAAGCCAGCCCTGACCTCTTGGCTCCGCAATCCAAAGTGGACGTGCTCCCTTGGATGCACGAGATTCGCTGGCAAAGTAAACCGCGAAACAAAGTCGAAGCCGCGCCCTCCGCCGCTGGCCAAACCTGGGTGCTGTTCGCCGACCAACCTTTGCAGGGAGACTCTGTTGCCGCGCAACTGGCTGCTAAATTTAGAGCGGACGGCCAGCGCTGCGTGCTGGTTCGGCCTGGCCCCCAGTTCAAACAGAACGAAGATCAGTTCACGATTCGTCCGCACGAACCGGCCGACTATGGCCAACTGTTCCAGCTGGTTGGTGACCTCGAGCAGTGCCGGGGCGTGGTGTTTGGCTGGAGCCTCGACACCCCGGCGGCTGACGCTTCGCCCGAGGCTTCGGCCCTGGACGACTCGCTGCTGGGATGCGGTCCGGCATTGCATCTGACCCAAACGCTTGGCGGTTCAGATGCTCGCAAACTTCCCCGGGTCTACCTGCTGACGCGAAGTGGCCAGGCGGCAGGAGCCGACGAAGTCGCGAGTCCCAGTCAGGCCGCGCTGTGGGGCATGAGCCGAGTCATTGGCCTGGAGTTGGCTCAGTTGCAGTGCCGGAGGATTGATCTTGATCCTCAGCAGCCGAGCGAAGAACTCACCCAGCTGATGGCCGAATTGACAAGTCCCGATGACGAAGACGAAGTCGCCTTGCGTGGTGGCAACCGGTTGGTGCCCCGATTGGTTCGCCAAGGGGGCAATCAAGGAGATCTCCGGCAAGTCCCTCAGGACGAATCGTACGACTTGCGGCTTTCGGCCTTCGGCGTGCTGGACAACTTGCAGCTGATTCCCACAACCCGCCGCGAACCTGCTGCGGGCGAGATTGAGATTGCCGTTCAGGCCACCGGGCTCAACTTCCGCGACGTGCTCCGCGCGCTGGGGACTCTGCAAGAGTACGAGACCGAGATCGGCATTCACTCGGCGGACGACGCTACCTTCGGCTTTGAATGTTCAGGCATTGTGACCGCAGTTGGCGAAGAGGTGGAGGGATACTCGGTCGGTGACCGCGTGCTGGCCCTTTCGCCTGGGAGCATGACGAGTCATCTCACCGTCAAGGCCGAGTACACGACACAGATACCTGATGAGATGAGCTTCGCCGAGGCCGCAACCTTACCGCTGGCCTACCTCACGGCGTTTTATGGACTGGTGCGGCTAGCCAACATGGGCCCCTCAGACAAAGTGCTGATCCATGCCGCGGCCGGCGGCGTGGGACAAGCGGCCGTGGCTCTGGCCCAGGCAACAGGTGCTGAGATCTACGCCACGGCAAGCCCTGGCAAGTGGGACGCCCTCAAGGCGATGGGGATTGAGCGGATTTACAACTCCCGCAACCTGGACTTCGCCGAACAGATTCTCAAAGACACGGCAGGGCAGGGAGTCACTGTTGTCCTCAACGCCCTCAATGGTGATTACATTGCCAAGTCTTTGGCCGTGTTGGGCAAAGGGGGACGGTTTGTCGAAATCGGCAAGATTGGAATCTGGACCGCCCAGCAGATGCAGGCAGAACGTCCCGACGTGGCCTATCATCCCTTCGACTTGGGACAAGAAGAACAGCAGCACCCCGGCCTGATTGCCGGCTTGTTGGGCGAACTGCTGATGCGATTCGTCATTGGTCACGTGAAGCCGCTGCCGCACAAGGTATTCCCGGTTACGGAAGTGGTCAGCGCGTTCCGGTTCATGGCTCAGGCCAAACATGTCGGCAAGGTGGTGATTGAACTTGCTCAAGAAGAACCAGAACTGCCGGTTCGTGAAGATCGCACGTATCTCATTTCTGGCGGTCTGGGAGGTCTCGGTTTGCAATTGGCCGCCTGGCTCGCAGATCGTGGTGCCAAGCATCTTCTGCTGACCAGCCGGCGCTCGCCCAGCGGTGAAAGTGAAACCGCCGTGGCTGCGCTGCGAAAGTCAGGTGTCGATGTCGGGATTGCCTCGGCAGATGTCGCTGACCGCACGGCCTTGCAAACCGCGCTCACCAAGGAACTTTCCAATCGGCCGCCGCTGGCTGGCGTGATCCATGCCGCAGGTGTGCTGGATGATGCAGTGATCTTGCAGCAGAACGAAAAACGTTTCCACAAGGTGATGGCTCCCAAGGTAGATGGTGCTTGGAACCTGCACCAACTGACGGCCGAGATGCCGCTGGATTTCTTCGTGATGTTCTCCTCCATTTCGGCGTTGATTGGTTCGCCAGGACAGAGCAACTACGCCGCAGGCAACGCCTTTATGGATAGTTTGGCCCAGTACCGCCGCGCTCAAGGGAAGCCAGGGTTGAGCATCAACTGGGGACCGTGGGAAGGTGCCGGGATGGCCGCCACGCAGAACCGCCGGGACAAAGCCCGTTGGGCCGCGAGTGGGCTGACTCCGTTGTCGCCGCAAGGAGGCATGCTCGCGCTCGAGAAACTGCTCACCAGCGAACAGCCGCAGGCGGGTGTATTTCCCGTGGACTGGAGCAAGTTCCTGCGCCAGTTCCCCGGCAAGGTACCAAGCCTGCTTGCCGAACTTGCAAACGAAGCCCGTTCCAAATCGCAGAACGCTCAGGCAAGTGCCCAACAACGCGAGCGACTTGGTCGTTTGGCACAAGCCGACCCTGCCGAGCGCCGCGTGCAGGTGGGCACCTTCTTGCATGAGCAAGTGGCCAAGACACTTGGCATTGGCGTTTCGCAGGTGGATACCAGCCAACCGATCAGCGAGATGGGACTTGACTCCCTGATGGCGATCGAACTCAAGAACCAGATTGACTCGGGCTTGGGCGTTCAGCTGGCCATGGACAGCCTGACGGCTGAGACCACGGTCGACGATCTGAGTGACCGGGTCGATGAGCAGCTTGTGCCCATCTTGGCATCGCTGGGAGATTCGACTTCGGACAGCGCAGCGGACGCCCCGGCGGCGCCCACCGCCGCATCTGCTAAAGCGGCACCCGCCACACCAGCGGCGACTTCCAACGGGCAAACCACTCCAGAAGCCAGCGAGGCCATCATCCCCGAGGGAGAAGAAGTACCCACGGAGTTCTACGAGTTTGGCGCTTCGCAAGAGTACCTGCAGTTGGAACGGCAGCTCTCCAACTTTGATCTCATTGGGATCGAGAACCCCTTCTTCAACGAACACCAACGGGTAACCAATGACACCACGCTGATTGATGGTCGGGAGATGATCAACTTCTCCAGCTACAACTACCTGGCCATGTCGGGCGAACCGGTGGTGACCCAAGCGGCCAAAGACGCCATCGACCAGTTCGGCACCAGCGTCTCGGCAAGTCGAGTCGTGAGTGGTGAGAAGACCGTGCATCGTTTGCTCGAGCGAGGTCTGGCTGATTTCCTCGGTGCCGAAGATTCCGTGGTTTTTGTCGGCGGGCATTCCACCAACGAGACCACCATTGGCCACCTGTTCAAGCCAGGCGATTTGATCCTGCATGACGAATTGGCCCACAACAGCATCATCCAAGGTTGCATTCTCTCAGGTGCCAAGCGGCGGCCGTTCCCTCACAACGATTGGAAGGCGCTGGACAAGCTGCTCTCCGGCATGCGACGCAATTACCGCAAGGTGCTGGTCGTGATCGAAGGGGTTTACAGCATGGACGGAGACTATCCGGACCTGCCGAAGTTTGTCGAAATCAAGCGCCGTCACAAGGCGGTGTTGATGGTGGACGAAGCCCATTCCATTGGAACCATGGGAGCCACGGGACGCGGCATTGTCGAACACTTCGGGCTCAATGGGACGGACGTGGACCTACTGATGGGGACGCTCAGCAAGAGCTTTGGAAGTTGCGGTGGCTACATCGCCGGTTGCAAGGAAGTGGTCAAGTATCTCAAGTACACCGCCCCAGGGTTTGTTTACAGCGTCGGCATTTCGCCTTCGAACGCGGCAGCCGCACTCGCTTCTCTGGAACTGATCAAGCAGCAGCCAGAGCGAGTGGAGTCCTGCCGAGCGAATTCTGCCTTGTTCCTCAAGCTCTCCAAAGAGCGAGGGTTCAATACCGGATACGGCCAGAATACCCCGGTGGTGCCCATCATCATGGGGAACTCGATGCTGGCTCTGCAACTTTCTCGCAAGCTCTACGACCAGGGGATCAACGTCCAGCCGATCCTCTATCCAGCGGTGGAAGAGAGTCAGGCCCGGCTGCGGTTCTTCATTACATCCAGCCACACGGCTGAACAAATCCAGCGAACCGTGGACGTGATGGCAGATGCGTTGGCAGAACTGCGTCCGAGCCGTGCCCCGGCCGGCGCAAAGTAGAAGACACCTGACGACTGGCCTGCTGAGTTAGCATTCGTCGGAAAATCAATGAGCGGTTTTGGCGATAGCCCGCTAGTCAACGGTGCGTTGTAGCATTTTCCCAACTCGACCGTCGGCTAGATTGCCCAACGACGAGAAGGCTTCCCCGATCCACACGCCTGGTGCGGCCTGAGGCGCTGGCGCCGCGGCGCGGGGAAGTGGTCTCAGACGCGCTGTGCGCACACTCGTCTAAAATTTCTTCCAACTGCCGTTTGGCGAACATGTGCTCGATCAGATAGCTGCGGATCTTCTTGACCCGGCGGGTTAGGTAGTTCCACCGCAGGTAGTAGCGCCAGCCGTGGTAATAGTCCAGGCTATCCAGCACCTTGTCAAAGTTGTTGGCATCGACCTCCAGATGCCCTGTCTCCATGCGTGTGAACAGGATCTGAAGATTGGGATCGTCAGGTGCAGAGAACACCTGCTCCACGCCAAACCCGCACCGCTCGGCCAGCATGATCAGGCTGCTCGGCGTGAAGTTGTGAATGTGCGCGAAGTGGAACAGCTGGCTGTATTTGGAGAGTGGGGCCGTCAGGTTGGGGCACTCCACGTAGAACGCCCCGGTCGTGTACAGCAATTGGTGGATTTTTTCCAACGCCTGCCGGGGCGAGCGGAAGTGCTCAATCACGTGGATCAATAACACCAGATCGAAACGGCGACGGTCGGGAAGTTCGAACAGGCTCCCCTTCTCCACCCGGGTGCGGAGGTGTTTCTTGGAGAAACCGTGGAAACCCTCGTGGGGTTCGATCCCGGTCGCATCGTAGCCATGCAGTTCAAACTGCTTGACGGTGCAGCCGATGCCGGCCCCCACCTCAAAAACCTTGCTCCCTGGTTCGATGTACGGCGAGACCTGCTCGTAGATACGCCGTCCGTTATTCCAGGCACGCATCACACGGCGGGCAGATGGAGTGCTCTCCCCGTGGTAGTCTTGCCGGTATTCGTTCTGGTAGTATTCCGTTAGTTCGTCTTCTGTCGGAATCTCTAAGTGGCACACCAGACCGCAGTTGCGGCAAACTCCGGTTTCCAGCGGCTCAGCCCGACGATCGAGTGTGGAGACCAGCTCAAAGTCCGTGCCGTCACACAAGTCGCACCGTTTGGTTTGAGTGCGATCGGTCGCAGTCTTCGACGCCGAATGGGATGTCGTTGAGGCCATCTACAATCAACTCCAACTCATACTCACGCCCCCCTGGGTTGCTCGCAACGCGGCAGCACCTGCAAGGTGACGTATTGTTCGAGGAATAGAACCTGGCAACCGCGCAGACGGCTGGCGACTCAGAGGTGTAGAAAAGCCACGGTTTTTGGTCAACGCCAGTTTGCCCAATTTGGCAGCTCGGACGGTGGCGTTATCTTCAAAAACAGCACTCCCGATTCCGAAATAGCGATTTCCGAAACTGTGCGGGCAAACGCGTTTGCGACGGTCAGTGCATTTGGTATACTCCCCGGCTGTCCCTGCATTTTGCACACTCCCCGCCGGAGGGGCGTGGATGCCTGGGCGACTTCACCCTTTGATCGTTGTCGAGCGGTTCCGTTTGGCGTCAACCATTGGCGAGTGCCATGGTGGCGGAACATCGGCATTCCTGAGGAAGCATTTCTCGTATGGTTAATCGTGCCCTGATTAGTGAGCTGGGGATCTCTGAACAAGACCTGCAGTTGGAGTTGGATGCGGCGTTTGAAGGCGCTGCCACCGATGAACTCGACCCGGACATGTTTGAGCTCGACAACGAAGTCGTGCTCAATCGGATTGTTCCGGCCCGCATCTTGCGCGTCGAAGGGGATTTCATCCTGGTCGACGTTGGTTACAAGAGCGAAGGCTTGATTCCCATCAATGAATGGGAAGAAAACGAAGATCCGCCAGAACCGGGTCAAATGGTCGACGTGTTGGTCGAAGACGTGGAAGACGTCCATGGCCACACCGACGAACCCTACGGCATGATTACCCTCAGCAAGCGCAAGGCCAAGAAGATCCGTGAGTGGGAACTACTCATGGAAACGGTCAAGGAGGGGGAGATCGTCACCGGGATCGCCACCCGCAAGATCAAGGGTGGGTTGCTCGTCGATATCGGCGTCAACGTGTTCTTGCCGGCCAGCCAGGTGGACATCCGCCGCCCTGGCGACATCGGCGACTTCATCGGTCGTTGGGTTCAGTGTACCGTGCTCAAGATCGACGAGTCACGCCGCAACATTGTGATCAGCCGTCGGGCATTGATCGAAGAGCAACGCCGCGTGAAGAAGGAAGAGCTCCTTCGCACGCTCGAAGAAGGTCAGCTTCGCAAGGGAACGGTCAAGAACATCGCCGAGTTCGGTGCCTTCGTGGACTTGGGCGGGATCGACGGTCTGTTGCACATTACCGACATGAGCTGGGGCCGGATTGGCCACCCGTCGGAAATGGTTTCCATCGACCAGGAGATCGAAGTCAAGATTCTCCACATCGACCGCGAGAAAGAAAAGATCGCCCTGGGACTCAAGCAAAAGCATGCCAGTCCTTGGGAAAACGTGGCGGACAAGTACCCTGTCACGCAAAAGATCGAAGGCGAAGTGGTCAACGTGATGAGCTACGGTGCCTTCGTCAAGTTGGAAGAAGGAATCGAAGGGCTTGTGCACATCAGTGAGATGTCCTGGACCAAACGGATCAGCCATCCCAGCGAGTTGGTGCAGATCGACGACAAGATTCCTGTCGTCGTACTCGGCATCAACAAAGAGAAGCAGGAGATCTCGCTCGGCATGAAGCAAACCCAGGAAAACCCCTGGGACAAAGTGGCCGAACGGTATCCTCCCGGCACGCCGGTCAAGGGTGTGGTTCGCAATCTCACCAACTACGGTGCCTTTATCGAAATCGAAGAAGGGATCGACGGCCTGCTGCACGTCAGCGATATGAGCTGGACCCGCAAGATCAGCCATCCCAGCGAAGTGGTTGAGAAGGGTCAGGAAGTGGAGTGCAAAGTGCTCTCCGTGGACCAAGAGCGTCGCCGGATTGCCTTGGGTCTCAAGCAATTGCAAGAGGATCCTTGGGCCAGCGATATTCCCAACAAGTACCAGCCCGGCCAAATTGTGGTGGGTTCGGTCACCAAGCTCACCAACTTCGGTGTGTTTGTCGGCTTGGAGAATGGGCTCGAAGGGCTGCTCCATATCTCGGAGTTGGCCGACCACAAGGTCGAGAACCCCGAAGAAATCGTCAAGGTCGGGGATGAGATCCAGGTCAAGGTGCTCCGCGTAGATACGGACGAGCGCAAGATTGGCCTCTCGCGCAAGCGAGTCGAATGGGCCGAAGAAGCCGAGGCCGAAGATGCCGCAGCCAACGCTGGTCCTACCATGCAGACCACGGCCAGCGGTGGCAGTTTCGAACTCAAGGGTGGTGTCGGAGGTTCAGGGTTATTGATTCAACCTACCGAATCTGCCCCCGAAGAAGCTGCCGCGGAAGAATCTGCTACCGAAGCAAGTGCAGAGGGTGAAGCCACCGCCGAGGCAGAAGCAAGTGCCGAGGCAGAAGCAGCTGAACCTCAAGCCAGCGAAGAAGCCCCGGCCGAAGCCGAAGCCAGTAGCGAAGAACCGGCCGAAGGTTCGGAATCTGACGGCGACGCCGAAACCGAGGCGGAGAAGCAAGACGGCTAAGCGGTTGCCAACCGGGGCTGCCCTGCTGCCTGACAATCTGCACGATCGTCATCAGTAGGCGCAACGTCGGCTCATGCAACTGGCATGTCAAACTTGATGCGTGTAAACCCAACAACCCTACCGGGCTCTTCCGGTAGGGTTGTTTTTTTCGTCACGTTTGCACTGCAAGAAACATCCCGCTCACACTGCCGTCATCTCAGCAGATTGCAGTTGGTGCCGTTGCCGCGTCGATAGTCTGCTTGTGGTTCAATACTATGCCCCTGCGGACTTTGCGATCGGCGTTCCATGGCCAAACTCAGACGAAAATCCGGCTCGGCAGTGCAGTCTCCTTTGGAGACGTATCTCCGCGAGATCAACGAAACGCCACTGCTCACCGCAGATGACGAACAGCATCTGGCTGGCGCCATTGGTGAGGGAGACGCGGAAGCTCGCGACCGCATGGTCCGGGCCAACCTGCGTCTCGTCGTGAATATCGCCCGTGGCTACACCGGCAAAGGATTGGGGCTGCAAGACCTCATCGAAGAGGGCAACCTCGGTTTGCTGCGGGCCGTGGAAGGGTTCGATCCCACCATGGGCACCAGGTTCAGCACATATGCCAGCTACTGGATCAAGCA
>CALOEH010000045.1:0-14639 GCA_942492195.1 uncultured Planctomycetia bacterium | reverse complement strand
TGTTGCCTCGCACCGACGTTGCCACATATCGCTTGCCGTCGGGATGCAAGGCCAAGGCGTGCGAGTTGGCCAAGTTGGCGGATTCGAAGAATGGTTTGTCGTCCTCAGGCCGAACGAAACCTACTTTGCCTTTGCCAGGCGTGCCGCTGCTGACGAACATCAAGAACCCTTCGGGGTTCCAAGCCATGTCGTGAAGACAACCGTCACTGTCTCCTCCGAGCTCCCAGCTCTTGGTCTGCTTGCCCGATTTCCAATCCAAACCAATCACAATCGGGCAGCCGACCACGGTGCCGCCGCGATTGGGTCGGATACCACCGCAATACAGAACCGAACCGTCCGGGGCGAACAGCAGGCGGCGGATGCCGCCAACATCTTGCAGTCGCGACTCCATATAGAACACGCTGGCGTCCATATCTCGGACAACCGCTCCGCTGGCCACGTCCCACTGCTTGACCCGGCCACGCAGATCTCCGGCCAGCAGGAACTTGCCTGATGGATCGAACGTGCAGCAGCGGACGTCTTGGTCATTGGCCAACTCCGTCACGAGTTTTCCATCGCCGGCATTCCACACCCGCACCATGTTGTCACGCCCCACGGTGGCCAGCTGTTTGCCATCGGCAGTTACGGCCAGTGAGCGGACCCAACCGTCATGGGCTTTTGGTTGGTTCCAGGCGGCGACGAAGGTATTCCCTTCGGCCGGAACATCCCAAGCCTGAAGGTTGCCAAACGAGTCGCAGGTCCACATCCGCTTGCCGTCTGGAGCGAACAAAACATCCTGAACCCAGCCATCGTGCTTGACGAGTGAATCCAAGGGGGCCAACTGCCCCGCGTCGTCGAAGTTCCACAGATGAACCTGCTCGTCGAAACCGCCAGCAGCCAGAAACCGCCCACAAGGGCTGAACCGGGCAGCGCACACTTGTTGCGTCAGTTCCAACGACTGAATCTGTTTGGGTTCGGGAGGCTTGACGGCTACCGGGTCCATGACGAAATCCTTTAGTTACCTTACAGGAGACAAGTCGTTCAATTTGAGTCAAGTCTTAGTGTGGGTGCCATGCTGACACTTCGGATTAAGATTGAATCAGCGAGATCATCCATCGCTCGCCGCGTCAATGGTTGATGCAGAACTCCATGGAGGTCAGCAACGACCAAACCAAGTCGGCAACCGCCGTGTCTCGGTCGTTGCTTGCCTTGAGGTAAGCTTGCATGTCCGTTTTGTCCGCGGATGTTGGCTCTCGGGCGAGCAAGGCCAAGAACATTTCATCCAACATCGCGTCACCTTCCAGCCCACACAACCGATCGGTCAGATTGCCAGGGCTGCGCCGGGTGAATCCCAACATTCGTTCGTCATTGGAGAGAAACAACGCGGCTTTGACCGTTGGCTCGTATTCGATCTCAGGCTCTTTGGGAGGGTTGGCAAACGCGTCCAAAAACAGTTTTCGATACGTTGTGACCACACTCGGTTTGTCTTTGGTTGCAGGCTTGACCTGACCGTCATCGGTCAGTTCGCCCATGCCGGCGAGCATGCTCCACAACATCTGCTCGGCAGACAGCCGCTTTTCTAACGCTAAGGTGAAACGGTCGATCGGGGGCTCTGCCGCATCGGCAGCAATCTGGCTGGTGCGTTGGTAGGTCTTGGTGCGAGCGAGTTGCCCTAGGAACCAACGGATATCGAACTTGTGAGCCGCAAACTCGGCAGCCAGCAATTCCAACAACTCGGGATGAGAAGCCGGATTACTGGCATGCAGCAAGTCGAGCGGTTCGACCAGTCCTCGCCCCATCATCACAAACCATAATCGGTTGGCAATGTTGCGGCGGAACGCAACATTGTCAGGCTGAGCCAGATTCTCCGCGAGAACCTTCAAGGGGCTGAATTTAGGAACACCTGGGATCCGCGCTTTGCGATCTGGCGGCACCAGGTACTCTTCTCCCTTCTCGAAGGTTGGAATCTCAAACTCCTTGTCTCCCGGCACCATCACGCCTACCGTCTCAGGCTTTTGGATGAAGACCGACATGTACTCCTGTTTGCCAGGCAGGATCTTCTCAGCCACCGCGGGGAAGTCCACATCACGCCGCGTGGTGAGGTTTTCAAAGATCAGGTGCAGCCCTTGAAAACTGCGCTGTTTGTAATCGTCAATATAGAGGTGATCGTGGCATTGGGCACACTGAAGGTCGACGCCAGCAAACATTCGACCAACGTCACGCGTCAGCCCTGGCACATCAACGGGGGCCATGGCTCCCTCGCTCACCAGGCGAGCGGTGTAGAACAGTGCGGCACTGCGGGTGTTCTCGTCGTCAGCGTCTGGCTTCAAAATGCTGCGCGCAATCTCGTCCCAGGGGCGGTTCTTCGCGAAACTATCTTGTAGGAACGCTTGCCACGCTTCGTCATCCACGCGTCGTTCCATCAGCATGGCATTGAATAACTCTTGCATCCGCCGCGGATAGTCGGGGCCTGCCAGTAGCGCGTCAATCAGCGCCGTTCGCTTGTCGGCGGACTCGTCGTTGAGAAACGTGCGCAGCTCGTGCAATGTGGGAACACGCCCTGCGAGATCGAGGTAGATGCGACGAACGAACTCCGAGTCGCTCGCGGCAGCGGCGAGCGGTGAAATCTCCGCCCCCTGTTCGATGAGCCGCGTCAATCTGCTCATGCAGCGGCGTTGCACTTTGAGCGCTGGCGGGGGCGAAGGATACCAACATCAAGGCAACCACACCGCAAAGTGCCGCGACGTGGAAGCGGGAGCGCAAAACGACATTTCGCATGTCACTACCTCGGCGGGATATCCAGGCAGGCTATGGGGAAGGAATGTCAAACGTGGCCCAATCCAAGCGATTGTTTGACCCTCTTAGCTTAGCCGAAACCCCGCCGGCACGCAAAGTAAGTCCTTGAGGCTTTGGGCACTTTAGTTTAGTTACAAGAGGGGATTCGTTCCAAATCGAGTCAAGTGTTTGCGACCAGCGAGGAAGTAGTCATTGCGCTCCGCCGTGATGACAACCGTGGCAACCCGCGCCATGTAGCGCGTTCCGTAGCTCAAATTGTTCGCGGCTTTGGTTCGAGGTTTCCTCGTTCGATCAGCATACTTGGACATGCCTATGCCTAGTCACGAGTCAGCAACTGCTTCCTCCCTCCGCCGCAGAAGTTCTTGGGCAACCTGGCTCAAGGTGATTCGCTGGGGTTCCGGAATTGCCATTGTCATCGCGGTGCTGTTGCTGGCGCGAATGCTGCCAGCGCAACAGATTTTGACGGCACTCGAGTCGAGCGTAGACGGTCTGGGGATTTGGGGGCCGGTAGCGCTCGCGGCCATCTATGTCGTCGCGGTGTTATTGCTCGTGCCTGGCTCGGTGTTGACGCTGGCAGCCGGCGCACTCTATGGCCTGCTGACAGGAGCCATCATCGTATCTGCCGCTTCCACCACGGCGGTGGCTCTGGCATACCTGATTGGAAGATACCTGGCCCGCGATACGGTCCGGCGAAAAATTGCGCAGTCGCCCAAGCTGGCGGCTGTTGATGATGCCATTGGGAAACAGGGGTGGAAGATCGTGCTGCTGCTCAGGCTTTCTCCGGCACTCCCCTTTAGCTTGCAGAACTATTTGTACGGCGTCACGGCCGTTCGGTTCTGGCCCTGCGTGATCGCCAGTTGGATTGGCATGATGCCTGGCACGTTCCTGTATGTTTACCTCGGCTCACTCGGACGTACGGCCGCACAGGGGCGTGAGACCACACCGGGCGAATGGGCAATTCGTGGCGTTGGGCTGATTGCTACCATTGCCGTGACTGTCTATCTGGCGAAGTTGGCCCGTCGCGCCATTCAATCTCACACCGCCATTGAAGATGCTGACGCAGACCAGCGCAGGATTCTTCGGATGCTACGCCCGCCGAAGACCAACCGGAGAATGCCCCGGACAAGGCTCGCGAGCACTATGCTGGAACAGTGGTCCTGGGACTCGTGGCAATCACGTTGCTCGCTGTTGCCGTCTGGGGAACCCTGTATAGCGATGTCTTGAGTCGCCGAATCATGGAGTGGTTCGGCCACCCGCCCCAAGTTCAATCAGCCGAATCCTACGCGCCCAAACCTGATGGGCCCCGTTTTGATCATACCGAGTTTGACGAATTGCTCCGCAGGCATGTCAGCCCTGACGGCCTGGTGGACTATCAGGCGATCAAGGAGCAACCGCGACAACTCGATCAATATCTCGACCGTCTCGCCCAGGCTCCTTTCGAAGATCTTGGCCGCGATGAAAAGCTCGCACTGCTAATCAATGCGTACAATGCGTTTACGATTCGTCTGATCATCGAGCATTACCCGGTGGATTCGATTCGCAACATTCCGGCGGATGACCGTTGGGAAGCTCGACGCTGGAACGTCGGTGGCAAGACCTGGAGTCTGAACGAGATCGAACATCAACAGGTTCGGCCGCATTTCAAAGAGCCTCGAATTCATTTCGCCATGGTGTGTGCGGCACGAGGCTGCCCGCCACTGCGAACCGAGGCCTACCTCGCTGAGAAGCTGGATGCCCAATTGCAGTCGCAGGCAGAGTACGTCCACGCACACCCTCGCTGGTTTGAATTTGATGCCGAGCGTGGGCTGCTCAAGTTGACGCGCCTTTATCAGTGGCACTCCGGTGATTTCATTCAGGAAGCAGGACCGGTCCAGCAGTTCGCGAGCCGGTACTCGCCCACCCTGCGTGACGCGTTAAAGTCTGGCCGAGACATCCCGATCGAGTTTTTGGATTACGACTGGTCCCTCAACGAAATCTCACGCGAACGTCCACTGCCATAGATCCGGTGCTGTGATTGGACGCCAGGCAGGGAGTCGCCCTATCCACTCCAATCGTTGCTGGCGGTTTGTATCCGCTCGCCTTCGGCGATTTTCCGCCATGGCTGGATGCAAAGATTGCCTCAAGCTGTTTTGTAGAAAACACTTACATGCCGTCGATAGATTTGGCTTTCTGATCGGCTGATGTGGCCTGCTCGCGGCACTGGCAAACTGGCGAATTCCCCGAAATTCCCGTCAGCATCAAGAGTTGGGGCGTTGCAGAATCGCTCTTGCACGCTCAGCTAGTGTTGGGGTATATGTTGACAAACGCTGGCGGAAATAGGTAATTTGTGGGGCTTGCCAGCAGTTTGGTGTGCAAAAGCGATACAGATTTCCTTCCTGCAGGCGTGATATCAGTTCGCTGGTGACCGCCAAGGGGAGGAAGTGGTATAACGATGGTCGGCTCCAAGATTGTTTGGAGGCCGAGTTTTAACCGAATTTGAAGCAGGGGGGCCACTCCGCGGTGAGTGGACCGCTGCAGCCATTAGGGAGGACCATACCTGTGGCCTCAGTGGAAGATCGCGTTTACGACATTGTCTCCGAGCAGCTTGGAGTCAACCGGGACCAATTAACTGCCGAAACCCATTTCGTCAACGACATTGGTGCCGATTCGCTGGATACCGTCGAATTGGTGATGGAACTCGAAGAAGAGTTCGATATCAACATTCCCGATGACGCCGCCGAAAAAATTCAGACCGTCGGCGAAGCCATCCATTACATCGAGCAGGCCGTGGAGTAGTGAAACGCCGTGTCGTGGTCACCGGCTTGGGCGCGGTCACCGCGCTGAGTTGTCAAGTAGACGATCTGTGGCAACGAATCGTGGAGGGCGAGAGTGGTATTCAAACCGTCTCTCGGTTCGACACATCGCGGTTCCGTGTCCGAATTGGAGGAGAGATTGCTGCGCTGAACACGGACGGTTATCTCTCCCCCAAAGAAGCCAAGCGAATTGATCCGTTTGCTCAGTTCGCCATGGTGGCCGGGATTGATGCCGTCCGAGATTCTGGCATCGATTTCAAGCAGGATGTCCCCTTCCGGTGCGGTGTGATCTTGGGCTCTGGCCTGGGTGGACTGCAGGAACTGGAAGCTCAACATTCCAACTTGCTCCAGAAGGGGCCCGAACGCGTTTCCCCCTTCACCATTCCTAAATTGATGGTCAATGCCGCGTGTGGGCAGCTCTCCATTTACTTTGGCTTGCGCGGGACCAAACGCGGCGGTGGCCACTGCCTGTGCCAGCGCTTCGAATGCCATTGGCGAAGCCTTTAAGGCCATCCAGTACGACGATGCCGATGTCATGATCACCGGCGGAACCGAGGCCGCGCTGACTCCGATGGGCATCTCGGGCTTCGCTAACATGCGCGCTCTCAGCCAGCGCAACGACGAACCGACTCGCGCCAGTCGGCCATTTGATGCACATCGCGATGGGTTCGTGCTGAGCGAAGGGGCGGGCGTCCTGCTGCTGGAAGAGTGGGAACACGCCAAGGCTCGCGGGGCCCGGATTTACGGCGAATTGCTAGGGTACGGTTCGAGCTCAGACAGTGGACATATCACCCAGCCTGACGTCACCGGATCCGGAGCGGCCAGGGCCATGGAGAATGCTCTGCGAGACGCCCAGGTGAACCCTGATGAGGTTGACTACATCAACGCCCACGGAACCGGTACGGTGTTGGGAGACAGGGCAGAGACGGTTGCCATCAAATCGGTTTTCGGCGACCACGCCTATCAGGTAAGCATCTCGAGTACCAAGAGCCAGCTCGGGCATCTCGTGGGTGCCAGTGGCGGAGTCGAACTGGTGTTGACCATGCTCACGCTCAATCAGCACGTGATTCCCCCCACCATCAATTATGAAACTCCGGATCCAGACTGCGATTTGGACTACACGCCCAACACAGCCCAAGAACGCGAAGTTCGCGTGGCAATGAGCAACAGCTTTGGGTTCGGCGGGCACAACGCCTCGTTGGTGGTCGGCAGCCCTCGATAGTTTCGCCCGTTTCGTTCACCCTGGCGTCACCAGTGGCAAACACGAAACCAACGAAGGTGACGCGCTAAGCTCCTAACACGGCAGAACCTCGAACCATTTTGAGTTCCGCTTTTTCAATCACAACCCGAAGCGTCGCGCTCTCGCCATGGTTGTCACGACGGAGCGTGATGACGACTTTTCCGCTCTTCGCTGGAATTCTTCGCCTGTTACGAGCCGGCGAGTTCGCTGATGGTGCCGGTGCTGCTGGCGAACTGCTCCACGGGAACTTCCAAATGGGCAAGTGCTGTGGTGAATAGATTCGCGAGCGGCGGAGCCACAGGCTGGCGGTTGTAGATTTCGTGGTCCTTCTGACGGTAGGCCAGGTGTTGGCCTTGCTTGATGCCGAGACCCCGTCCGCCGGCAAACAGGACAGGGATATTGGTGCCATAGTGACCCCCCGTGGTTCCGTTGTTCATTCCGGAACCATAGATCACCAGCGTGCGGTCCAGCATGTTGCCGTCTGCCTCTTCGGTGGCTTTCAATTTCGCCAGGAAGTAGCCGAGCTGCTCGATGTGGAACCGGTCAATCTTGGCAAGCTTCTCCAAGGCATCGGGAGCTCCTCCATGATGCGATAGCACATGGTAGCGTTCCGTAAAGTTCAGGAAGGAATTGAAGACCTGATTGGTGACTTCTCGGTGAATCTGAAACGTGCTGACGCGCGTGGTATCTGTCTGAAAAGCCAGGAAAATCAGGTCGAACATCGAACGGAGATAGTCCTGCAGTTCGTCGCTCGCATTAGGGCTGGGATCCAGATTGACAGCCGTGGCGTCCACCGACGTCTTGGGAATGTCCAGCCACGCTTCGCTGCGGGCAACCTGCTTCTCAACGGATCGCACCGCCGTGAGGTACTCGTCCAGTTTTCGCTGGTCGATCTTGCCTAAACGTCGGTTGAGCGCCCGGGCGTCCTCCTGAACAAAATCCAGGATGCTTCGCTCGTCCGTGTAACGTGCCTTCTGGGCAGATCGTGAACCGGCGTCCCCTTGCGTGAAAAGCCTCTCGAACACCCGTTGGGGGCTACTCTCGGCAGCCAACGGGACACCGTCGCGGCTGAAGCTCATGGTGTGCGACGCACGAGCCGACCCGGTTCCCCCATACCGGGAAAGTTCCATGGACGGAAACCGTGTGTATTGGGAAAAATGTTCGGCGACCAACTGGTCGATGGAGATCGAATTCTTGTAGTCGTACCCTGGCGTGCCATTGAGCACGGCACCTGTCAAGAAGGTATCTCCCCCGGCATGGCCGCTCTCGATGTCGGGATGGCAGATTCCGGAGATAATCGAGAACTCCTCCCGGAGCTCTTGAAGTGGTTGGTGGGCTGGAGCCAACTCGTAGTTGCTGCCGGCCGTGGAGGGTATCCAACATGCGTTGTTCACTCCGTTGGGCACGTAGAAGCAAGCCAGGCGGCGCGGCAACGCGTTCGCATCAGCAGCATGCGCCCTACGCCCCACCGGCGTCATTCCTTCCAGCAGCGGCAGGCCCATGGAGATTCCGGCCGCTCTCAGAAACGTACGGCGTGAAAGATGCCAAGACTTGTGCATGACAGAATTCCTTGGGTATTCCAGGGAGATGCCAGTGGCTATTTGGTTTGGAAACGACTTAGTCTGGACGATGGCTTGATCAACCATCGCAGGTGATAATCGTTCTGCTGCAGGGATTTGCGCAAGGTCGGTAACAGTCGCCCGATCTTCGTACTCCAGGCCGCGTCCCAGGGCGTAGACCAGCAACTTCTCCGACAGGCAGTCGAGGAACATGTCTTCTTTCTCGAGCAAGATCTGCTGCAACTCAGCGACACCATTGAACGCGCGGCCATCTGGTAGCTCGCCGCTGGCATCAATCACCGGATCCTTGGGAAGCCAACTGGTTTGACCACGGGAAGACTCTTGCAATCGAAACAGCCCACTGGCATCGTAGTTTTCCAGACCGAATCCCAGCGGATCAATCTTGGCGTGGCACGCAGCGCAGGCTGCCACAGAGCGGTGGATCGCCAGTCGCTCGCGGACCGTGGCTTGCCCTACGCCGGGAACCGGAGGCGGGATCTCGCCAGCATCGGGGGGTGGCGGCGGGGGCGGATCTCCCAAGATGTTCTCCAAGATCCAGGCTCCCGTTTCACAGGCGACGTGCGAGTGCCGTTGGAAGTCAGCGAGAGCATCGCGGCTTGGGTGAGCAGGCCGCCGCGATGATGCTCCGGTTCGATCTCCACCCGGCGAAAGTGGTCTCCCACGACACCAGGGATTTCGTAGAAGCGGGCGATTCGCTCGTTGAGCATGGCAAAATCCGAGGCGATAAAGTTCTTCACAGAAAGATCGTGGCGCAGGATCTCAGCGAAAAAGCTCTTCGCCTCGCCTGCCATCGACTCTTCCAGATGTTCGCCATACCGATCAAACAGCTTCTCATCCGGCGGCACCTCGCCGAGCTTTCGCAGCTCCAGCCATTGACCCGTGAAGTTGTCGACCAACCCCTCTGACTTCGGATCCTTGAGCATGCGGTCCACTTGCTCATCCAGCACCGTCGGCATCGATAGACGTCCGCTCTCTGCCAGCTTCATGAGTTCGTCGTCTGGGGGCGCACTCCACAGGAAGTAAGACAATCGCGAAGCCAGCTCGTACGGATTCAGCGCCTTAGGCTCAGCCTGATCGTTCGGCAAATCTTCTGCCAGGAACAGAAAACTTGGGGAGCAAAGAACCGCCACCAGCGGCACCTTGATGGCTTCCTCAAAGCTGGGCTTGCTCGGTCGGGCGTGTTCGAAAACCGCAACCAGTCGATCGACCTCCGCTTCGCTCACAGGCCGGCGAAACGCACGTCCCGCAAACGCCGCCAGGACCTCGCGGGCGTACACCAACTCGTCCTTTCGATTCTCGGAAGGGAATAGAATCCGGGTATGAGACGCCGGTGGCCATTGGTCATAGACCGGCCCTTCAATCTCGTACCAGTTGATGGCCAAATACGGCACTGGGTAGTCGGGACTACGAATGTTGAGCCGCTTGTCTTCTGCTCGGGAAATCAATCCATAGGAGAGATCGTAGCGATTGCGAACGTAAAGATTCGTCAGCATCGCTTCGGTATAAAATCGCTTCTCGTAAATCTGCGGAGCATCTTCCGTGGCAGACACGTCGCAGGCAAAGATGCGCATTCCGTTGGAAGTCACATTCAACCTGGGAGGGCCGAAGGCGAAATGCTCTGACATCTTGCGGTCCGGATAGTGACCGTAAGCCCTTACACGAACGATGTACTCGCCTGGGTGCAGGTAGGTGAATTTCTGTCCCTGCAGCACATACCCTCGGAACCGCGTCTTGGCAACAGGCGGCAGGTGCTGGAACTGTTCGGAGGGAAAGAAGTTGACGCCTCCGCCCAGCGACCAGGCGATCAACCTCCCGCGATCGGCCCCCGGCGGTAGCACGCCCGTGTTGCCATACTTGGCATCATTCTCAAAGTAGTATCCCCGGCTCTCTTTGCTACGTCTTACCGATTGAATCCGCCAGCGTTCGCGTTTGGGCTGCTCACCGGTGACGATGGCGCGATCTATCACCTTGGTGGCTGCCCGAACGTACTTCTCCATGTGCAACGGCGAGATGGACAGGGCACTGCCGATGTTGTCGAATCCATGGGCGGAGGGATCGGCCGGGAATTCCTCTCCAGCTTCGAAAGGGACGCCCACCAGGTCACGAATGGTGTTGCTGTATTCCTGACGATTCAATCGCCGAATCACGGCTCTCCGGCCAAAGTCCTGCGACGCGTTGGTCACTCGCTTGAGTTCGCGAAAGGTCCATTCCGTGAGTTGGTTGAGTTCTACCGCGGTGGGCTGAGGAGAGTCTTCTGGCGGCATTTCGCCAGCGTTGACCCGATTGACCAATTCGTGCCAGACGCCAGCCGTGCGATCCCGCAGCATGTCAGGGCCGAGGTGGTCCACCCGGAACTTCCCTTCCTGCTTCTTCTCGCTGTGGCACGCAAAGCAATATTTCTGCAGCAACGGGCGGATGGCCTGCTCAAAAGTTTCCTGGCCAGGGCTGGTTGGTTCTGCTTGAGCGACTCGCGAAACACCGTGGAAAACCAGGTACCAAGCGAGACCAACCGATCCCGCCAGCGTGAGCATGATTCGGAGGCGTGGCATGTATTCTTACTCTCCGGTCTTCTGCGTGGCCGACTCGGCACCTTGCCGTGCGGCATCTTGAGCTTGTTCGGCACGGACGATGTACGCGGGGTGGGGCGTCAATTCAAACTCTTCCATGATATCCTCAATGGTCAGCTCTGGGGCCAACGAAGCGATGGAAACCAGGTCATCCTCGTGATACCACGTGATCTGAACCTTGGAACCATACTTGGCTGCGATCTGTCGTACCTTCTTCACATGAAAGTCAATCTCGAACAGTCGCTTTCCGACCGGCAGCACGGCACCGGCCCACTTCTGATACTTGCCGGTCGTGGCAATCGGATCGCCCGTGATATCGTAAATGGTCGCTGCCCGAGTCTTGGTCGAACTGACCACAAAACATTGGTTGAGCCAGGCGTGCGCGGCAATTTGTCGAGCCGCCGGATACGCCGAGGGGAAGAAGATAATCTGGGCCCCTTGCTGTTTCAGACGCCGCCATTGAGCGTGCCAGTTGACATCGAAACAAATTTGGATGCCGATCTTGCCAAAGTCCGTCTGAAAGACCCGAGGGTTGTCCTCGCCAGGGCAAACCGCAACGTCCAGCTCCATTTCGGTCGGCCGGATTTTGTCGTATCGCCCTACCAACTGACCATCTCGATCGATCAACACGGCCGAGTTGTAAATCCGCTTCTTCACCAACACCTTCAACGGACAGATCACGTAGCAGTGGTGCTGCTTGGCCCAAGCAGACAGTCGCGTGGTGGTGGGGCCAGGCAAGGGTTCTGGTTCGCCGCGCGTGAACCCCTCAGGCAAACAGACAATGTCAGGCTCGAACGAAACGGCAAGGTCCAGGTGGGACATCGTGGCGTTGAGCATCGGCTTGCCAGGTTCGGCAAGGATATCTTGTTGCGAGAGCGTTACCACACGCACAAACTGATTGCGCACTGGACCAGCGGACAACTCCTTCCCCTGTGCACAGGCGGGAGCCACCATCCAACTCACGGCCATGGCAAGGAGCACTCGGTTCGAAGCAGTGCAACAATGCATGCGGATCTCGTTTCAGACAAAGGAGGGAACGACGTAGGATCTCGAATCGGCTGCCCTGATAACCTTCTATTGCTGTATTGTCTTCGCACGCAGGCGAGCCCACAATCCAATTTTCTAGAAGTAAACTCCGTTTTATCGTCACCGGCGGTCACTGTTTGAAGAAGACCAGGATTACTGTGAAGCAGACCAGACATGTCGCATTGTTGATTGAGACCTCGCGCGAATACGGCCGTGGGTTGCTGCGGGGCGTTACGCGGTTCCATCGAGAACATGGGCACTGGTCCATCTACTTCAAACCTCAAGGTCTCGGCACCGCTCCGCCTGACTGGTTGCGCACCTGGAAGGGAGATGGCATTCTGGCACGTATCGACGATCGCCGCATGGCGGAGCGTGTGCTGGAAACCGGACTTCCCGCCGTTGATCTGCGAGGAGCGATGGGAGATTTGGGCGTGCCGTCGATTGGTGTCGATAACCGCGAAGTGGCACAAATGGCGCTCGAACACTTGCTCGAACGTGGTCTGCGAAACTTCGCCTTCTGCGGTGTTCCACCCGGCAAAAACCGTTTTGATGACCAACGCTGCGATTTCTTTCGCGAAGAAGTCGAGTCGCGAGGGCACACATGTCATGTCTTCGCACGCTGGCGCTCCTGGGCCAACTGGGAGCGAGGGCAGCGCGAGATTGCCGACTGGCTTCGCACACTGCCCAAGCCCATCGGCGTGATGACCTGCCACGACGAACGGGGACAGCAAGTCCTAGATGCCTGTGGACGGATGGGCGCCAACGTTCCTGACGATGTGGCTGTGATCAGCGTGGACAATGATGCCTTTCTCTGCAATCTCACCATTCCGCCGATGACCAGCGTTGACGTCAACCCAGATCGTAACGGGTTCGAGGCCGCATTGTTGCTCGACCAACTGATGAACCGCCGGCCAGCGCCGAAGCAGCCCGTCTTCTTCCCTCCGCGTCGCATCGTCACCCGGCAATCAACCGACACCATCGCCGTGGGTGATCCCCAAGTTGCGGCTGGTGGCCAGGTTCATCCGAGACAACGCCAGTCGAGGTATCACCGTCGAAGAGGCTCTAGGACAAGCCTCGGTTTCGCGCAGTACGATAACCCGATCGTTCAAACAACTCTTGAACCGTACGCCGATGGCACATCTGACCCGTGTACGGCTAGAGACCGCCAAACGCTATCTCGTTGAGACCGATCTGTCGCTCGCGGACATCGCCCTTCGCTCTGGTTTCTCCGAGGCAAAGTACTTTATCGAAGTCTTTCATCGCAACGTCGGCGTCACCCCCGGAACGTTTCGTGGGAACTCACGCTGAACGTTGCGCGCCGCAGTCGGTTCCAGATCAGCCTACGCTTCACCCGTCCACCAGAGTTTCCTCACTGCCGCTTCGGATTGCGATTCCAACGATGCAGGCACTCCTAACCGCAGGGGACTCCAAACTAAACCGAGTTCCCGTTGGCCGAATTCGAGGGAATTCTGGATGGCGCTTTTTACACTCTTTTCCCGCGGGGACGCTCGCAGTAGAATCGGGCAGGTGATTAACCTGCCAAAGTTCCCGTTGCGTCACACCTTGCTGGACGCCGCGCCCGCCAACGGCAGTTTCATCAACGTCCTTTGCGTCCGTAGCTCAATTGGATAGAGCATCGGTCTTCGGAACCGAGGGTTGGGGGTTCGAGTCCCTCCGGGCGTACTGTTGTCACCCACCGCCAAACCGCGACAGGCAGTGGCAACCTCTGATACAGGAAGCACTTCCGCTGATGTCGATGGTTGCGGTCGCTTGTCGGCGTCCGAGTCGTTCGCTGCCAAGAGCTGCTCATTTGTGCCTTCACGCGACTCTCGTCTACTCCCAGAATGCTCCTGGATCCTTGGCAGCCGATTTACTGCCTCAGCCTTCTCAGCCAGGTCCGTGTGACTGTAAACATTCATGGTGAGTCGAATGTCGGAATGCCTGGCAAGGGTTTGAGCCGTCTTCGGTGAGACTCCCGCACGTCCGAGATTGGTGATGAAGGTGTGCCGGTTGGCGTGAAAGTCGGCATATTTCCCATCTCGGTCACGATAGAGCAACACCTCGGACTTCTCGCGACGGGCACGCTCTTGGTCATCAGAGGCGTCGTTGAGCCAATCGGCTCGTGCCTGTTTGAGGTCGGCTCGCATCATCTTGGCGGTGTTTCGTTCGACCCCTCCGGGTACCGCTCCTGAAACGGGGAAGAGGAGATCGTGCGATTGCAGATCGCCCTTCGTCGCAAGCCAGGTCTTGATTCGAGCTACCACGTCTGAGTGGAGCACCTGAACATCGGTGCGTTTTCTCTTGCTGTAGATAGCCTGAACGGTAACGGTCGGCGGATCGTCATCGAGAACCAGAGCCCCGAGCGTTAGGCTGCCGATCTCCCCCTTGCGGTACCCGGTCCAGGCGGAAAGGATGTACATCATCGCACGGTCTGGGCCGGAAATGCAGGAGATCGCCTCTCCCTTTTCGGCAGCGGCGACGAGCCATAAGAATTCCTCCGAAGTGAGAGCCCGCCGGTCATGCCTCCGATCTGTTTGCACGTTGAGCATCGGGATGTCAGCGAGCCGATCTCCGTTGATGCGACGGGATTTTCGCAACCAACGGCTAAACTGCTTCATCGCCCGCAGGTAGTGGTTGCTTGTTTGCTTGCTCATTCCTT
>CALOEH010000044.1:0-11065 GCA_942492195.1 uncultured Planctomycetia bacterium | reverse complement strand
TTACGTTCCGCGCCGGTTGGATGCAGCAACGCTCCAGCATCTCCGATTCGCAGATGCTGAAGTTATTCTTCGACCGAACCGAAAGTTAGCCGTTGCTCTTGGCGAGTGAGGATTAGGAAGTCGGGCGCGTTGGCGACGCGGAGGGCATGGATTCAAGCCCCCACTCTTCGACTTCCGCTTGACCTTCGGAGAATCGTTCGTGCCCCTTGTCGGACTCTGCTTGGAAGGCAGTGCCGATGGCCAGCAAGTCCCAATCGAGGTCTGCTGATTCATAGACATCATCGATCGGAGCAACTTTGGCCGGAGATTCGCCTTCCATGACCGAGGGCATTTGGACCGATGGTGGCAGACTAGAAACTGGCTGGCTGGGCTGGGCGCGGTTTAGCAAATAGTTGATGACGATCACTGCGTCCACAACGTCAATGTCCAGGTCGCCATCGACATCTAGGAAGGGAGCGGTGCCAGGGGCAGGCACAGGCAGCACGCGCGGGCCGTGGGTTAGCAGATTGTTGATCAAGATCACCGCATCCACAACGTCAACGTCTTCGTCACCGTCCACGTCCTCCGGGAGCGCGACATTGTGCCAGGACGGAACTTGTGTATTGGTGAAGACGATCGACGGTGCCCCATTGTTTGCCAGAACCAAGAGATCACGTGCGGCCGTGGTTGATGACAACTCCTCCACCTTTAGCTGCGCGGTGCCATCGCTGCGTTGGATGTGCAGGGTGCTAGTCGGCGAGTCGGTACCTACTCCTACATTGCCAGAGGACGCGATGTGCAGGCTGTTCGTCGGCGCTGCTGAGCGAATTTGAAATGGAAGACTGGAACCGTTGGTCACGTCCCGGATGAAGAAGGTGGATTCATTGCCGCCGACGTCAAAGGTTTGCGGCGTCCAACCACTTGAGTCATCTTGCTCGAGGCGAATGGTCGGTTGGTTGCCGGAGAGAACATGAAGCTTTTGCTGCGGTGCGCTGGTCCCCAGCCCCACATAGCCGTTGGCGTCTACCAGAAAACTGGACGTGGGAGCGCCTGCCATCACTCGAAACGGAATCCTCCCTGCGGTCGCGTCTTCAATCGAGAAATGATTGGCCCCATTGTTGGTGGTATCATTGATCACTATGCGCCAGTCGTTCGTGGGAAAGCTGGCAGAACCGCTGGTATCGTCAAAGTGAATGCGTAGGTTGTTTTCGCTAAAACGCAATGTGTCCAACCCGAAGTCTTCGCCCTCCAATGCGTCAGTACCGATCGCTACGTTCCCAATGACAATCAGATTCTCATTCACCACCTGATCCTGGGAAAGGACCTGAACTCGCGAGCCTGGGCCTTCGCCGGTGGACGCGCCGCCATAAAGATTCTGGATATCGTGGACATTCTCGGCTGTGAGAAACGGGACTTCACCCTGGTAGAACTCTGACAGCACGTCAAGCTCGGACGAGTCGTGAACGTGGTTCATGCCAAGCGCATGGCCAACCTCGTGCGCCAGGACGGTGAAGAAGTCAAAGCTACCAGCGGGGTTGCCATTGTTGAGGTCGGTGTCCCAGGTCTCAGCAGCGTCCAGCCAGGCAATGCCGTAGCTGAGGTACGGGTCGGCCCCCGGCATGACCGTAGCCCCGCCAATGCCAAGCGTTCCGCCGTAAGCGCTGGTCATGCCAAAGGCCGCCATGTCCCCCACGCCAATGTTGATGATGTCAGCCCGGCCTGCCTGGACGTTGCGAGAGAAATGCACCAAGCCCCCTGAGGCAGTTTCCCAGCCTTGCAAAACCAATTCGGTACTGGCGATTTGGGCCGAGGTGATCAGGTTAGAAAACGCCCCTTCGTTGCGGAAATCGTACCAGATATCAACAACGTCAGGCGTGGTCGGGTCTTGGTCACGCCAAGTGCCGGCAACATGCGTGCTGCTGTGCCCTGCCTGGTCTTCCACTCCCAATCCAGCCTCGGCTCGTGGCGTCTGGCCGGTGATGGTCAGCGGACCTGTAATGGGACTGGTTTCAGGCGTGAAGTTGGCAAAGGCCAGGATCTCAGCAGGGTTCACGCTCACGCCAGGCTCGGGCAGATCCGACGTCCAGCTCTGATCGCCCAATCTCGCTGAGAGCATTTCGATCTGCTCTCCCTGGTACCAGGCGATGGCCTGAAGAGCTTGCAGCGCAGCCAGATTGGCACCCGCCAGGTCTGAGACCGCCAGGTGTTGGGCATCAGTCCCCAGGCCAAACAACGCGTAAAAGTCCTCGGCCATGGGGCTCATGTGAACGACCGAGTCGGACTCGGCGGTGTAGTTCCAGGTGAACACAGGCAGCGTTTCGAGGCGACGCAAGATATCGAAGGAATCGAGGGTTTCGAAGTTGTCCTTCAAGGTCCACGAAGATCCTTGAGTGAGCGTGCCGGCCAGCGTCAGATTGCCTTGGGTGTCCAGGACAAAGTTGGACGCTCCGTTCGTCCCCATGGTCCAAGTACCGTCCGCACCGATCTTAAACTCGGTTCCCGCCGTGTCGGCGAAATCGAAGGCGAAGTCCCCCGCCGCGGTCATGCCCGCCTTCCAGGTCACGTCCGTCCCGCTGGCTGTGTTGGTCCAGGCAAGCAGTGGGGCACCATGGTTCTGCAAGGCCAGCAGATCGCGCGGGGCGATCGTGGAATTTTGTTGCACCTGCACCTGAGCGGTACCGTCAGATCGCAAGACGTGCAAAGAACTGGTCGGATCGCTAGTTCCCAGCCCCACATTGCCGGACGCCGCGATGTTGAGGCTGTTGGTGGGAGCGCCAGGGCGGATGCGGAACGGGAGCTTATCATCATTGGACGCATCACGAACAAAAAAGTGAGCTTCGTTTCCGACAACGTCCCAAGTTTGCGGGATAAGTCCATCGGTGTTGTCTTGCTCTAGGCGAATGGTAGGAGTATTGCCGTCCACAGCATGAATGGCTACGGCGGGGCTGTCGGTTCCCAGGCCGAGTTTGCCATCGCTGGCGACTACAAGTGCGAAATTCTTGGCACCAGCGTCAACTCGAAACGGAACGGTGTTTCCGGTCGAGTCCTCGATTGAGAAATGATTGGATCCACCATTTGTAATGTCGTTAACAAGAATTCGCCAGTCGTTGCTGGGATCGCCGGGACTCGTACTGGTGTCATCGAAGTGAATCCGTAGATTACCTTCTTTCAATCGTAGCGTGTCAAAGCCGAAATTTTCGTCATCCACCGCGTCCAAACCGACTGCCATGCTCCCGCCAGTGGTACCAGAAATCCTAACGATCAGATCGTCTTCAACGACTTGATCCAGGGCCAGGAAACGCCAAGGCACATGCTCGGTAGAAACCACTGCCCGCCCAAGATCGACGGCGGGAGTCTGCGCGATTTCTATGGAGGTCAGTGCCTGAATCAACAGGCTCTGCTGCCTTAGTTGCTCTGACAAGGCCTGAATGCCGGCTAATGCAACCCCTGCCACATCCGAGGGTGCCAGATGCTGTGCGTCAGCGCCCAGGGAGTAGGTTTCGAAAAAATCCTCAGCCATGGGACCAAGATGCTGGAGCGAGGGGGAGTCCGTCAGGTAGTTCCAGCGGTACAAGGGAAGTTCTTCCAGTGCACTGAGAACCTGCCGCGCATCGACCGCGGAAAAATTCTCCTTGACCGTGCGCGAGGAAGATTGGCTCAGCGTTCCCGATAGCGTCAGGTTACCGCCCGCATCGAGGGAAAACGTGCCGGGATTGGCACCTAACATCACACTCCCATCGGTCGCGATCTGCACGCCTGGATTGGCAACGTCCGCCGAGAGAATCTGGAACTGGTTGGTGGCTCCCATCCCCAATCGCCAGGTTGCATTGGTGACGCTGTTGGTCAGCACAACGCTGCCGGCACCATTGTTGCGCAGGTTCACCTGGTCGCGCGTGGCCGCCTGAGGACTGAGATCCTGGACCAGCAATTGGACGTCGGGGGCACTGCTGCCGTAACGGCCAACATGCAGCGAACTATCGGCATTGTTGGTGCCGATGCCAATGTTCCCGGCGAAGCCAACGGTCAGGCTGTTAGAAGAGGCTCCTGGCTGGATGGCGAAGGGAACCAGGGAACCGTTGGTGAGGTCGCGAATGAAGAACTGATCTTGATTGCCGCCAAAGTCCCAAGCCTGGGGAGTCCACCCGGCACTATTATCTTGCTCTAGGCGGACGGAAGGAGAGTCACCGGTGACCAGGTGGATATCGGCCACAGGATTCAAAATGCCCAGGCCGAGGTTACCAAAGCTGTTGACGACCGCCGAGTTGGCAGAAGCCCCCGCCACAATCTGGAAAGGGATGGTATTGCCGGTCGAGTCCTCAATTGAAAAATGGCTGGCTCCGCCTGGCGTGGTATCGTTGATCAGAATTCGCCAGTCATTGCCGGGAAAATTCTCACTCAGACTGGTATCCTCGAAATGAATCCGAATGTTGGGATCCTTTAAACGAAGTGTATCCAGTCCGAAGTCTTCGCCATCGGTGGCCCCGGAGCCAATGGCCGTGCTTCCCACGACGATCAGATCGTCAGCAATCACTTGGTCCAGCGCCAGGACGCGGATTCCCTGCGCAGCCAATGCGGGGTCGATAACATTCGTGACCGGTTGGCCAGGCTGGACGAAGGCGCTGGAAAACAACTCTGGGCCGAGTTCATCAAACCGATCCAACAACCATGCGAGTTGCGCTTGCTGGCGGTTGACGATCTCCACCAATTCCTGCAGCGCCGGTAGTGCGACGGAACTCAAATCCGTTGGGGCCAGGTGTTGAGGGTCCGCTCCTAACTGGAATTGGGCGTAGAAATCTTCAGCAATCGGCCCTAGGTGTTTGACTCCTGCAGGATCGGTGAGGTAGTTCCACCGATAAATCGGCAGCGCCGCGATCTGGCTCAACGTCTGAGAGCCATCCACGGCAACGAGGTTCTCCTTGAGCGTCCGAGATGAGCCAGTGGTCAACATTCCAGCAAGGGTGATATTGCCCGAAGCGTCCAGCGCAAAAAGATTGCTGCCTGAGGGGGTGATGGACACATCCCCTTGCGCAGAGAGAGAGAATAACGGTTCGCTACTCCCCTCGGGAGTGAGGACGAACAGATCGTCAGGCGATAGTCCAGCCCGCCAGGTATCGGCCGTGAAGGCCAGTCGATCTTCCAGCTGTTGCAGACGAATCCGCGTGGGGGTGAAGCCACGCTGCGGTCGGCGTAGAAAGCGCGCGAACGAGTGGAGCGATCGGGACCAGCGAACATGCGGCATTCGCGGAACTCTTTGAAGGATCAGGAAAGCCTAAGGTACAGATTCTAACATTGTTCTGCCCAAGGCCACTCGTCAAGCCCTAACATACCAACCATTGTAGAACCGTTGTCTCAACTGTTCACGAACCAAGAAGGAAGTTTCGGATACCTCGGCAGGTGAACAGCTGGGACAACTGTTCTACATCGCCGTTCTCGCTTGCGTGGGCAAAGCCGAACCGCTAGCTGATTGTCCTCTTGCGCTCCAACATGCCCACTCTAACGCGAGGGTGGCAGTGCACACGAGACCGGCAAGCGTCACGCTATGCTATCACCATTCTCCATGATCATTAGCATCATGGTTCGAACCTGACCTCCGCAACCGGAATGTCCCATTTGGCGAGAAGTTCGCCAGTCGCCGCCGCAATTCGAATGCTGCGGCAGAGATGCTTGGCGATTGAGTTGTCGGGATGGACCTTGCTGCACTGCGGGGCATTTGGTAGTTTCCCGCCCCCCAGGTCGGAAAGCATTCTCGGCGAGGGTTCGTCTTTGGGGGATTGCACGGTTTTCTGCATCGGATCGTTTCGCACCTATTGAGCGACAAGATATGCCCGAAGCTTGCTTGCCACCGTTTTCAGTCTGGCGATCACTGAGAATGCTCGGACTTGCCTCCGTGGTGGCGTTGGGGTTCATCGCCGGTTTGGCTCAGGCGGCCGCTGAGACGAATCCAGCGCAGGGTGGTGCTGAAGAAGTTCCGCCGCCCAAGGTTGTTCGACTCCCGGACATTGGGGCAGTGTTCGATGCTGCCATTGATACTCCGCCAGGCACATCGCTGGAATTTCCAGACTCGCCAGCGGTGGAGGAGATGGTGATTCCTGAAGAAGTGGTTGTGGTAGAACCCGCGGCACCGCCACCGGACCCCTGGTCAGGACGGGTCGAAATTGGTTTCAACGGAACCGAAGGTAATAGTCAGGTTGCGAATACACGTGTCGGTGCACGGGTCCAGCGAAAGACGGATATCACGGAGTTTACGGCCAAAGTTTCTTACGCTTTGACCAACACTCGAGGGCTGCGAACCGAGAACCAGATGATTAGCGAATCTCGGTTTGAGCACTTCTACTTTTCACCCTTTTCGTACTATATCCACGGCACCTACGAATATGACGAGTTCACCGCGTTCGACTACCGGATCACGGGTGACGTGGGTCTTGCCTGGAACGTACTCGATAAAAACGGCACGAACTTAAAGCTCCGGGGTGGTGCCGGTACATCACGCGAGTTCGGAATTCCGGATGCCGAGTACATCCCGGAAGCCTCGTTCGGTTTGTCGTTCTCTCATCAGCTTACGAAGCGGCAACGGCTGGCGATTGACTCGGACTTCTTCCCAGACGTTCGCGACTGGAACGATTTCCGATTGCGGAGCAATGCTTCGTGGGAAATCAAGGTCGACCCCGAAGGCAACCTCAGCCTGAAATTCAGTCTGATTGATCGTTACGACAGCACGCCGCACGGCAAGAAACACAACGACCTGACCTACGCCGCTCAGTTGGTCTGGGACTTTTAGTGTTGGTGCCGTTGTTCCCACGGTTCATCTGCGAAAGCGCCAGTATCGTTCTTGGTTTCTGAACAGTCGGGACAACTGTTCTGCAATGTGCTTATTGGACCTGGGCCAGCACGTAGGGACCTTTGGGAATCACGGCCAGCGTGGCGTTGGGACCATGCTCCGCGAGCGCGTCTTGAACTGCTTGCTCGACACTACTGGCACTTTCGACGAAGAGGCCGTTGATGGTGTCCGCCGATAGACCGTCGGTCACCACTTTCACGGTTGCCTTGCGCCGGACTTTGGCCAACTCTTCCATCTGCCATTGATCCATGACGAAGTAATCTTTGCCTAGGATCCGCTCAGTAAAGACCTCAAGATTGGCATGGTCTCGAAATAGCTGCTGGAACTCCGGACTGCCGATCCCTTCGGTCATGCTGGCAGCAATCACGATGGTACCTCCTTGTTTGACAATCGGCAGCGCGCCGGTCATCCCTTTGACGGTCTGATAAAACGTCGTGTCGAGTGGGTAGCCAGCCGCGCTGGTCAGGACCACATCCACCGGCTCTGGCACGGTATCGGTGACCACGTTGCGGACAAAGGCGACTCCTTCTTCGAACGCCTCGACCATGTCGCCGGCCACCACCTTGAGCAACTGGCGTTGGGCATCAATCACCACGTTCACAATGAAATCACACCCGACGTGGCGGCCGATCCAAGTGTTTTCTTCGTGGACAGGGTTGCCGTCGAGAATGCCACAATCGGCGTTAGGGTGTTCGAGAAACTCAGGGCCGTGCCACACCTTGACGGTTTCTAACGCGGCAATGCCAGGGCAGATCAGCTTCCGCCCACCGGAGAAGCCGGCCATGAGATGCGGTTCGATCAGGCCAACCGTAATCTTCAAGTCAGCTTCGACATAGCGCGAATCAATCCAGATTGGCACGCCGCGCGGACTGTCTCCCAGGTAGGTATGCTCGTCGAGCACTTTGCCGTGGTGGTTCTCAATCCGGTAGTCGGCAGCGATCTGCTCGCCGACCATCTCGATGAGTTCTTCCCCTGCATTGGGGCGATGCAGTCCGGTTGCCACAAGAATCGTGATTTTCTCACGCGGTATCCCAGCGGCCTGCAATGTGGCGAGAATCTGCGTCAGCAAGAGTTCGTTGGGAACCGGTCGGGTGATGTCGCAGATCACCACCACTGCATCGCGTCGCCCTTGTGCCAACTGGGCCAGAGACGGGGTGCCGGTCGGTTGCTCGAGCACCTGCCGGACAGCCGCTTGAGGGTCTGCCACCGGTGCGGCATTCTTGTAAGCCAAGTGCCGTACATGAGGCCCCTCTGGAACTTCCACTTCGAGCCCACTTCGACCGTATTCCAACTTCACGCGCACCAGGAAATACCTCACGGATTGGAATGACATGGGTGATTGAGACGTTCGCCGGCAGCATGTCGCCGCGGTTCTTCTCACCAACCATCTCAGGCTACCGGTGCGGCGATTGAGGAACAAGGGATGGATAGCAATTTGTGTCGATCAGTTGTCCCAACTTGGTTCCTGAACAGTTGAGACAACTGTTCTACAATGAGTTTCCCAACTTGCTACTGCGCATCTCGCCATGTTCGCAGAGAAAACGAGAAACGCTTTGTTCACTGAGACATGGAACCGGTGACAATCACGCGGTGGAAGTGCAATTGCACTTCGCGGTCGACGATTCGGCGAACTCCTTCGACCAGGCAACTCGGTTCGTTGTCTTCCTGACCGAGCCGGAGGATGTCTTCCAGCGGCGTGCCGGGAGGAACGTGAAAAGCACGCTGGCTGACAATCTGATTTCCGGCGTCGAGTTCCGGCACGATGAAGTGGCAGGTTGCACCGTAGGTGAGCATCCGTGTGGCATACGCATCATGGTAAGGACGCATGCCAGGGAAGCCCGGGAGCAGACCATGATGCAAGTTGACGATGCGTCCTCCGGCAAACTTCCAGCACACCGTGGGAGGCAACACACGCATGTACCTGGCCAGGACGATGTAGTCCACCTGGTGCACGTCACAGAGGGCAACCAGTTGATCGTTGTCGGGGTTTCCCTGCGGGTCGGCAATGTCGAACCAGGGAATGTTGAACTGCTCAGCAATCGAACGCCCCCGTGGGCGATTGCCTAACATCAAGGGGACCTCTGCTTTGATCTGCCCATCGCGGATCGAGCGCAGCACGGCCAGGGCTGGTTCGAGCCGGTAGGTCGTGCAGATGGCCAACCGGGGTAGACGCCGCGCAGGGGGAGACCAGACGCGAATGGATAGCCCTGTGCGTTTGGCAACGTCGCGCATGCTTTGCTGCAGATCCGCCAGTTGTGGATCTGGCAGATCGATTCTCAGCAGCATGGCGAACACGCGCTGGTCATCGTGGTCGTACATCTGAATCTCGCCGATGTTCGCGCCTCGCCCTGTCACGTCATGAATGATAGGATCCGCCAGGCCACGATGGTCCGGCCCCACGGCAGTTAAGATCACTTCCATAGTATCACCACGCAAGGAAGGGTTGCCCTCGGGCCGTTCAAGCATCAGCACGCTTGTTGAGAACCCGTATGCCCTGTGAGATTGACTGATACGAACCGCCTGACCGATCACGCTCAGGCGGTACTTCTTCGCTGGCAAAAAAAAGTCGTCGGGCAGAATCATTCGATCCACCCGACGACATTGTTCTTCCTATAAGATAGCTCAGAATGGCGTTGGTGTTTAGGGGAAGGCGATAATCGGAGCCATCACCGCGGCACAACTGGCCACCGGCGTGAAGCCGCTCAGAGAGACCACGGTGCCGGTATTTCCACCGCCGTTTGCGAACTGCAACGCACCGCCACCTAGGTTCTCCAGAAAGATGCCACCGGTCAGATTGTTGGTCATTTCGAGGCAGAGGATCGATCCGGCCATCGCGTCCACATCTGAGATGGCAACCACGTCAGCAAGGCCAAAGTTTCCACCCAAGTTGTTGTTGCTCAGCTGGGCAGCAATATTCGCCGTATCGTGCGTTGACAAGAAGATTGCATTGTCCGCATTGGTGGTGATCTGGTTGTTGTTGGCAATCAAACCGATTCCGGACGAATCAAAGGCTTCGGCATGGATACCATCTGCAGACGGCACCTCGCCATTCATGCTGATGATGTTGTTGTTGGCAATCACTCCAATCCGCGACGTGCCAAAGCTGAAGAACTCAGTGGCATTGTCGGTCAGGGCACTCAATGAGGTGGGGCTGGCATTGAACCGTATCTCATTCCCAAGCAGGACCACTTGCAACACACTGCTATCATCTGTGACGACAGTCATGGCTTCGAACAAATTCATATTGATGACATTATCAACCATGGTCAAGCTAACCACGGATGTATTTTGATTGAGCAGGTTAAGGGCGTCTCCCTCGATATTCGAGAGATTGTTCTCAGAGATGTTGACGCGTTGGATATTCGTGTTGGTAATGCGGAAGTCCAACCCAATGCCGAATCCTGCACCGATCTGAAACGGTCCATTTCCGGTGACGGTATTGCGATAGATATCCAATTGAATATTACTGTTTCCAGCAAAGTCACCGGAAATACCGGCGGCCGAGTCAGCGATGAGCACCGATCCGGCGTTGCCCAACAGCGTGTTGTCAGCAATGAAGGAGATCAAGTTACCGTTGGTAGTTCCTAAACTGATACCGACTCCAGCACCCGTCATGGCTCCATTGCGGCTAATGCTGTTCGCCTGAATGTAGGAGTTGTTGGCGGCACCGTTGTTCGAGGTGGCAACGATACCGGCTCCGCGGTTGGCGTCGATTCGGTTATACAGGATCTCTGATCGCAGGATCGTGCTGCCACCCGAAGCCTCGAGCGTGATACCCGATCCGTTGCCGTTGAAGACGTTGCTTCGGATATCCGCGACGGTGGTTCCCGTGGTGTTGGAAATCCGCAATCCAGACGAGTTACCAATACCGTTGTTGAGAATATTGTTGTAGTAGACGTCGATCTCGCCGGTGGCATTGACCAGGTTGATACCGTGGCTGGTCGAGTTGACGACGTCGACATTCTGAATCGACGTATTGACGATATTGGTACCGCTGATCCCCGTCGAGGCTCCGTTGACAATGATGCCTGAGACGGTGTTGTCGTTGCTGAGCGTAACAGCAGTTCCATATTGGTTGGTCAGCTGAGGTCGCACGCCTTCGGCATCGCAAAGCAGGAAGTCTCCCACTTCAACCGTTGGTACGACGTTGTAGCCACCATCACCCAGCAGGAATTGTCTCGGCTGGAGGTTGATACCAGTGTCGTAACCCAAGGTCGTCCCATCACCCCCGCGAACGAAGATAATATC
>CALOEH010000043.1:0-49167 GCA_942492195.1 uncultured Planctomycetia bacterium | reverse complement strand
GCAGGGAACCACGCATCGCAAAAAGTACACCATTGAGCGGAATGGGTACGACGTACCGCTCACCGTTCGTCTGGCTGCGATCGGCAAGCCCGGCATCTTCAAGGAGTCACCGGTCCCACGTTGACCGTACCGGCCGGAGCTACCGAGTTTGTTTATCCGGTGCAATTGCCGCCGTGGCTGGTCGAAGGACGCACGAGCCGGACCTGCATCATGGGCCTGGCTCAGGTGGCTGACGAGCAGGGCAAAACGCACACGGTGAGCTACAGTTCGGCCAATCAGAACGAGCAGATTGTGGTGTTGGCCTCCCCGAATCCGATCAGTGTCGAAGTCCACCCTGACAGTATGTTGGCCCAGCCTGGGGCAACGGTCGAGCTCGCCGTACATGTTGCCCGCGCGGCGGATGCCCAAGTTCCCTTGGAGTTCTCACTGGAATTTCCCCGAGAATCTCGTTGGGCGAAGGCAGTTCAGGGAGATCCTCTCACCGTGGCCGCGGATGCCAAGTCAGGCGTCTTGCAACTTCACTTCGCCAATCAACTCCCCGAGCAGCCTATCCGGCTCAGGATCGTTGGAACCGGCCAGCAGGGCGAAGACACCTTCGTTTCAGATGCCTACATCGAGCTCGTTCCATTGAGCAAGCTATCAGGCGAGTGAGCAGTAGGCTGCTTCTTAAGATTTCCCCACAGTGTGCTGCGCCAACCCGGCGGCGATGAAGTTTGTTCGTCGTGCATCCGCCATCTATGATGGAACGGAACGGTTCGAGGTCCTACTTCGTTGGTATCTGGCGCTGCTGCCTCAACTTCTTCGAGTTTCTCCATGTCTCCAATGAAATACGTCCTCGGCGGACTTTGTCTGTTGCTGTTGAATCACGGGGTCATTCACGCCCAATCGTTGGACGAACGATTGCAGGCAGAAGACCCGGCACAGTTGGCCGAGGCGGCGCGCACGTTGGGCGACCCGCATCGCGGTTCGATCATCTTTCATCAACCGTATATGGCATGCCGCAAGTGCCATCAGAGCGAGGAGCAATCAACCCAGCTTGGCCCCTCGTTGGTTCACTGGCCCAAGGAGAAGCCCAGCGATTTGAACCTGGTGGAGTCGGTACTAAAACCTTCGAAAGTCATCCGGTCGGGCTTCCAGCCATTGACGGTCATCACCACCGATGGCAAGTCCCTGCTCGGACTACTGGCCAAAGAAAGTCCGACTGAGTTGGTACTGCGTGATCCCGCGCGAGGCGGCAAGGAGATACGTCTGGCGAAAGAGGAAATCGAAGAGCAGGTACCGAGCAAGCTCTCGATCATGCCGCCGGGGCAAGTGAACTTGCTGGCCAGCCGGCAACAGTTCTTGGATTTGATTCGATACCTGATTGAGATTCGAGATGGCGGACCTCGCCGTGAGCGAGAACTGCAACCGCCACCGTCGCTGTTCGCAACGCGTCCGCTGCCAGAATACGAGAAGCATATCGATCATGCCGGCATGATCGCGGACCTGGACCGGGATGCTTTGGGAAGAGCCCTCCACCCCCCTCTCCTCCCCTCTCCGCGCTCCCCCCCCTCTTCCTCCCTCAGCGCCCGATCCGTACACCATGTACCAGACCCTGACGCGTGGCTTTGGCATGATGGCGGCGCAAACCTGGATGGTGCCGCAGCAAAAGTACGACGTCATCCATTTCATTCGTGAAAGATATCTGAGAACGAGTAACACCTCGCAGTACGTGCCCGTTGGCCAGGACTATCTCAAAGGGCTGCCGCCAGGTGATTCACGTGGTCCCGAACCTTCCAATATTTTTCCCTGGGAGCAAATGGACTACGGACCGAACCTGGTGATGACGCTCGAGGTTGGCAAAGACGGGCGGAACTTTGCCTACAAAGGGAATGCCGTTCGGCTGGACGCCGGTCCTGGAGGGGTTTCCCAAGGGCGGCACTGGATGGTCTTCGACTACGATACCATGCGCACCGCCGCCGCCTGGAGTGGGCAGGATTTTGTGGACTGGAACGGGATCAACTTCAATGGCAAACACAATATCCACCCTCGGGTTGTTGGGGATGTGCAACTGGCGAACCCCACGGGTCCTGGCTGGGGTCGGCCAGGCGATGGAAGTTTTGCCGATGTGCGTTTGGTCGGACGAGACAACCGCCGATACGGCCCACTCCCGCGCGACTGGGCCCACTACCAAGGGATGTACTATCACGGAGCGCGGACCATTCTGAAGTACACCGTGGGCGAGAGTTCTGTTCTCGAAATGCCAGGCGTTGTGACCACCACGCTGACACCAGTCTTCACGCGCACGTTGAACATCGGCCCACGCCGCGAAGCGATGATCTTGCAAGTGGCCCACCACTCGCAGGCTGGAGCAACGCTTGCCGTGCAAGATCAAGTTGCCCTGATGGGGCATCAGACACCTTCGGTTCAACCACAACCGCTGGAAGTGCCTCAGCAGCAACTGACCTTCGACGGTGCCACGCGTGTTGAGATCAACAATACCAAGGGGCTAAATGTCAACCGTGGCGATTTCACCATCACGGCACGCATCAAGACAAAGTCAGACGGGACGCTGCTCGCCCAGACCGATGCAACTCCACAGTGGGTTCATGACGGCTTGACGTGGTTCATTCGCGGAGGTCGATTGACCGTTGATATTGGTTGGGTTGGAGCTTTTCAATCATCAACGCCCGTTGCCGATGGCCGCTGGCATCGACGTGGCATTTGCCTACGAGGCGAAGTCTGGAGAAATCCGGCTTTTCGTCGATGGCCAGCCTGAGCCGACCCGCGGCAAGTTGCAACGCAAAGGAGTGCTCAAGAAGCCGATCCTTCGCATTGGCTACACCGCGGCTAACTTTCCCAAGACCACGTTCTTTCAGGGAGAAATGCCGGAGGTTCGTTACTACAACGCGTGTTGACCGACGAGCAGATTGCGGCACTGGCCGAGTCAAAAGTGATCGACGTCAAGTCGCTGGCCGCGCTTTGGGACCTGACGGCGAACGCAGAGAATGTGGTCCGTGACCAATCCCCCCATCACCGCCACGGCAAGCGTGTTGTCGGACAGAGCAAGGGGGATTCGCCAAAGCCATCTGCGCCGTGGACTTTGGCCGGTGTGACGGGTGATCGCCAGGGGCTTACCTGGATAGAGGACGGGGGCAACCTACGATTACGAATCCCCGCTGGCCCCGACGCTGTGCGCGTGACCGTGTGGACGGCGACGGTTGCAGGTGCCGGAGCGCGGAGTTCTTTGCTGGACTCGCTGGTGATTGACCAGCCTGACAGAGACCTCAGCCGCATGACGCAAGGGGGCCCGCCCCGTTGGCCGCAAGAGTTGGCCAGCAACGTGCTCGTGGGAGACGACTCCGGTCCGTTTGCCGTGGATGTCCTGGAGCGGCCGAAGGACAATCCTTGGTTCTGCCGGATGCGTTTGACCGGTTTGGATTTTACCGCAGATGGCAACGACGCCATCGTGTCAGCCTGGGATGGAAGTATCTGGCGCGTCCGCGGACTCAACCACCTTCCCGAGAAAGCCGACGACGGGCAGCGGCAGATTCCCGTAACCTGGCGACGCATTCGCCTCGGGGATGTTCCAGCCGCTGGGCGTGAAGATCGTCGACGGCAAGATCTACGTCACCTGCCGCGATCAGATCACCAGACTCAACGATCTCAACGGCGACGGCGAGACCGACTTCTACGAAAACTTCAACAACGACCACCAGGTGACCGAGCACTTCCACGAGTTCGCGATGGGGCTGCAAACGCGACGGCGCCGGTAACTTCTACTACGCCAAGTCGGCCCGGCACGCCAAGCCGGCGCTAGTCCCACACCACGGCACCCTGCTCAAAGTAAGCGCGGACGGCCTGCATACCGAAATCCTGTGCAAAGGCTTTCGGGCGGCCAACGGCGTCTGCCTCAATCCCGACGGCACGTTCATCGTCACCGACCAGGAGGGGCACTGGAATCCCAAGAACCGCATCAACTGGGTTCGTGAAGGGGGCTTCTACGGCAACATGTTCGGCTATCACGACGTGACCGATTCGTCCGACGACGCGATGCAGCAGCCGCTGTGCTGGATCACCAACGCCTTCGATCGCTCGCCCGCCGAACTGCTGTGGGTCGACAGCGACCCTGGGGGGCCGCTGAACGGATCGCTGCTGAATCTGTCGTACGGCTACGGCAAGGTCTATGTCGTGCCGCACGAAGAGGTCGAACGGCCAGATGCAAGGCGGCATGTGCGCGTTGCCGATGCCTCGTTTCCCACCGGCGTGATGCGCGGGCGGTTCCATCCCGAGGACGGCCAGCTCTACGCTGCGGCATGTTCGCCTGGGCCAGCCAGACCGAAGCCGGCGGTCTTTATCGGCTCCGCTATACCGGACGCCCCGCCTACTTGCCGATCGGATTGAATGCCGAAAGCCAGGGAATGCGAATCTCGTTTACCGACCCACTTCAGCCCAAGGCGGCAACCGATCCGAAGAATTACACCGTCACCGTGTGGTCTCTCAAGCGAACGGCCAACTACGGTTCGAAACACTACGACGAGCACACGCTTGAAGTCACCGCCGCCCGACTTTCGCCCGATGGAAAACAAGTGATGTTGACCATCCCCAACATCGCACCAACCTGGTGCATGGAGATCAAATACGCGCTTCAGGATCCCGACGGCAATCCCGTAACCGGCACCATTCACAACACCATCCATCACCTCAAACCGTGATGTTCCAACTCGCTGGGTCAACCTGGTGCATGACCAATCAAGTCGAACAGATCGTCGAAGTAATTTGGATACGTCTTGCCGGTGCAGGCGGGGTTATTGATCACCACGCCGGATTGCCGTAGCCCTACCAGTGCCAGACTCATGGCCATGCGATGGTCGTCGTAGGTGTCAATCGCTGCTCCCTGCAGTGAGGCCGGGATGATCCTCAGTCCGTCGGCGAGTTCTTCCGCACCGGCACCTAACTTGCGAAGCTCCGTGATCAAGTCGCCGATTCGGTCGGTCTCTTTATGACGCACATGCGCCACACCACGCACGGTGGTGGGACCGTCAGCAAACAGAGCCACAGCGGCGAGCGTTTGGACGGTATCGCTGATGGCGTTCATGTTGACCTCGACACCGCGAAGTTGCCCCCCGGTGACTTCGATTGCGTCCGGCAGGTACTGCACGTCGCAGCCCATCTGCGCGAGTACATCGGCAAACGCGACATCTCCTTGCAAGCTGTCAGCTGAGAGCCCTTCGACTCGGACGATTCCTCCGCAAATGGCGGCAGCTGCCAAGAAGTAACTTGCCGCCGAGGCATCAGGCTCAATTTCGTAGGTCCGGCCTTGATACGTTTGAGGACGAATGTGATAGCGCTCTCCCGGCGTGGCTTCAACCTGAACGCCAAACGCCTGCATCACGGCCAGGGTCATTTCCACATACGGCTGCGAAACCAACTCGCCTTCGATTTCCAGCTGCACGTCGTTGTCCGCTCGCGGAGCAGCCATCAAGACAGCGCTTAGGTACTGGCTGGAAATATCTCCCCGCAACGATGCCGTGCCACCGCGCAGTCCTTGTGATTCGGTGATGACCGGCGGGGCACCGCTGCCAGTCTCGGAGCGAATGTTGGCACCAAGTTGATTCAACGCAGCGATCAGATCCGCAATCGGCCGCTCGCGCATGCGGGCAGTGCCATCCAGACGAAAGCTCCCGCTACCCAAGGTCAAGGCCGCGGTCAAGAAGCGTACGGTGGTGCCACTGTTGGCCACGTACAACTCTAGTGGATTGGCCGTGGCGACAAACTTTCCACCGTTCCCTATCAGTTTGACGAGGTGCGCTGCGGCGTCAAATTGTACTTCCAGCCCTAGCTGTTGTAGAGCATCGATCATCACGCGTGTATCTTCGCTATCCAAAGCTCCGCGCAATTCCGATTTGCCCTCGGCCAGCGCAGCGCAAATGAGCGCCCGGTTCGTCAAACTCTTCGAACCTGGGGGACGAATCCGTCCCGTCAAAGGTCCCGAGGTGGGTATTGCCAATGCGTCCGGCAGGTCCATGCGTCTCCTTCACGGCATGCTCGGTTCAGTGGTGGATTTGCCGTCAGGATAGCTTCTTACGTCCAAAGAGTCAGTACCGCTGACGTACGGTTCTGCGACCACTGACCAACAAGGTGGACTCGGCCAGACCGAAGCAGGGAACGAAGGCTTCGTCTGCGGATCAAGGATGGTTTCTGCGCTCCAAGCAGTCATGCGCCCTCCATGGCCGGCAATGTAGAACAGTTGTCCCAACTGTTCACAAACCGCTGAGAACACTTCATAGCAAGCGAAGGCGATGGCCCCCACTAAAACTTGACTCAAACGGAACAACTTCTCTCCTAAAAAAGTATCGAACCAACGGGGGGTGCACGGGGCGGTTTGCTTGCTATCATGTGGCGATCGTTGAGGCGGGTGGCCACGTTACTGTTTCATTAGCCCAAGATTCACACCTCATCCCTAAACGAGGCAGATCCATGCAAGAGAATCCCTTTCAAGCTCCTAAAACTGACGCCGGAATGCGGCCCCGAGCGATTGGTGTTTTGAGCGGACAGCGTGAGGATCTGCGGGCGGTGGCTCAGTTTCAACGCGGCATCATCTTCTGTATCCTGATCTACTTCCTGTTATTGGTATTCCAAGGGATCTTCCCTGAATTGCGAACGTTTGCATTCATTGGAATTCTCGTGAATGGTATCACGGGCACCGTTTTCACGTTTCGATTGGCGATGAGAGTCTATAGTCAAGGTACCGGGATTCTGCTCGGGATACTCGTCCTTGTGCCTTGCGTGGGACTGGTTATCTTGTTGATCGTGAGCTCCAAGGCGACAGCCATTCTCAAGCAGAACGGGGTGCATGTCGGTCTGCTGGGGGCGAATCCCTCGTCGATTTAGCCTGACCAATTCTTTGCACAATCCGGCAGTTGTGCGTTGGCACTTGCCTATTGGCTGGAAGGGATCGAACTGCTGCGCTGACGGTCTTGCGATGTCGATCTTGCTCCGATTCGGTTTGGGTTGCCGCGGGTGCATGATCGCAGTGCTGCTGGGATTGCAGAAAACGGTTGTTCTGAAAAGAGTTACGGCATGCGCCGGATCGCCGACAGCTGGGGTTCGGCTGGCATGGACGGAAGCTCCAAGTTCGTGTAACTTGGTTGTTTAGGTAAATTTGCCGCCAGACACGTGCAATGGATCGCTCGGGGTGGCGAAGGAACCGAATCGGATGGCAGGCGGGTGATGGGCCAATCATGAGCGATGGCCCGTTGGTCCCCTGTTTCCCTTTGCTCACACCAGGCCTGATGGGCCTCCCTCATAGGGAGCGCAGGACGCGCTCGCCGCAAAAAAAGCAAACTCTATGAATACCCTGGCCAAGGCGTATCAAGTTCTCATTGATCGTCACAGCTTCAAAGTGATTTTGGTCTTTGTCGCGCTGATGGGATTTGTCGGAATCGGTTCGATTCGGGCACTCCGCAGCAACAGCAACGACGTGACCGAATGGCTGCCGGATTCCTTCGAAGAGACGGCGGTTTTGAAGTGGTACCACAAGCTCTTTGGCTATGGCAGTGACAACATTGTGATTGCCAGTTGGGAGGGGTGCACACTCGACGACCCCCGACTGGATTTGTTTGCTGAGAAGCTTCGACGGCATGGAGAAGACCCCGGGCTGTTTCGACCCGAAACAGTAATCACGGGTCGGGAACTATTGGACCGGTTGACCGAAAGTGCGCCGCTCTATCTCAAGCCAGAGTATGCCTTGGAGCGTCTCAATGGGGCTTTGATTGGGCCTGATTATCTGCACGGGATGCTGTTTGCTGATGATCGCAACGGTGGTGCCAAACTGGATAAAGTTGACCCGGCCAGCAAGGCGGCTAGCGAAGGTCTCAAGTCGGGCGATTTTATTGAGAAGATCAACGGTATCGAGACCCCAACGGCGGGCGACGCCCAGCGCGTGTTGCGAGACGCCTACGCGCAGGACTCGTCTGGCACCATTAGCGTCCTCTTGCGTGGCAACCCCAACCCTCGCCAATGGCGTTGGTCGGGTCCACCTCCACAGCGTCAAAGTTGCGTGCTGTTGGGAGTCACTGACTACGGTCGCGAAGAGAAGCGGCTAAAGGGGACGTTGGGAGAGATCTCCCGCCTGGCCCAAGACGAGTGTGGCATTGCGCCCGCGGACTTTCGCATGGGGGGACCGTTGGTCGACAACCTGGCGATTGATGAGGAGGGAAAGCGGACGCTGGCCGTGGTGGCTGGATTCTCGTTCATTGTCGGTCTGTTGATGTGCTGGCTTTGCTTCCGCAGTCTGCTGCTGACCTGGGTTGTGTTCTTCACCGCGTTGGTGAGCGAAGGCACCAGCCTGGCCATCTTGCATTACTCGGGCGCCAAGGTGAACGCCATCTTGCTGAGTATGCCAACGTTGATTTACGTGCTGACGATCTCCGGCGCGATTCATATTGTGAACTACTATCGAGACGCCATTCTCGAAGGTGGCCTGAGCGGTGCTGCCGTGCGTGCGGTGCGCAAAGGGTTTTGGCCTTGTGCATTGGCGGCGGTTACCACGGCTGTCGGTTTAGCGTCGCTCAATATCAGCCATATCTTGCCGATCCGCATGTTCGGTGTGTATTCGGCCATCGGCGTGATTGCGTCTCTGTTTTGGATCTTTCTCTACCTGCCTGCTTGCCTGGAATGGCTCCGGCCAATCTCCGAAGCTGACGTGCAGAAGGCCAAATCGGTGGTCAAGGGGGGAAGGCTGGGAGCGATTGCTGATGCGTTTGTCGATGGTATCCAACGCCGACATGCCGTGGTATTTGGTACCTGCATGGTCGTGTTGGTCGTCTTCGGCTACGGCGCACTCGCCAAGATGAAAACCAGCGTGCAACTGATGGAACTGTTCTCGCCGAAAGCGCAGATCGTTCAAGACTACGCCTGGTTGGAGCAGAAACTCGGATCGCTGGTGCCTATGGAAGTGATCATTCATACGGGCGAGCGGGAGAGTTTCACCGTCGATGGGGCCGAAGGGGGAACCTACCAACTCACGTACACCGACGAAGCCGGCGAGGCTCGGCAAACTTCTCCCATTTCGTACCGCTCGACAGAACACGAGATTCAAGCTGCCTTGCGGCAAACAGGGTTGGATGATGTGGTGGTAACTTCCGACGGAGAGTTTCCCGACGTCACCTTTCTCATCAATCGGCCTGGTGCGCAGATTGTGCCACGCATGGCAAGCAACACGCAGCTTGAGGGCGCTGACCCCAAGATCGAACACTCGACCGTCACGCAAATGAACATGTACGACCGGATGAAACTGGTCTGGAACGTGCAGCAAGCGATCGAAGCACTAGAAGAAGTGGACACCACGCTCGCAGCCACGACATTCGCCCCCAGTCTTTCGGGCGGGCCATTTCAACGTCAGGCGATCAATGGAAACCTCAAGCGGCACCGCAACGAGTACATCGAAGCGCGCTACATGGCAGATACGCCTGGCGAGGAACTCTACCGAATCAGCCTCCGCCTGGGTGCCTTGGACAAGGTGGACTACGGAGTCTTTGTTGAGAAAATCAAGGAGCAGGTCGAACCGGTGGTCGCCCAGTACCGAGCCCAAGGCATGACCGGCTTGCACGTCACCTACACTGGCGTGGTTCCCTTGGTTTACAAAGCCCAAGCCGAGCTGTTGAGTGACTTGTTCAAAAGTTTTGTCACGGCGTTTGTTCTCATTGCTGGCATCATGGTGCTGCTGTTGGGCAAGATGACCGGGATCTTCCGCGCGATTCCAGCTGGTGCCTGCATGATGTTGCCGAATGTCTTCCCGGCGGCTCTGATCTTTGGTGCCATGGCATGGTCCGGCATTCTCGTTGATATTGGCTCGATGATGACGGCCAGCGTGGCCATGGGCGTGGCGGTGGATGATACCATCCACTTTCTCACTTGGTTCCGCCGGGGCATGGAACGTGGTTTGGACCATCGGGGAGCGACACGGTTTGCCTATGCGCATTGTGCCAGGGCAATGACCGAAACCACCATCATTGCCGGGTTTGGTATGTCAGTGTTTGCTCTGAGTACCTTCACCCCCACCATGCGATTCGGCTACTTAATGGTGGGCTTGCTGCTGGCGGCCCTGATTGGCGATTTGATCATGCTGCCGGCCATGCTCTCCGGCCCGGTCGGCAAACTGTTTCGGCATCAACCTCGCACGCCGAAATCACCTGACCAGGTTCCGACTGACAGCCACTCGGACCGATCTGAAGAACGTGTGCTTGTTCCCACTCGTACCGACCGGCCCGTGAGTACCAGCTAGAACCGTGGGGTTCGTTTGCTGTGGCGGCGCTCTCCGCGATCTCTACGGTGAGTTCAGCTCCGGCAGATAGTCCCGGCTGGGCGCAGTCGTCTTGCTCGAGCATCTCCGATTTTCGCAAATTCGGGCGTTTTTCTGCGCCGATTAATTAACGATGAACGAGGCGGTACGCCCAGTCCAAAGGTTTTAGCGCAAGCAGCAGCAGGATCAGCACCTGTGGCATGTAAACCGGTGCAGACATGCACTCTTCGCGTGCTTGTGGACTTTGGCACTTGTAGTGAATGGTGGTGGCCGGCGTGAGTTGCATCCGCCCCCAAGCGCGGAGCGAGCCAAGCGTTCGCTGAGTGGGATAGGCGTTCATCAGCTTCGCGAGTTGATCACAGTAGGGAAACATCTCCACGGGGAACAACACGTCGAGGTTCAGCTTGGGGAAGTGCTTCTGGCGCTTTTCAAGATCGTTGCGATGGAGCTCATCCAGATTGTCGGGACGAGAGAATTCGCCTGCCAGCAGGCCACAGACCAAGCGGGCCTGCTTCTCGCTGATGGAGGGGATATTGCCAATCACCGGGCGTGCGTAGCCAACCAGGTACAGATCAGACCATTTGGTGTGACAGCAGGCGAGGTAGAAGTCGGAGAGCTTTACCTTGCCACTGGAGATTTCGTTTAGTTGGTTTCGATAACCGAGAGCCGGCACGACGAGATCTGGCGAGATACACAATTCCTGGTCGGAATCGAATTCGCGGAATCGGCGGAACGTTCGATCGACGGGAGGTCCCACAATACGAAGCTGGCCCGATCCAACGGCGTTCAGGAAGTCATCGCTCTTGTTGTGGAACATATTGAAGAGGTCGTCCTTGGCCGCCTTCGTGAGTTTGTAGGCCCACTGCTTTCGCCGGGCTGCGTCGTCAGCCACCGCTGCCGATACCTCGTGCGAATGCCGGTGCGGAAAGATTCGCTCGAACGTTTCTTGATAGCGAATGCGCCATTCCACAAACCGTTGGCCGATCCAGTTCCGTAGGTCCTCGTGAATCGACAGCATCAGTCGGTTGCGGAGAAAGTCCGAGGGGACGCCGCGAATCGGGTGGTAGCGAGGACTGACGCGGATGCCAGACCGAAGGGAGAGATATACCGAGTTATTCCGCTCAGGTTGAGCCAGGCGATTTGCAAAGTCGACAGCCGACTCTCCACCGCCGACAACCACGACGCATTGATCGCAGATTTCATCCAGTCCCGATAATTCCGCGGCAGTGAGCGTCTTGACGTCGCACTCGATCGGATTCGGTTTTGCGGCCAGTCCGGTGCAGATGACAACGGCATCAAAGTACTCTTCTACAGGTTGCTCGCCGGCTCGACGCAGCGACACGTTCCAACCCGGTCGACCGTCCACACGGCACAGGTTATCGACGTGGCACTCCAGTCGGATGTGCTGCTTGAGCGACCAATGCTCCGCGAACTGCGTGAGGTACTGTCCATATTCACCTCCGCGAAAGAATTCGCTACGGCTTGCTCCGCCATCTTTGTGTACGTTGGCATCATAGATTGGGTAGCACGCGAATTGGGTGGTGTACTTCGTGGATGTGGAAACGAAGCCAGGGTATGGGTTCCCCCAAGCTCCGGTAATTCGGTTCGATTGCTCCAGGCATTGGATGTCCCAATCCGGCAGCAGTTCGAGCGCATACTTCAGGCAAATCAGCCCACTGCTTCCCCCGCCGATGATCGCCAACCGCTTCTTGCGTGCCAGGTCTGCAACAGGGGCACTCATGGCGAAACGGCCGTCAGGCTGATCAGGACGAAGTTGAACTGGCCTGACTCCGGGACGAACAGCAGCACTCGGTCGCCGCTGTTGAGTTCGCCGTGTCGCAGATACTGGTCGAGCATGATGTAAATGCTGGCCGCACCGGTGTTGCCAACCGTGGCGAGATTTGTCCAGTAGGGCACGGGGTTGTGAGGATCCTGGCAGCGATCAGCAATGACGCGCTCCATTTTCCTGCGAAAGAAGAACGAAGACATGTGTGGCAGTATCACCCGGTATGCATCCAGCGTGTCATCGTGCGACTGCAATGCATCGGCCACAAACTGGCTGACGCAAGGAAACAGATACTTCGAAAGGACTGACAAATCCTGGCTGAGTAGGGCTGTCCGGCTTTCGAGCTTCATGCACAGCGGGGCCTGATTGGCGAACGACCGGGAGTGCACCCAGTCGACGCGGAGCGAAAGCCCTGCACTTGCCGGCTGGTCTTGGAGCAGGCAAACCCCTGCGCCGTCAGAAAGCATGAATCGCAGGAATACGGACATGTACCAGCGGCTGTTGCGAATGTTGCCATGTTCGGCACGATCGTCCACCGGTTGAATGGCGGTGGACTTCAGGACTTCCGACGCATGCTCGGCACCCACACAGAGTGCGGCGCGATGCTCACCTCGGTCCACCGCGCGCAGATTGCAGAGACCATGGCCACCGTTGCCGACGAGCAGATTCCAGCATGCGAAGCTATCTCCACGGGGTGGGTGAGAAGGTTCCGCTCGCTCAGACGGGCATGCAGGATGGATGAATAGCCGGGCGCCGCCAGAGGAGCGAATGTTGTTCCGGCCGCCAGGTGTGTGATGGGGGGAATGGGCGCGGCTTCTTCAAGGCAGGCACTAGCCGCCCTCGCCCCCAACTCGTAAACGTCGTGCGTGGGCTGTTGGTGAGGATCCTGTGCGTAGTGACGGCCGACAATGCCATTCATCGCCAGGACCTTGTCCTTCACCTCCGCTTCTCCGTCAAGCGAGCCCAGGTAAGTCTCGATCTCGTGGTTCTCCCTGGCCGGTCCCGGCAGGTAGGAAGCCGTATGAGTGATGTAGCACTGCATGAGCTTACCCGTCCGTTCGCGTGGGTGGGAGGGTCATCAACGTGTGGTAGACGACTTCGTCAAACACGATGTGGTAATACAGGTACTGGCTCGGATTCGAAAAGAAGGCGCTACTGTTGTAATGCCCTCGATTGGCAACCTCCTGCATGAAGAAATCCAGGTCGATCTGCACCTGTCGGTCGTCGGCGTAGATCTGCTTCATGCACCACAGCAAGAGGGAATCAGAACCGAACGAGTTGAGCGCCGTGACGGTGGTCCGCAAGTCGCCAAACACGGTGATCGCCAGCACGATGAGCATGACGACGTTGGTCGGCCCCAGCAGTTTCAGCGAATGCTTGCGGTTTTCTTCCAGCACCGCCTTGCTGTATTGGTCGTGATCCATCGGCTTGAGCGAACGGATGTAGTCCAGGTTTTCCAGGAAGACGTCTTTGTCAAAGCGGTCGACGATTTCATACGAGAGTTGATCGTGGCCAATGGTCAGATGATTGCGAATCACGGTCCGGATATCTTGGACGTTAAAATCGCCGTCGATTCCATTGAGCTTCAGACTGCTGCTCGGGGCTGGCATGTCACGGCGACTGAGAATATGGCGATACAGCAACGGCTCAATCTGCACGTGCCGCATGAAGAGTTCGGCCGCCTCAGGCCGGGCCAGGTACTTCATGCCGAGCGCCATGCAGCCGTCGATCGCGTAGGTCTCAAATCCGTACGGCCAGCGATGCAGCACAAATTTTAGCGGGAAGCTAATAAACCGAACGAAAAAGTACAGCACGAGCAGGATGGGACGGAGCAGGACGAAATCCCATTGCGTACGTTCTTTCGCAAAAACGCCGTTGACATAATCCGTGATGTAGGGGAACTGTTGCATCGCGCCTTTCCCAAGTCACAGGAAGTACCTCGCACGTTGCCCTGGGGCAATCGACGGCCTCAGTATATGCGAGCCCGCCGAAATCGCCATCTTGGCTGTTGCCCACACCCTACCAAGCGGTGTTCTGCCCTGGATATAACGCGCTGGGTCGGTATTCCACACATTTCGGCTCAACCGCCACAATGTAGTCCACCTTCATCTGCCTGTCCTGGATTGGAGCGAGGGGGAGGATCCCCAGATGTTGACGAAACGGTTGAGGTTGATTCTTGGCCATCCAGTTCCTCTCCTTTCCGCATCTTCCCGACTTGCAAGAATCCCCTGATTCGAGTCAACTCCTACTTGTGCCGCCGGTGGTCGGCGTTTGGCATTCGCACGATGTGATCCGTAAAATTTTGTTTGTTGGAAGGAATTGCTGTCATGCCCGATGTTCAGGCGTTTCGTGGGATCCGTTATCACCTGGGACACGTGGGCTCGCTCTCTGATGTGGTGGCTCCGCCGTATGATGTGATTTCGCCGGAACTGCAAACGGCGTTGTATGAGAAGCACCCCGCGAACGCGATTCGGCTGATCCTCAACCGCGAGGAACCGGGGGACGACGAGCAAAACAATCGGTATACCCGAGCCGCCCGCTTCTTCCGCAACTGGCAGAGCGAAGGAGTGCTGTTCACCGAAGCGGATGCGGCCATCTACGTCTACCATCAGAGATTCAGCGTGGGAGACCAGGAGTTTACGCGACGGGGATTCATGGCTCGTGTTCGGCTCGAGCCGTTCGGCGAAGGAAACATCTTCCCGCACGAAGAAACCATGTCGGGCCCCAAGGCAGACCGCCTCAAGCTGACCATCGCCTGCGGTGCAAACTTGAGCCAGATCTTTGGCCTGTACCCAGACCCGGACAGCCAGGCTCAAGAGATCTTGGAACAATCCATCATCGGCGTGACCCCGCTCGAGGCCACCGATCACCTGGGCGTGGTTCACGAACTTTGGCCCGTCACCGAAGCCTCGACACTGGCCGAAGTCAACGGTGCCATGGCGGGCCGGCCCATCTTCATTGCCGATGGGCATCACCGCTACGAGACCGCCTGCAACTACCGGCAACAACTCAAGGACGAGGGGAAGTTGGACGCCAACCACCCGGCCAACTTTGTCCTGATGATGTGCGTCAGCATGAGCGACCCGGGCATGATCGTGTTGCCGACCCACCGACTGTTCCGCGGCCTGGCTGAGATGGACTCTCAGCAACTGGTGGCGAAGCTCGGGGACAACTTTACCACTCGAGTTGCCGGTGAAGGGGCTGACCTGGCCAGCACGGTCTGGGACGAAATTGAAGCCGAGGACGAACAGGGCACGCTCGGCTTGTACACCCAAGCGGACGAACGCTGGACGTTAGCTCGCATTACCGATGCTGGCCGCCAACGAATGTTGAAATTGGCCCCCGACCGCAGCGAAGACTGGCGTAGTCTCGGCGTCAGCATCTTGCATCGCCTGGTGATTGAGGACCTGCTGGAGGGAAAAGACCTTCCCAAACCCAAATACGTGCACCTGGTTGACGAAGTGATCGACGAGTTAGATTCCGCCGAGTTCCCGCTTGCTGCCCTGGTCATGCCGGCCACGCTGGACCATATCCAGGAAATCAGCGAACAAAAAGAGCGAATGCCTGCCAAGAGTACCTACTTCTATCCCAAGCTACTCAGTGGGCTGGTGTTCAACCCGATTGGCTGAACGGCAACCGTCCGGCGGCGCAGATGCGCCGGCCCTTCGCTTCCGCCAGAAAACCAACAGGTCCACAGATGCAAATTGGAAAATGGAAGCTACAAACCGTCAGCGGCGGGATGTTCTTGATTGACGGCGGCACCATGTTTGGCGTGGTCCCCAAGCCGCTCTGGCAACGGGCGATTGCACCCGACGAAATGAACCGAATCCCGTCTGCCACCAACTGCGTGCTCGCCAGAGATGGCGAACATTGTGTGCTGATTGATACCGGTTACGGCGGCAAGATCCCAGAACGGGAAGCCAAGTACCTGGAGTCCGAACCCGCCGTGCCGATTGTTACGCATCTCAGCGAACTCGGGGTGACGCCGGAAGAAATTACGATGGTCATCTTCAGCCACTTGCATTTCGACCATGCTGGCGGCTCGACCAGCCTCGATGCCGAAGGGGAACTTCACCCGACCTTTTCCAAGGCACGCCATGTGGTGCAACAGCGCGAGCTGGATGATGCCCTGAGCGAAGCTTTGGAACTGCAAGGAGCCTATCCGCTGGAGAACGTACAACCGCTGGTCTCGGCAGGTGCCATCGACACCGTCGATGGTGAGGCGGAAATCCTGCCCGGCATCCATGTTGTTCCCACCGGAGGCCATACGGCCGGACATCAGGCCATCTTCTTCCGCGACAACGACCACACAGCCGTCTACATCGGCGACATCTGTCCCATGCAGGCACATCTTCGCACCAATTGGTGCATGTCTTACGACAGCTACTTGCTCGACACTCGACGGACTAAAGAGCGAATGCTCCAGCAAGCCGCCGACGAGCAGTGGTGGCTGCTGTTTGATCACGATCCGCAAATTGCCGCGGCCCAGGTCACTCGCAGCGCCCAAGGTAAGGTGGAGTTGGGAGAACGACTCGAGCGATTGGAGTAGGTCATTCGCCTGGCTCGTCGATGCTCAAACTCTCTGATGCTTCTCCGAGTCGGGCGTCAATCCACGCTGTCGAAACGAACCTTCGTAGCAATGTTCGGAACATCTTGCGCAGGGCCACTTCGGTTTCGTCATCAGGCGCTGCCGAGAGTCCCTGCAAGTTGCAGACGCCGTGCCAGCGCAGCACGACGTTCCAATCGTACATCTGCGCCGCGGCGTTGATCCGGTCAGCAATCCGCAGCCCCCAAATGGTTCCGTACAGATCGCGAAAGTCCAGCCATAGTTGATCGAGCGGCAGCGGACGCTGCGGCGTTCGTTGTTTGAAAGTCCACAAGGCAGTGGAAACCAGGAAACAACCCAGCGCGGCAGCGACGCGCCAGCCGGGCGGGATTTCGGCCACCAGCTCACTTATCCCCGGCAGCAGATCTCCCAGCAGCAGGACCTGACCGAATGTGGCCAGCAGCGCCCCCCAGGCGTGTCGGGTAAAGAGCCCGTTGAACAAACTAATCAGCAGCAAAACCGCCAGAAAGAGTCGCCGTGAGAGATGCAGGTCCGGTTGCATCGCAGGTCGAAAGATGAGGGTTTCCAAAGCGGGAAGGGCCAACACCACCCACAGGCTGAGCACGATCAACTGCCATGGTTTGTCTTGCGGACGTTTGGCACCCAGTAGCGACATCAAAGGGCAAAAAGTCGCCACGGCGGCCAGGTGCCTGAGCGCCGGCATCCCGGCACTATCGGTCCCGCGCACAGCGCCCAGGATTTCTACGGCCACCAATGTGCCTGCGACCAGCAACATCCAGTTCATGGCCGGCAATGCCGTCGAGCCGCGCGCGTATCGCCTGCTGGGCAAGAGCCAGAGGATCCAAACCATGCCCAAGGCGATAGCCGCGCCGGAGTGAAGGTTCATGACGGCCTGCGTCGTCTGAACGGCGTTGCATGATTCTGCGACAACCAGCACTGGCAACCAGTTGCCAGTGGCACCCGTTGGGATCTCTCTCTTCGAATCATGCAAGCGTATTTAGCGCGAGGCGTGCGAGAGGGCCTGACTGGGATAATCGTTACAGCCCTACCGGGATGTTGTCGAAAGGCCACAGCCAGGTTCGAATGCTCTATGTGGGGAAACTGTTCGTGCATCAACTGTTAGCAGGGTTGTGCGGTCAGACCGCAACCAAGATTGTTGAAAAAAAGCAACATCGTGATTTGCCAAAGTGCCATTCTGGGGCAATGCTTTTCCAGACACAACCCACGACGCTAAGTAGACTGCTCCTCCCGCTGACTACTGAACAGAGTGGGAATCACTCCCCCCGTCGAAGTTCCTCCCCGGAGACGGTTTGATGAAAGCTTGGTATTGCTTGCCTTTGGCTTGGGCCTTGTTGGGTTCGGCTGCTGACGCCGGCGACATGTATGCCCCAGGGCCTGGTGCTCACACCTATTCGTGTCCTTCTTGCGACGGCACATCCTGGAGTTGTTGCAAGCGGCCGCGTTGGTGGCGATCGGCCCATCTGTGGGATGGCTACTGTGCTGAGACAGCGCATCATTGGCATCCCAAGCGACATTGCCCCACCCCTGCCTGCCGAAGTTGTGCACCTGGTTGCACCACTTCATCGTATGCTCCCTCGTACGTCGAGCAGGGCATGACGGTGGATCACTCCTCTCCCGAAGTGAACCATCTGCATGCTGCTGAGATCACCCACGACAGCGAGATCGTCCACGACTAGTCGAGTTTTTCCCTCCCGGCTCCGCAAGGAGCCAACGTAGCGTGGAGTGCGCACGGCGTTCGGTTTTGCTTGCCTTCCTGAATCCTGAAACACAGCAAGCCGGACGAACGTGCACTTTGTGACAGGCCCCTACTGGGGAGTGCGGTGCCTGTTACAGCACGTACGGCGATGGGCCAGCGCGCTTGGCCCATCGCCGTTTTTTTGTTGGAAGACCCACCCTCCTGAAACACTCCCGGCGCGAATTGCAGAATCGCGTTAAGGCGATCCACCCTCTTGGCCGATACTGTTAGTACAATTGATGCCGGGAGGGCGGGACGATGTCCCGTTTCAGGATAGAGATCATGGTAGTTCGACGGACCGACCTACCATGATCTTTTTTTTTGCGCTCAACTCCCCCCCGTTCGCCGCGAAACAACCGTTTCGCCCCGCTGCCCTCGCACCATCAGCGTGCTTTCGATTGGGCCCTTACCTCATTGTAGAACAGTTGTCTCAACTGTTCAGGGACCAGTGCAAACGTCTCGGTAGCCGAAATGTGTTTCTGGTTCGTGAACAGTTGAGACAACTGTTCTACAATGAGGTCTCGACAGGTGAACATTGGGGACAAATGTTCTACAATAACCGCAGATCAACCATTTAGGAGATTTAGGAGACTGAGTTGGAGTACACCTACGCAGATATCGCCAAGATGATTGACCATTCGCTGCTCAATCCCACCTTGACGGTCCAGCAACTGCAAGCCGGTATCGAGCTTGCCATCGCCTACGATGTGGCCAGTGTCTGCATCCTCCCCTATTACCTCAAGCCATGTGCCGAGCGACTGGCAGCCAACACCGTGCAGGCCAGCACCACGATTGGGTTCCCGCATGGAGGACACACGACTCAGATCAAACAGGCCGAAGCTCAACAGGCGCTCGCCGATGGCTGCCAAGAACTCGATATGGTGGTTAACATTTCGCAAGTCCTCAGTGGTAACTGGGACTACGTTCGAGGTGACATCGCCGCTGTGATTGAAGTGGCTCATGCCGCGGGGCAGAAGGTCAAAGTGATCTTCGAAAACAACTACTTGCAGGACGAACACAAAATTCGCCTGTGCGAGATCTGTGGCGAACTCAACGCCGACTGGGTGAAGACCTCGACCGGCTACGCTCCTGGAGGAGCGACCCTGCCTGATCTCAAACTGATGCGTAAACACTCCCCAGAGCATGTTCAGGTGAAAGCCGCCGGCGGCGTCCGCGATCTTGATACACTGCTCGAAGTACGCAGCCTCGGCGTTTCCCGGGTGGGTGCCAGTCGTACGGCCGAAATGCTTGACGAATGCCGGCGGCGGTTAGAACTCCCCGCCATCGGCCTACCGACAGGTGGTGACAACAACCCCGGTTATTAGCACGCCACATCGGAAAGAACTCGTTCCATTTGAGTCAAGTCTTTGTGTCTCAACTGTTCATGTGCAGTAACCGAAACGATTCTCTTGGTTTCTGAGCAGTTGGGACAACTGTTCTACATTCCGTTCTTCCCCACATGACCCATCGCACGATTCGTTTAACCGTCTCTTATGACGGGACCGACTTTGCCGGTTGGCAGGTTCAACCCGACAAGCGAACCGTTCAAGGGGCGCTCGAATCTGCCTGGTTGGCGTTCACCGCCGAGGCGGTTCGCATGCACGGCAGCGGACGGACGGATGCCGGCGTTCATGCGTTGGGGCAGGTTGCCAGCTTCTCGACCACCTGCCAGCACGACCTGGAGCGAATGCAGCAGGCAATGAATGCTCATCTCCCAGATGACCTGGTGGTCCGGCAGGTGGAGAACGCCGTGGCGGGGTTTCATGCCAGATACAGTGCCATCGGCAAACGTTACCGCTATGTCATCCATGATGGTCTCGCTCGCCCCGTTCTTAACCGCCGGCATTGTTGGCACCTGCATCAAAGGTTGAATGTCGAAGCCATGCGTCAAGCGAGCGAGGCTCTGGTTGGCAAGCATGACTTTCGAAGTTTTGCCAGCCACTGGCCTGAGGAAAAGTCCGCCGTGCGTACGGTGACTGAGTTGTCCATCCACCGGCAAGCAGGCGAACAGCAAGACCTGATTCAAATCGAAGTGGCCGCCAACGGTTTTCTCTACAACATGGTTCGGGCGTTTGTCGGCACGCTCGTCGCTGTTGGTCGGGGGGCGGAAGACATCCGCTGGCCAGCCCAAGTGCTGGCAGCAAAGAACCGCTCATCGGCAGGTGTGACTGCGCCGCCGCAGGGGCTGATGCTGGTATCCGTGGATTACCCGAATTCGAGTCAAGTGTTAGCAGAATAGTAGTCATCACGCGCCGTCGAGATGACTACCGTGGCGATGTCGCCACCGGACTGTTCAACTGCCCGAAATGTCCGTCTTGGTTTCAGAACAGTTGAGGCAACGGTTCGACAATGCTATGCGAACAGCCCTTCGATCACTTCGCCTTCGGCAATCTTTGTTGGACGTGGCAGACGGGGATAGTAGGTCGTGTTCGCATCCAGTCCGATTGCGTGGTAGATCGAGGCCGCAAAGTCTTGCGGATACCAAGGGCGCGTGACAGGCTCGGTGCCATCCCGATCCGTGGCACCAATCACGGCTCCCCCTTGCACGCCGGCCCCAGCCATCAGGACAGAGCCAGCCCTTGGGTAATGATCGCGGCCCCCTTTTGCGTTGATCTTGGGGGTGCGGCCAAACTCTCCCATGGCGACGACCAGCGTCGTTTCGAGCATGCCTCGCTCGTCGAGGTCATCAAGAAGTGTCGAGAGAGACATATCGAGTTGCGGCAGGTTTCCAGGACCTTCGTAATCGGTCCATCTGCCGTGCGCCGCGCGTCCGCGGGGTGGCTCGCCACCAAAGGTCATCAAGAAGCTGAAAATGTCGCTGTGGTTATCCCACGTACCAGACGATTCGAGATTCGGCGAACCGTAGGGACCTCCCTGCACCGCCTGATTGATGGTGACAAAGCGTGACCCCGCTTCGATCAACCGTCGGGCTAGCAAGACCCGCTGGCCGTAGATGTTCATCCCGTAGCGTTCGCGGAGCGCACGGGGTTCTTCGCCCAAGTTGGCAGCCTGCTTCATCGCGGTGCTGGTGAGCATCGTGAATGCTTCGTCATAAATCTGCTGATGAACTTCAGAAGCCACCGCCTGCGATTGGCCGAGCGTGCCCAATACGTCAATCTGATCGAGGAGGTTCCGGCGGCGGTTGAGGTGCTCGGGAGGGATCCGCAGATTGTCCATCTGGAAGTCACTCGCGCTGGGATCACCATGCTCTTCCAGCGGCGCATAGGCAGGGCCAAGATAACCTGGTGGAGTGGTATATCTTCCTGCCACCGGCAATCCCATATGGGACGGCACGCCTGGCACTTTGGTTCCCAGTAGCGACTGGACGACGCAGCCAAAATTGGGGAAGTACTGGGCGTTGCGGCCTGGGTCGACTCCGCTCAGTGCGTACTGAGACCCAGTTGAGTGCGAGCCGGTGCTTCCCTTCCAACTGCGAATGATCGCGGCTTTGTGCATCCGCTGGGCCATGAGCGGCATCTTCTCGCAGATAAATGTCCCTGGCACGCTGGTCGCCGTCGGGTTCCACAGCCCTCGAATTCCCTCGGAGGCCTCTGGTTTGGGATCGAAGGTTTCAAAGTGACTCGGCCCACCAGCCAGGAAGAGGAAAATGCAGGACACCTCTTGCCGATTCGCGGCCGCCACGGCTCGCTTGGCCGCCAGCAGTTGCGGCAACGTCAAGCCGAACATGCCGACGCCAATTTGCAAAGCGGCCCGGCGATTGGGAAGGTACGGAGATCTCGCGTCTCGCTGAGTCATCTCATAGCTCCGGCCATGGAAGTAGCATTCACCCTCAAAATTGTATCGACATCCCTTTATGCGAGCAAAGGGCTTCTTCCATCTTCCAGAGGTCGTTGGAATCTGCGTCCTTCCACGCATGCATTCGAACGGAATAAGGTCAAGACACTGGCAGACAAGCTGTCAGTACCACCTCAGTTTTAGGTACCGACAAGCAGCGATGACTTGGCGTGCCGACGCGCGAAAACATCGGTGGTCCGCTGCCTGAGAATTGCTTGAATCAGCCGCCGGCCTTCAACTCGGCCAGATGTTGAGCAGTGCCGACCAGCTCGTCCCAGTGCTCTTCAATGTAGGCCGGAGGGCCGCCGATCTGCGCCACCACCTGAGCCACCTGCTCGGTCTGGACCATTTCGATGGCATCCCAAGGGCAGACCGTCAACTCGTAAGGGTCCGTCTTCTTGCGGGGGATGTGCACGCAGACTTCGCAACCAACACACCGTTCCAGATCAATCTGGCACCAACTCTGCAAGTTCGGTTGGTTGGCATATTGCTGGATCTTGACAATGCAATCGACGGGGCACACTTCAAGGCACGCCTCGCAGCCGGTGCAGTTGTCAGCATTGATCACTGCAAGTTCTTTGGGAAGTTTCTTCCGCGGACCTTTTTTTGCCATGCGTCTTACGCCTCAAATGCAAACGAAGTGGGTCTCGAACCGGTCTGAGCTTCCGCCCTGGTTTCAAGAGCCGCTAACGAATTTTTTTTCTCAGCCAAGGGGAAACCTTGAACCATTTGAGATTCTGCTCACCAGCAAGAGCCCGCTCGCGTTGTTGGCGGGAACCTGGCTGAACATGAACGAGAATTCTCAACGTGGTTTCTAACCGATTGCTTCCTCTTATCCTAGATCGCCGAGACTGCAAAACAAGCCGTCCGAAATACTAAAAAACCCGCAACCACTTTTGAACCAACTGCTTGCGTCAAGCGGAAGATTGTGAAATATGTCACGAACACCGTGATTCACTGTTTCTCAGACCCAACAAAAAAGCCGTCTCCATGGACGGGGCCACGCAGACGGCTGGTTGTCGGTAATGCCTTTGTCCGAATCACTCGGAACTAATGAACCGTGACACCACCATGTCGGTAAAACCGCAGCGTGACCGAGTAGTTGCACTCACACCAGGTGAAACGCTTGAGGCCAACACCAATGATCGTGCGCCGGCAATAGACGCTCGGCTCGCAATGAGCACAGCAAGCCGGAACCTTGACACACACCGTCACAGGGCAGCCCGTGCAAGGATGCGTGGTCGTAATGTGTTGGGAAATGTAGCCGCAAGGGATGGGGCGAGCATCGGCAGCTGCAGGCAACATGAATACCGCTGCCAAAGCAGCTGCGGCCACGAGAAGGTTGGTTCGTCTTACGAGTGCGGTCACCGGATCATCTCCAGATTCTAAATGTGAGCAAATCAATGATGTAGGAAATCCTGGGGCTCTGGGTTAATGATAGCAGTCAGGTGCGAATGTTTCGACCCCTTGCCCACCGACGGAGGTATTTTCCTCGCGTTCCGCTTGCCTCGGGTGCGCAAATTTGCGCCGAATTGTTGCCGCAATCCGTTTATTTACAGATAGTTGCGCCTGTTTACACAGAGATTACATAATTGCCACACAACGGGAACACCGTTGCGTGGTGATTTCGCCTAGAATTCCTCGCTGTCGAAATTTTGCACATTTGTCTTTCGCGGGTGCACCGCACGCTTGGAGTTTCTTCTATGTCCACCATTCCTGATACAGCACCATCTGAGAGCGGCATTTTTTCGGAGAGCGACCTACACGTCTCTCCCGAGGGTTCTTCGGTAGGTCCAGCAGTGCTGGAACCCTTGCCCCCTGAACGCAACGAGTTGAAATCATCGAAGAGCCCTCGCGTCGAGCGATCTCGCGAAGAGATCGAGCGTCAGCGGAAAGCAGAAAAGGCCCATCGAGTGGGCAGCGGTATTGATTGGATCATTTTGTTTTGGCTGGTGGCGGTGCATGTGGGAGCGCTGGCCGCTCCTTGGACATTCACCTGGCAAGGACTGGCTGCGGTCTTCTTGCTGCACTGGTTGACCGGTGGCATTGGGATTTGCCTCGGTTATCATCGCTACTTCACGCATCGCAGTTTTGCCACCAAGGCACCAATTCGCTGGTTCCTGGCGTTCATGGGAAGCCTGGCTGGCGAAGGCTCGGTGATTCATTGGGTGGCCAACCATCGCAAACACCACGCTCTCAGTGACGAACCAGGCGACCCGCATTCCCCCTTGGATGGTCCCTGGTGGAGTCACATGCTGTGGTTCATGCCGAAGTTTAGCGGCGCGGACTACGTCAAGTTCAACAAGCATTGGGCACCAGATCTCGAAGCAGATCCCGTACTCCGGTTCTTGGATCGAGGGTTCGTTTTCTGGCACGTGCTGACAGGGATTGTCTTGTTCGGCTTGGGCTATGCCTGGCAAGGTCCCGAGTTAGCCTGGTCGCTCTTGGTCTGGGGATTGTTCCTGCGAATGGTGTTGGTACTGCACAGCACCTGGTTCGTGAACTCGGCCAGCCACATGTGGGGCTACCGCAACTACGAAACCACGGACGAAAGCCGCAATCTCTGGTGGGTGGCCCTCATCACCTACGGCGAAGGTTGGCACAACAACCACCATGCCTTCCCCCGCAACGCCAGGCACGGCCATCGCTGGTGGGAATTCGATGTCACCTTCCTGACTGTTCGAATGCTGGAAAAGGTAGGGCTGGCCTGGGATGTGGTGGATGGCCAGCAACACAAAGAGCAACTCGTTCGCACCCGTGGCAAGCGCGAAGCAGTAGCTCCTGAAAAGCCAGCCCCGTAAAAATCCGTAGGGTCCTCACAACCTGACCAAAGCTGGATAATCTATGTGCGAATTTTCGGCATAGGACCAGTTGGTAAGCAAGTGAGCACCCTGACGATTACGATAAGTAGGTTAGCGGGGACCATGGGTGATGGTACTGCCCGCTCTAACGGGTCGCGTGAGGGTCAGGGGTGACCACACAGCGGCTATCTAATATGCGAACCGGGCCAGCCGAGCATTGAGGCTCACTGGCCCGGTTCTTTTTTTGCGCTCCTCCGGATTGCACCCAGCACCGTAAGATCATGTCTGTCTCTGCCGGATGTGACGCGCACAAGTTCACTAGACTACGGGTTTTTCGTCCGACGAACTTTGCGACTCTGGCCAAAACACGTTAGGCTGGAAGTTATGGATCGCAATTTCAAGCGATGAACCAAGTCGCTCGCGCTTGGGTAGGAATTTGCGGGCGTTTCGCTGCGAGTACGCTCGCCGTCTAGCTATCACGCGGACGTCAACATCGGGAGGTCTTCGCATGCTGCCGATGACCCTGAGTCGCCGGGTCTTGTTCTTAACGGTTGGCCTGCTTGGGTTCGCCCCGCTCAGGCCATGCGCTGCGCAACAAGATACCATTCCTTCCACCTTGTACTACGTGGCCTTTGGCGAGTTCTACGATGGGGAATTCGCCACCGCCCTCAAGGGCTTTGATGCTTCGAGCCGTGGCGCTACGCGCGGCATCAACGGAAGTTGGATTGACTCCATCTGCTACCACACCCGACAGGGTGAGTGCTACTACCAGATGGGGGACAATTTGCGAGCGCTGAATCATTTCACGTCAGCGTTGCAACTAACGGCCCGCTTTCCCGATTGGATGCTGCGCGTGCAATGGCCGGCTGGGATTCGTCCCTCCAATGCCCGGGTCAATATCCCCTGGGGCGCAAGCACACGCCCAGCAATTGCTGGCGATTTTCCGAACCGGATGCCGGTGGCGCTCGGCCAGGTCAACAACAATCAGGTGGTTCAGCAAGGTGGCGTGGCCCAGCTTCCTCGGATCGTATCAATTGACGTCGAGGAAATTGTCCGCTGCCAACTGATCTCGATGCGTCGGTATCGCGAACTGATGGGTCCAACCGTCGAACACGATCCGCTCATCGGCAGTATTCTGGTCGCATTTACCCAGCCGCCCCCATCCCCCCCAATCACTGGTCCGAAGCTTGGATGGATGTGCTCTTGGCCAGTGCCTATTCGGCCTCCGGCAAAGATGGACAAGCGATTCCACTCTACAAGCGTGGGCTTGTCGCCGGTGGGCAGTTCGATCACCCCTTTACCAACGTGGCCCTGTTCGAACTCGGCCGCCTGGCCATGCAGGGAGGGGACTTCAAAACCGCCATCAACATGTTCGAAGAAGCGAGCTATTCGGCGGCTCGGTACATTTCGCCGGACGGCCCGACCATGATCGAAGAGTCGCTCCGGTTCGCCGCAATGGCCCATATCCTGTCGAATCAAAAGACCCCTTATCCGCGACTGGATCAGTGTGCCGGTTGGGCCCGAGTCAAACGGCTAAAGTTCCTTCAAGCTTCGCTGATGCTCTCCGAAGCCGAGATCTTTAGTACGCAGTTTCGCACGCCGGAAACTGCCAAACTGCTCGGCTTGACGCAAAGTGTGATTGGCAATCGAGACATGGGCCGGGGTAAAATTGGAGCCCGATTCAAACATCTGATGGCCGTGACCTTGTACCAACAAGGCAAAGCTTCTGCTGGCGACGAACTGATGGCCGCCGCGCTCGCCTTCCAACGCAGTGGCGGTTCGCTCTGGCTGTTCCACATTGGGCTGGCAGATCAACTCTATCTCAAAGGCTCGCTCACACCTCGGGCGGCCATGGACCTGTTTGATAACGTCCTGCGAGATCCCACTTCGTCCGATTGGCTGAGCAGCCCTCTCGAGGCTCTCTCGGTGCTGGTGACTCCTCACCCGATGCCGCTCGAGCATTGGTTCGAGGTGGCTCTGGTGCGCAAGGAATTCGAGAAGGCGCTGGAAATCTCTGACCTGGTCCGCCGCCATCGGTTCTTCAACACACTCGGGATGGGAGGGCGTTTGCTCAGTCTCCGCTGGTTGCTGGATGGGCCGGACGAACTCGTGGACGCGGACGCTACGATCCAACGGCGGGACTTGCTGGCCGAGTATCCGGCTTACAACGAACTGCTGCTAGCTGCCGAAAAACTGCGGCGTGACTTGCAAGCCTTGCCTCTACAACCGAACGACGATGGGCAACTGCGGCTGCAAACCGAAAAGCTGGCCGCCTTGGGCGAAGTCAGCCTCAGGCAAGAAGCCATCTTGCGTCAGATGGCGGTTCGCCGACATCCGGCCCCGTTGATCTTCCCTCCCCGCATCGGCACCAAGGCGCTGCAAAAACGACTGGGAGACAAACAAGTGGCGCTGGTCTTTTTCTCGACCGCCCGCAGCATGTACGCCTTCTTGATCGGGGGCGAGAACTATACCGGCTGGCAAATTTCAGGCGTCGAGGCCTTACGTCGCAATGCCGTGTCGATGCTGAGAGCCATGGGCAATTACGAGAACAACCGCGAGGTCTCCCTGGCCGAATTGAACGACGAAGCGGACTGGAAGAAAGCCTCGAGCGCGCTGTACGAAACCATCTTTCACGACACCAAGAGTCGGCTGACCGATGAGATCGAAGAAGTGATCATCGTGCCGGACAGCCTGCTTTGGTATGTCCCGTTCGAGGCGCTGCAGATCCCCAGCACCGACGGCACCACGCAATCGATGATTTCCAAACACCGCGTGCGTTACGCGCCCACCGTGGGTCTGGCGTTGCCGGATCACCGGGGGCGCAAACCTTCGGAAACCACGGCGGTGGTCGTCGGGTCGTTGTTTCCACAACAGCCACCGGAAATTGGTGACGCGGCGTACGATCACCTGGCTCAAGTGCTGCCTGGCACCACCCGCATCAAGACGCCGATGCCGGCTCCGTCCGCCGTTTATGGTTCGCTCTTCGATCGCTTGATTGTTTTGGCCGACCAATCCGATGACGTTCCCAGTCCCTTGGCCTGGTCTCCACTCACGGTGGATAACGGAACGCCTGGCAGTTCACTCGATGCCTGGCTGCAATTGCCCTGGAATTCACCAGATCAGGTGATCCTGCCCGGCTTCCACACGCCGGCTGAGAACTCGCTGAAGAATTTGAATCTGGCGGCGGCAGGCAATGACATTTTCCTCACGAGCTGCACCATGATGGCCTGCGGCGCGCGAACCATTTTGCTCAGCCGTTGGCGTACGGGAGGTCGGACCGCATTCGATATGATCCGCGAGTTCACGCAAGAACTCCCCTATACCGAAGCGGCAGCAGCCTGGCAGCGGAGCGTCTTCTTTTGCGTGGATACCACCGTGGACCCCGATCAAGAACCACGCGTCACCGCCAAAGCCGGCGACGTCCCTCCCACGGCCAGGCATCCCTTCTTCTGGGCTCCCTACTTGTTGATCGACACCGGCACTCGCCCCGCCGTGGTGGAACCAGAAGACGCCAATGCGGCGAATTAGTTGCACGAGACATGGGGTAGCCTGGGTTGCTCGCAACCTAGGTTTGCAGGAGGCACACCTCAAGAGTAGTCCCCCGAAGTCGATTCTGTGTCAGCATTCAATCCATGAAATTGGTACGCCCACAGAACGTCCATCCAGATACCATCTAGCGGAACTCCACGGCCAATCGAATGCCTGAGGAACCAGTTCTGCGCCGGTGGGGACCGCATCACGGGCACTGAAGGGAAAGTGGCTATTTAGATGGAAAGTTGCATTTCAGTATGCCACTTGTAAACCTAGGTTGCGAGCAACCCAGCCACCTCTGAGAGCGAACACGCGTGCTTCCGATTGACGACAACCGGCCGTACATCATCAAGGTTCCTGGTCTGCTCAAACCCGAGGAGTGCGAACGGCTGATCGCCAAGATTGAGGAACTTGGGCCGGAAGTGGCCACGGTCAATACAGGACGGGGCACAACCGTGCGGACCGACATCCGGAATAACGACCGAGTCATCTTCGACGACGAAGACCTGGCGCAGTCATTGCTCCACCGCGTACGACCGCGTGCTCCCCACGAAATCCATGGCATGGTGCTTGCTGGCGTCAACGAACGCTTCCGTTGTTACCGCTACCAACCGGGGATGCGATTCGCTCCTCACCGAGACGGTTCGTTTCATCGGAGCGACATCGAACAGAGTTGCTACTCGCTTATCATCTACCTCAACGAAGGATTCGAAGGTGGAAACACAACCTTCGCGACAAGCCCGGAGATCTCGATCCGGCCGCAGGTCGGGCTTGGCCTGCTGTTTCAGCATTCGCTGATCCATGAGGGAAGCGTGGTGGTTTCAGGAACCAAATACGCTGCCCGTTCGGATCTCATGTATCGCACCGAGGGATAAGGGGCACCGATAAAGTGCTTCCATACCCTGCGGGCTGTAACAGTATCTGAGCACTTGGACTATTGCAGCAGAAATCAACCTGTCGCGACCGGCGACTGTTTGGATTACAATCATTCCACGTAGTGCCGTGTCAATGCTTGAAACTCAGGTTGAGATTTACATAAGGTCAAAACACTGGCAGACAAGCTGCCAGTGCCCCCTAATTTTCAGGTGTAACCGAGCACTAGTCGAGCCTTGCTTGGCAGACAAAATTGGTTTGTGAAGTCCCGGCACTGCAACCGTTTGCAGCGACCAGGTTTCCAGAGACTCACGCCCAGCCCTGAGGAAAGACCGCATGACCGCGACTCGGATTTCTGCTCGCAAACCGTTGTCACGTAGAACCTTCTTGCGAGGAACTGGCGTGGCTTTGGCTTTGCCTTGGCTGGATGCCATGGCTTCCGCGCGCGGTTCGACGCCGGAAGTGGTGCCGCGGCGCATGGTTGCCATCGAAACCAACATGGGCATCCTGCCCCAGTATTTCTTCCCCGAGCAGACCGGCACCGAGTACGCGGCCACACCGTATCTGGAGAAACTGGCCGCGCATCGCAAACAGATGACCGTGTTTAGCGGCGTCAGCCTACCCGGTGTGACTGGAGCCCATGCGGCGGAGAAGTGCTTCTTGACCGGCACGCCTCATCCGGAGCGGGGCGGTTTTCGTAACGGGGTGTCGCTCGATCAGTACGCCGCCGAGCATATCGGCAGCCAGACTCGCTATCCGTCACTGTCGCTGGCCGTCTCGAATGAGGGAAGCACGCTGAGTTTCACACGCAGCGGTGCCCCGATTCCGGCCCAACGCAGTCCTAAGAAACTGTTCCAACAGCTGTTCGTGCCGACCAATGAATCAGAAGTCGCCGCCAACGTCGAGGCTCTCCGCCAGGGGCAAAGCATGTTGGACTTTGTCGGCGATCAGAGCAAGCGGCTGAGTCGGGCTCTCTCACCCCGCGACCGCCAGCGGATGGACCAATACTTTACGTCGGTCCGTGAACTGGAAAAACGACTCCACAGCGCTGAGACGTGGGAGTACAAGCCCAAGCCGACCGTTGACATCCAGCCGCCTGAAGACATCACGGACGCCCGACAATTCGTCCGCCGCTCGGAACTGATGTACGACTTGATCAAGCTGGCGCTCCAGACAGATTCCACTCGGTTGATCACGCTGTTTATTGATACGGTCGTGATCCACAACATCACCCACCACGGCAACCGGCCCGACGTGCTTGCCGAGTTGAAAGGGCACGAAGCGGGGCAGTTTGCCGCCTTGGGCAACTTCCTGACTTCGCTTCATGAGTCTCCTGAAGAAGGCCAGACCCTGCTGGACCGCACCATGGTTCTCTACGGAACCTGCATGGGCAGTGCCAACTCCCACTCCAACAAGAACCTGCCGGTCCTGTTAGCGGGCGGCGGTTTCAAACATGGGCAGCATCTCGCATTCGATACCAAGAACAACGGCAGGTAGTCGATGAAGAAGTGGCTGGCGGTGTCGCGGGTGGTCTCATAGTAGCCGAGGCCGCCCTGCCAGCGGTAGCCGGCTCAGCACGTTCACCGGCTCGGTGCCGCTGCCGCGCTAGTCTTTCAGGTGGACGTATTCCATGTCGCGATCGACGCGCAGTTCGATGCGCACGACCAGTTCGTCGCCGACGGCGAGCGGGCCTTCGACCTTCTGAGCACCGGGCCCTTCTCGGTGTTCTCCTTGGTGAAGAGCGCCTTTCTTGAGCTTGAGCGGCGTGCCTTCGTAGGGCGTGACCTTGGCCATGTCTTCGAGGTACTGCCAGTGGACGCTGCCCCAGGCGACGCCTTCGTCGATCTTCTTGACGGTGATCTCGCCCCATCTGCGGCTTGATCTCGCCGCGGACGAAGCGCTGTTCGTAGAAGCCGGTGCCGGCTTCGACGTTCTCGGGCTCGATCTTCACGTCGGCCAGGGTCACCTCGACCAGCTCGTCGGAAGCCAGCACGCCGGTGCCCCGCAGCAGCAGGCCGTAGACGGCGTCGGCCGTGGCCTTGGTGGTCTTCCAGTCCTGGGTCTGCTTCTGTTTGAACAGCCAGACCTTGCACTCCTCGACCGCCACCGGCATCGTTCATCACTTCGTCGAAGGCCTCGATCATCATGGCCTGCGTTTCGATCGGGGCGCGATACCACCACCAGGACAGCTCGGTGTCGCGCCAGAACATGCCCAGTTCCTCGTCGCTGACCGATCGCTCTTTGATCGATCTTCATAATATCCTGCGGGCGTTTGACCTGATCGCCGAATCGCTTCAGCGCGATGGCCAGGTGCCCCTGCGACTGGCGATTGCCCCGAGTTCGAGCCAGTACTTCGCGCCTGGCCGAGGAAGTAATCGACCGCCTCCTTGTGCTTGGCGGCGATCGGCTTGTCATCCAGGAAGAAACTGCGGCCGTACAGGTACAGCGCGATCGTGGAGGTCAGGTGGTTCTTGTCCTTGTCGCCGTGCTTGAGGATCTCCCGGTAGATCTGGTCGATCCAGGCGTCGAGCCGCGTCCAGCGACTTGACGGCCGGTTCCATGTCGATGTCGACGCCCAGGTGCCGCAGGCGGCCAAAGCCGGTGGTGATGTAGAGCGTGATGTAATCGTTGGCCCGGCCCGCCGGGGAACCACGGCCAGATCCGTCGTGCCGCTGCATTTCGGCCAGCTTTCGCAGGCCCGGCGCCGTTTCGTCATTCAGCCGATTGTCGTCGAACAGGATGCCGACGTTGCGCCGCGCCTGGCTTTCCTTGTGCGCCTGCCGCACCCAGGGGGTCTCTTCGAGCATGACCGCCTTGAGGTCCTGGTTCTTCTCCAGCGGGCTGTCGAGGGCCGGCGTGGCCTTCCACCATTGGTCGAAGACGCGCGGATCTTGGGATCGGAGTTCGCGATGTGCCGGGCCAGGGCATTGGCGTACAGCCGGTTGAAGATCTGCTCGCTGCACTCGTGCGGGATACTCCATCAGGTAGGGCAGCGCCATCACGGCGTACCAGGCCGGGTTCGAGACCATCTGCACGGTCAGCGACTGGTGCTCCAGCGAGTCGGACTTGCCCGAATTCCGGAGCTTCGTGAACTCGAACTTCTTGGTTTCCGGACCGCGGATCGGCAGCGGCAGCGATTCGGTGACCAGGATCCGCCGCGACAGCACCGGCAGGTATCCTTCTTCGCCGTCGGACAGCTTGCCGGTGGAGCCGACCGCCTTGTAGGTCAGGAAGCCCATGCCGTCCGGCACCGCAATCGCCCAGGAAACGTGCGCGACTCTTTCGACGGGAATGTCGAACGACTGGTCGGTTGTTCGTTGCCCAGCGCGGCGTCGACGCGGCTTCCCGGTGCGGGCATCGGCCAAGGTCAGTCGCACGGTGCCGGTCTGCTGCACGTGTCGACTTGATTGGTGACCTTGACGGTGAACTCCAGCAGTCCGCCTTCGCGCACGAACCGCGGCGGGTTGGGCTGCACCATCAGGTCCTTGGACGTGACCACGGTGTCTTGCAGGTATCCCGACCGCAGCTCCGTGTCGTGGGCAAAGCCCATGAACTTCCACTCGGTGAGTGCCTCGGGCATGGTGAACTCGATCCGGACTTCGCCGTCCTTCGTTGGAGACCAGGTGCGGGAAGAAGAAGGCGGTTTCGAGAGGTTCTTCCGCGGCCGACACCTGGCCAAGATCCGGCCGCCTTCTGCCTTGCCTTGCCCTGCGGCTTGTTGCAGGTTCTTGGCGTCTGCTCGATTGGCACTTGCCTTGCGAGCCAGGCCATCGGTTGCATGATCCGCTGACAAGGCACCTCCCTGTGCCTCTGCAAATCCCGCCCGCATTTGGCGGCCAAACCCTCCACCTGCAGCGCCCAAGCCTGGTGCGGCAGCTTGGTTCTTGTCTTTAGCGAACCATTGATGACCGTAGAGCAAACCCACTATCTGGGCCGGGAAACTGCGGTAGGTGATGGCCACCCCCTGGTAGTTTTGGGTCCAATATCCCTGCAGGTGATTGAACCCTTTAGAGTTGTTTTCGAATCGGGAATAGAGTCTCGATTGGTCCCGTCTGAACACACCAAAGCCGTGCATCCAGTTGTGAGGCAAGTAGGCGTCGAGGGATGCGTCGTACAGCGTGGCCACCATTTCAGCGACCGCTCGCTTGGCATCCGGGCCGGTGATGACCGCGGTCCAAGTTTCTTCTGCACCTGGCTTGAGTTTGGAAACAAACCGTTCCCACTTGACCTCGAGTTGCTTGTTGGACCAGGGAACGTCCACATGTCGGGTTTCGATGAAGGCGCGGTTCTCACGGACCATGGTCACGCGGACGGTGAAGCCCCCTCGCATCTCTTCGGTGATCTCCTGAGAGATCTCAAGCTGCGTCTTGCGGGGATCGGTCCAAAACGCTTGCAGGATCTTTTCGCGATGTTCAACTTCGACGTACGCCTGAGCCTGATCGTATCCTGAACCCCAGACGGCTTTGAACGTGCTGCCTGGTTCGTAGGTCCAAGTCGAAGCAGCAAACAGGAAGGGAATTTTGAGCGCCAGGTGATCTGCGGTGGGGTCAATCACCTTGATCGCCAGTCGGGCGGTGATCGGAGCGCCGAGTTGATCGTGCGTGGTTAAGACGGCCTGATAGGCACCTACTTTGAGTGGCGCGCTGACGGTGGTGGTTCCGCTCTCACCGACAACAAATTCTCGCTCGGCAACAACTTCGCCCAGCGGCCAATTCTTGGGATCGCTGAGGTCAGGATCGGCTTCGTTCTCGCCATTGGCACCGGCACCACGATGAACGTGGTAGCGGCGACCAGGCTGCAGATCAGGGCGATGCACCGCAGCCGGAGGGGTCAGGGCATGAATCTTGACGGTCCCTTCACCTGGCCGGCCTGCGCCATCGAGCGAAGAGATTGAAACCTTGATCTCGACAGGCTTCGCTTCGGTCTGCCAATCGTCGGCCGTGAGCTTGGCCTGCCGGGCGTGATAACCGATCTGGATTGAGCGATCCGCCGAGCGCGTCTCACCAGCGGTATCCGTCACATCTGCCGTGACGGCGAACTGGAAGACCGGCTCGCTCTTGGGATCGATGGATTCATCAGGCTTGGCCGTAAAGGTGATGGTGAACTTGCCGTCCACGTCCGACGTTGCCGTGCCGTGGGCAATCTCCTGACTCTCGCGCTGTGGCGAGTACCAGCCACGATACCAGTACCACCAATCCGGAAAGCGAACCTGGCGGACAACGCGCCAACGAACCTTGGCACCATCAATAGGGGCACCGTTGTAGGCAGTGGCTGTGCCGATCAATTCGACATCGGCCTTGAGTTCTGGAGCCTTGGTGGGTGCGGCCAACTCCACCTGGAACTTGGGACGCTTGTATTCCTCAACGCTCACCTGAACGGCACCGCTGGGTGTGCCGTCCACGCGGATCGACATCCGCCCCATCACGCGATCCCGGGGAGCGGTGAAACTGCCGGCAAACGAACCGTAATCGTTGGTCTGTTGCTGTAGCTCAGCTATCTTCTCACCGTTGACGTCTTGGAAGATCACCTTCACCTTGCGGTTCTTGAGAACCTCGTAGGTGTCCGTGTGCTGCGCGACGGCGTAGCAGAGTCCCTTGAATTGGATGGTTTGGCCTGGGCGGTAGAGTGCCCGATCTGTAAAGAACACGGTACGTTCTTGCCGTACCTCGTTGCGATTGTTCTTGTACAAATGGTAGTCGTTGGCGGTCACCAATTGCTGTTTGTCTTTGGTGACGAGCACCAGACTGTTTTTTCGTTCGATTCCGGCACCGTCGAAACGAAACAGACCTTCAGCGTTTGTTTTAACGGTTTGGCCTGGAGTGATCTTGTTGCGTTCCTGCGTCCAGACTTGAGCCGTGGCACCCGAGATCGGTTTGCCCGATTTGGCATCGAGTACGAATCCGCTCAGTTCCAAATCACCCGATTGCTGGCGCGTGATCAACGCCAGGTCAGACACCCAGACGTCGGTGTAGATGACCTGGTTGTCGCTGGCACTGAACGCCTTGTTGTGGCTGGCGACCAAGAAGTAGAAGCCAGGGGGTAGGTCTTCAGGCACTGACAGCGCAGCGGTCCGCTGTTGGTAGTCCGGGGTTGGCTTGAGGTCCACGGACCACGCCTTGGCCGGAGTTGCAGCCAAGATCCGCTGACGGTCTGCCGGTTGGTAGAGGTACTCGGCGCGTCGCCCGGTTGTCCTGGTTCGCTCGGCCCAATCCATAGCGACCAGACGAAAGTGCAATTTCGAAATGTTCTTGTAGGTGACGTCGATCGTGGGAAGCGGTGCGTTCCAGACCCGTTCTGTGGTCAGTTGAAAGCTCTTGGCTTCAATCTGCAGCAACAGGTTATGGCACTGCTTGCCCCCTACGCTCGCCGGGTGCAGGTTCTTGCCGGCGGTAGCCACCTGGTGAGCTTCAACGAGTTCGTCTTGCTGACGCAGAGTCACGGCCCAATTGTAGTGTGCCACGCTTGCCAGTTCGTGCTCGCGATGGGCTGCGATGAACCGTTTGAGGGCTACGATGTAGCGAACTTCCTTCTCCTCACCCCGGGCGTAGGAGTTGCCCAGCTCAAGCCGTCCCAAATCAGCGGCCAGACGGGCTGTCGGTTCCTGATCGTCCGCGTGGAAGCGAAGCAGGTCCTGGTAGAGACGCAAAGCCTTGGCGTGCCGCGAATCGCTGGAATCCTCAATCTTCCAGGCTAAAAACTCGTCGACCGTGCCGAAGACCGGGCCAGCAGCCGAAATCTCAAAATCGTCCTCAGGCTTGGTGACAAAGCTCTCGCCGGATTTGTAAAAGTCCAGCGCCTCGTGAACCAAGAAGTCGTACATGGTTGGGCGGTATCGGTCCGGCATGCTCCCTTTGACCAGCAAGGGATCAAACTCTTCGACCTTGGTCTTCTCAATCAGCTTCCGATTCGCCAGCGCGAGATCAAGCTGAGCGTCAATCTCTTGGATGATTCGGGGGAGCGACCAAGTGGTCACGTCACCATCCGCGGCACCGGTGGTCTCTGTCCGCTGGACAATCCTCCAGCGGTTCTGTTGGAAATACTGCCAGTACCAATGTGCCAGGATTGCGTGCATGACCGGCTTCATTTCTTCCGGCGCTTTCGCCACGGCAGCCTGCATACGCGTGATCCGCTCTTCGGCCTTATTGCCCTGGATGTTTCCCTCCAAGGCGATCTTGAGCCCTATGGCTTTGACCGCTTCGGCCCACGCTTTGGCCTCTTGGGCCTCGGCAATGATTGGCTCGAGCTCCTTGATCGCGGTCTGGGGGAGCCCCTTCTTCATGGCCTCGTCAACTTTTCCCACCGGTCCGGGCGATCCGGCAGCTTGCGTGAAGGCAGGAGAGAAGGTCAAGAATCCCAGCAGAACCGCTACTGTGGCCAACAGCAAATATCGGAATTTCGAACCGCGACTCATAGAAACTCTCCGCTTGATTCCGGATTGATAAGGCTCGTAAGCAATTGAATGCCGCTCAGCACTGAGACGAAGCGCGGTGGCCGTAAGTTCCACAAACTCTAAAGTTTCCAAGGATCGAATCGGCCGATACGACCCAAAGCCTGGCTGATTCAATGAAACCCTGGCATCGGCTCAGACGCAGCATTCCCCAAACGCATTTGTGAGCGGTAAGGCGCTAGCCGCCGGTGCAGTTAGGACATCGCTACGACCACCGGTGGCTAGCGCCAAAACCGCTCACTAATTTTCCGATCGTTGCTTAACGGTTGAAGTCGAACGGGTAGCCTTCGGTCCAGTAGCTGCCACTGTAATCAGGAACCGTGAAACGACCTGCCCTGGGGGCACCCATGAACTGCGACGGCCCAGGAACTCCCGTGGCCGAAGAGAACTCCGATGGCCCGGTAAAGATAGGAGGCTGGGTAAAGTTGGGGGTAGCAAATGCTCCACGCCTCATTTGCAGGCGATGCCTGAGGCTATTCGAGCGGTGCCAAAATCGGTGGGTTCGCAGCGGAACCGTGGCAAGTGGCGTCCAGGGCGCTGCCGGAATTTCGCCCCAGGCCCCACTTCGGACAAAGGGGACCACTCGGTAGTCGACCAATTCCAGGGTGCTGCGGCGAAGCAACGTACCTTGGGCATCCAGTTCTTTGGCGGTGTATTGGACGGCCCCTCCCGGCACGTCCAAACACTGGATCACCAAGGTTTGAGTCCGCCCTTTATCATGGACGTACAGTTGTTTGATATGGGCACAGCTACGGAGTTCGTCTTGTACCTTGTGCGGCATGGCCAAGGCGGTGACTTGTTGGGTCGTCCGCTCTTTGGACTCATCCGGCAAGTTGGTCACCACCACTTCGCGATAGAGCACGTAGGGAACTAAAGTGTCTGCGTAGTAGGTGTTGGTCACGGTCGAACGCAAAGCATCGGACGTGAGAGACTGGATGACGCGACAGGCGTGCTTCCGACTCTCGACCGTTACGTGGCTGGTTCCCAGTGACTTGGTGTTGACGCTTTGATCTGCGGGAATGTCTTGGTAGTTCCGTCGGCTCACTTGGGCAGGGACCGAGATTTTCTTGCCACCCACTTCGACGGAACTCTCGACGGTCAGTGTGTAGAATTCATCATCCGCCGAGGTCAACGTGGTTTTGCTTTCGATGATGCTGGTATTAACGACCTGACCGGTTGAATCGAGCGCTTCGCTTTGAATCCGAACCTGCTTCCAAGACCCGATGCCAAACTTGCCCCACACATGATGCTCGCGCGGAATGCCGATGGGCTGGGCGCGCACCTCACCCACGCATTGCCCTGCGGCAAGCATTAAGGTGAGACAGCTCATAACGAGCGTAGGACGCAAGACCAACCTCCAGCTTCGGCACTTCTCAGGCAATTGCAGCGCGCTTACCGTTGGTACTCAGTTGGAGAAGACGGTACGGTTTCGGCAATGGCATGTGGTTCTCGAGAGAGTCCTCTTTGAACGTAGCTCACTCCGCACCGCAGCGAAGCCGTTGAGATTCCTGTTAAAATAGGAGTTCTTGATAGAATCGTTTCAAACACGGTGAGGTTCTGCAAGGGTCGAAATCGCTAAAACGGCATATTTACGCGATCTTCCCCGCCTACCGGGTGGTTCTCGATTTCACTATGATTGTCAACGCGGCGCACTGCAAGCTACTTTGCTGGATTCTGACGAGGTACTGCCCCGATTGTGCGAGACGACACGGTTTTCATCACGACAGAGCGTAGTGACTACTTTCCTTCGGCCATGGTTTCGCGAGATTTCAACGGGTACGATGGAACAAACTCACGAGCGTTTATCGGTTGGAACCCGCTTCACTTCTCGACCTGTGGTGCCTGATGATGCGACACTGGACATGGAATCTTCTCTCGCGCGTGGTTCTTTTCGTTACCGTCGTTGGGTTAGTTACGCACGTTGCCTGGGCCGAAGACTGGCCACAGTGGCAGCACGATGGGCAGCGTAGTGGGATCTCGCAGGAAAAGCTGCCAGACCAACTGCACTTGCAGTGGATCCGCGAATTCCCCACACCACAGCCTGCCTGGCCAGAAGTTTCTCGCCTGCTGTTTGATCAGTCGTACGAGCCGGTCGTGCTGGGCAAGCAGATATTCGTTCCGAGCAACTCGCGCGATTGCCTCACGGCGCTGCATACCGAGACCGGCGAAGTCCAGTGGCGATTCTACGCTGATGGCCCCATCCGTTTCGCACCAGTCGCCTGGAACAACCATGTTTACTTTGGTTCGGACGACGGCCACCTGTACGCACTGCGTACCGCCGATGGCACGCTCGCCTGGAAATTTCGCGGCGGTCCGACTGGCCGCAAGATCTTGGGCAACGGGCGGATGATCTCGGTCTGGCCAGTTCGGGGTGGGCCGGTGTTGGACCAAGGGCGGATCTATTTCACCGCCGGAATCTGGCCATTCCTGGGAATCTTTGCACATGCGCTGGATGCTGAAACCGGCCAGTTGATCTGGACCAACGACACAACCGGCGCCATCTACATTGGTGGCAAAGGGGGGCGCGGTGCTTCGCCGCAAGGTTACCTGACCGCCAAGTCCACAGCACAGCTCAATCCTTTGGACCGCGAGATTGGGGATATCGTCATTGCGCCCTGCGGCGGCAGTGCCCCGGTGTTGTTCGCACAGCACGATGGGACGCTCAAGCACTTCGGCGGGTTCGTTCCGTTCTTCGCGAATGAAGAATCTCAAGCTCGCTACAAATCGGAGAAGAATTTCGGCTTCAAAAAGGGAGGGGCAGGCGGATGGTTCGTCAATACGCCCAATGTGCTGTCCGATGAGTACCAGCCCTATCAGCCAGAGATCACTGCCGGCGGGAAGACGTGGAACCGGACGAATTGTCCTCCGGTGGATGGTGAGATTACCAGTATCCTGGCCGCCGATCAGAAGCTGTTTATCGTCACCAATCTCGGCCACATTCACTGTTTTGGAGGTCAGCAGGGCGAAGCCAGACGGCACGTGTTGCCGGAAGTGGAAGCCAAGCCAGTTGCGGTAGACTCCCAACTGGCCGAGTTTGTTCAACAGAACCAACTGGCCACGGTGCCAGGCGTTTGCCTGATGCTGGGAGATCACCCCGAAACTCTTTCGTCACTGGTGGCAAGTACGGAGTTGGAGGTTGTGGTCATTCCCAGGGCAGGAAAAGAGTCCGCGCTGCGTGAGCATTTCCACCAGCAGCAACGGTACGGTCAACGCGTGCATGTGCTTCCATCAGGTACGAACATTGCCGACCTTCCGTCGTACGTCGCACGGTTGATCGTGGCTGACGGCGTGGAGTCCGCCTCGGACCGACGACAATTGGCAGACACTTATGCACGATTGCGTCCTTATGGCGGCGTGCTCTGTTTGACACTCACCGATGACCAACATGCCCAGTTCGCGGCCAACGTCCAAGCGGCGGAGTTGCCGCAAGCCAAACTCGAACGGGACAAGGATCTAACCCGCCTGGTGCGCGTCGGCCCGCTCCCGGACGCGGGTGAGTGGACCCACGAACACGGCGATGCCGGCAACACACTGTTTTCGAAAGATGGGCGCGTTCGCTCACCGCTGGGAGTGCTTTGGTTTGGGGGGGAGAATGCCCAAGAATACGCTTATCAAGCGGATCCGATTCTTGTCGCAGGGGGCCGGATGTTTCTCTACACGCGCAACCGCGTGATGGCCGTGGATGTCTATACCGGCAAAGTCTTGTGGAAGAATGGACCGCGGGCGGGTGGGCCACTTCCTTGTTATGCCGCGGCGGTTGACGGTTATTATTCTGGCGGAGCCAACGCGCAAGGGTTGGCTCAGGTGATCAAGCTCGATGTCGAAACCGGCCTGGCAGCTGGCGAAGTCCTGCTCGACCCGCAGGCGGGTCCACTCAAAGAGATCCGAATTTGGAAAGACACGCTGATTGTCACCACGCCGACGCAGGTGCTGGCATTCGACCGTCATACGTTGGCCAAACGTTGGCAACGCACGGCCGTGCTCGCAAGAACCACGAGGCCGGCGAAACTAATCGCGTTTCTTGTCTTCGAGGAGTAATTCGTGTTCATAGCCCTTTCCTCGCGGCCTTCGTCGAGAAATACTCAATGGCCGCGTGCATCAGATCTCGTTCGTCCATGTCATAGGCACCGTGCTGGGATTCGGGCGGATACAGGGACCGAACCTCATCCTGGTACACGGATTGTATTGTTTCCTGATCCGCCTTCTTGTAAAGGTTCAGCGACGCGTCAATGCGTGCCTTCCGCAAGTGCGGCGTGCTGCTGGCTCGCGTCGAAAATGTCTCCAGGTCGACCCGAAGAATATACTGACATTCAAGCTCTTCGCAGAGCTCGTTTGTCTTCATCTGCGTCCAGTCGATGCTCGTGTCAGACTGCAGCCGAACAACGAGGCGCGCCGTGACCACTTTCGTATCCGGAAGATTTTCCTTCATGTGGTGCGACAGCGATCGGCATATCTGCGTGCGCGCCTGGGGATACTCATCCATGATGCTCTGGTCCGCCCAGACGACGACGGCGACGGAGCTCTCGCCGATCGTGTACTCTGGCTGAATCGTTTCCGTCGCATCAGGCGCGAAAAGGTACGCCAGCTGGCAACCGGACGAAAGCAGCAACACGGCACTCATGCCGTCGCACTCCAAATAACGCCCCAGCGTCGACAGCGGGACACATGGGACAGCGTCTTGACGAATTCGGTCTCCGAGCAATTCAATTGTCCTAACTCCTTCGCCGAGCTAGCCGTTGAGCGGCAGCGTGCCGGCGATTAAACCGTGAGCCATCTTGAATCCCCATCCAACCAGGATGAGGAACGCCAGACAGAGAACCAGTCGCGCTGAAATCCGATCCCAGTTGATCCAGATCGCCTTGCCACGCAAAGCAACGCTGGATCCGTAACCGACGATGATCGCCGCAACCAGGCAAAGGACGAATCCGCGGGTTGTGCAATGATGGCCGACAGGATTCGACCACGTACCGTCAGCGAAAACGACGTCGTCATTCCGCACGTCGGGCACGGCAAACCCGTTGAATACACGAACCCGCACGGCGGCAGCCCCAGCGCCTGATGCGTTCCCATGCCGTCCGGAGAGGGTTTGAGCCATACAGCCAGCCCCAGCAAAACGGCACAACTGAATGCGATGGCGCCCCATCGATCCGCTCGCTTCGCCGCGCTCGATACCATGGACCGATCCATCGCAGGACCTTCTCAACGCGCGTCGTCGGGCTGGCAATCAGTGGATCTGCTTCGGGCATGTTGCTCACAATGCGTCATCGCGTTTCTAGCGGCCCTATTGTGACGCAGTCGATGAGAATCGCAAAGCACGGCCTAATAAGACGCTATGCGCGTTTTTCGGCTCCGTCAACCCGCATTTCAGGAGTGCATCGATTCGTCGTTGACCAGGAGCGTCATCGCTCGATTTTCCGGGGCGTGCCCCGCGGCGGCCTCGCGAACCAGTTCCGTGTCGGACAGCCCGGCCCGCTTGAGTTGCCGAAGTTGCCTCCGCTGGGCCTTGGCGTAGGCCAGCAGCGCGCGTTTCCATTGGGGGTCCTCATGCAGAAGTGTCGACTTATCCCCGCGCGTCAGGACGTCAACGATGCGCTCCATGCACTCGGCGTGATAGGAGCCAAGAAGTTGGTGGTCAGATCGTGGCGACTCAGTCGGGCCCACAAACGAACAGATCGCTGCCACGCCTTTTCGGACGCGAGCCGATTGACCTGCCGGAAGATCGCGCGTTTGTCTGAAATGACAGCATCGTCGCCTTCACGTGGGATTCAAGCAGCCGCTCAGGCTCTCGGAAGTCTTCACGGATCAACTTGTTGAGTCGCTTCCAGTGCCCTTCGCGAAGCGGCGCGTCGGCGCGGACTTCCCAATAGAAGTGACCGAACGAGACTGTGCAGCGGCTGACGGCCATTTGCCGGGGAAGAAACTTGTTATGGGCGATTGTGTCCGCGGCCAGATGGGCCAGATAGCCGTAAGAAAACGCGCGGGCCGCGTCGCTCTGTGAATTCTCCAGCAGCTTGAACCCCGTGGCCCATCGATGGCATACCTGCTTGACGCTGCTCATCTTCTTCGCGAGCACGATATCCGTGGCCACGTTGCCGAATTGAAAGAATCGCCGGTTCGATGCGATCAACGCGGCGACGCCCCCCGGCAGCAGTGCCAGGTTCTTGATCAGATCACTCGCGAGCTTGATGTAGGGTTCCGGGGCCCCACGCCCAGGCATCGGCAGGTGTGAGAAGTAGAATCACGACAGCGATGACGACGATGCCGGCGATCGAGCGGTCCCATCCAGCCGATCGTGCCTCCGGAATTTGCGTCGCGCATCACGAGCCGCGGATCGTCGCAGTGCCTTGTTGTCCTGTCGTTGCCGGACGCTTTACTCATGCTTCCGTTCACTTACCGATTCGCGATACCGTTTTCGGTCAATCGCCGCGACCCCTTAAGCATAGCCAATTCCGCCGGCACTTGCCAAGGCCTGCTCGTGCGATACACACCGGACTTGCTATACTCGCCCGTCATGAATGCTTCCAAGAGCACCGTCGTGTTTGAGGATACCGACTACGCCAGCGGTCAGCGCCGCCTGATCGCCGTGGTGATCGATCTCTGCGTGTGTTTCACCTTGATGGCAATACCGATGCTGATCGCCACGTATCTGTGGGTCGCGCCGGAGCACCAGGTCAAGCTCGATGATGCAGCCAAGCAAAGGCGGCTCGTGTTCGAGGATATTGGCGCCGAGATACTATGCAACCGTCACGCTGTCCGTCTTGTTGCCGTTTTTCTACCAGATCGGCATGCGTCGAACATGGGATGGAACACTGGGGTATCGGATCGCGAGAATTCGATTGATCGGCCTCGATGGCACTCCCCCGAGCCTGGTGCAGGTTGGTAGGCGGACGCTCTTTTCCCTGTTGGCATTCTTCACGCTCGGCGCCCGTATTCATTCCGACATTCCGATGGAAGAAGCGCCAGGCGCTGCACGATCGGCTCGCGGGAACATGGATGGTCCTTGCCCGATCGCGCCCGGCCGGACCAGGCCAGGTGATCTACAAGACCAAGCTGTTCGGAACCTATCCTGTGACGTTTTCTGATATTGAGCCACTGGAAGTCCATTCCGAAGACGCTTCGGATTCGGATCCGGCAGTCGCGGTCGATCCGAATCACACAACCCGCGTCATAAGCCCTGACGCCAGCACGGCTTGACACGACTGGAGCGACGACTAGACTTTTCAGGCTGGATTGGCCCCTAGTGTAATGGTAGCACGACAGACTCTGAATCTGTTTGTCAAGGTTCGAATCCTTGGGGGCCAGATAGACACTTGTCTTTTTCGCGCATGTCGGCGCAAGTCCCTTGTATTGACGCAGAATCGCCGGTCTTGGCGGGTGCCGTCTGCGCCAGTCCAGCTCGTTTTCCCCGTTGCGCCCATTCACCGCAGCGGCACTACTTCTGCTTAAGAGCCCGGGCGTAGTCATCCTCGGTAACCCGGACATAGTGTTCTTTGCGGACTTCCTCCGTATTGCCGAGCCACGCGTCGACCACGTGAGACGGATATTCCGCAACCAGCTCGATCGCCCTGCTGCTCCGCATGTTTGTGAATGTCTTCGGCCACTCTTTCAGCCCAGCTCGACGAATGATCTTGTGTGCTGTTGTCACAGAGATTCTGCCGAGTTGAGCGGTACCGATTGATGATGTACTGCGTGCCGGGGTCTGCGGCTTCAAACGCATCCCGCAGGACTTCTGCCAGCGCGGGAAACATCGGCACGATTCGTTCGTCCTGCCCGTGGCATTCGGTCTTGGGGATTGCACACGGATTCGCTGGCGATCCCAGTCCACATCATCCCACGTGAGAGGGGGAGGATCTCGCTCGGCACACGCACGCCGCCGATTCTCGCAAGAGAAAATGTGCACTTCCAATCGTCATCGGGGCTGGCGTCGATCAGTGCTGCGTAGTCGTCGAGGGTGACGAACCGAAACCGTTTCTTGTTCCCTTTCACGGCCGTCTTCAGGTGCGAGAAGGGATTGGATTCCACAAACCCTGCACGCATGGCTGCTCGCCAGAATTGCTGCGCCCAATCCGAGCCTACGGCGAACAGTGGCTTCTGCGAGCCTCAGTCCCAACGAGGAATGCGCGCCGAATTCGTCGGCGTCGCCCGGCGTAATTATGTGCAACTCCCGATCTGCCCCAAAGTGCTCAATCAAGTTACGGCGGATCTGCTGGTATATTTCGACGGTGCCCGGCCCCTACATCAGGCCGAGACTTGATATACCGTGCGCACCATTCCGCCATCGTTGTCGTCGGCTTCTCGGTCCTACGGATCAGCCATGGCTTCGATCAGCATGTCTTCGATCTTTTGTTGTCGTCGATGGACTTCACCCATGCCGCCGTCCACGCCGGAATGCTGCGGACGTCGTCGATTTGCATTGTCCTGATCAGGTGTTCGATATGCCGCCCGACCGCCTCGGCGTCGCGGTCGTCAATTCTGCCGCAGCCAAACGATTTGCGATTGTCGGGCGACAGGTACGCTTGGATCGTATAGGTCGCGCCCTTCTTTGTTTTCCGTTCGTGGATCGTCGCCATGATTTACCGCCCCTTCCTGATCGGCTTCGGTGTCAATCCGAGCTGTTCGCACAGCTTGGATGCCGCCTGTAGTTTAATGCCCGGCCGTTCCCCGATCGTAGAACGATGAACCACGCTGTAGGCAAGACCGCAGTCTTTCGCCAACTGGTAGTCGGTTCGAGGATCTCGCTCGATGGCGTCTCGAATAGTTGATTCCATGTCCATACACCTGATACTCGTCATTCGGCCTCTGTGTGTCAATCGGCTTATCCGCCTCGTTTCTCAACCAGTCATGTATCGCATCTCGATGAAACCGGAGCAGTTTGCCAATGCACTGTGTGGGATTTCGCCGCGTTTCGGGCCATGAGCTGCACCTGACGCCTGGAACACTGCAGCAGCTGGCCGACATCCACGGCAGTCATGGCAATGGGTTCGGGGGCTTTTTTCATTTTCACTTCTCCGTCGCCTCGGGCCGCGTGGATTTTTCCAGTAATCGCGACGCCCCGCAGGATGCGTCGTTGTTGGCGAGTTAGATCGCCGTCATTTATTTGCCGTGCGCTCAGCGATTGCCCGCAATTGATCCCGGTCTTTGATTTCATGATTGAAGACGTGTTTCCAGGCAAACTCATCAGTGATCCATCAACCTCACTCGTGATTAGGCCGTCGATGACCCTTGGACTCAGTGCGTCGAGTTCCCATGACTGGTCGCCATGCTTCTTCGCGTATTCCTTGAATCGAGAGTCTGTCGTCTTGGCTGGGTTTGGTGGCGGCTTGTATTCCTCGATCTGGTCGCGATTCAATGCGAGTCGTTTGACCGTGACGTCGGCATTACGACTCAGCAGGCTGAGGCGATCCGCAGTATCGCGGGTGACATCAATCCCTGACGGGTCGTGATCGCCGAGATAGAGAATTGTGACCGGCTTGTCGTATCCGACGATTCGTTGGGCGGCATCGTACATTTCGCTTTGCGAGTTGTAGCCTCGGCTCGCGAAGTACGGGACACGAAGGCGGTCGCAGATCGGCGCAATGACGCCCATGAGTGCTTCTTTTTCAATCCAGACTTCCGCCGCCTCGGGTTGCTCCAGCCAAGGGTTCAAGGCGTACCGAACTGCAATCAGCTCGATCGCGAATTTTGGGTCGTGATGATGCGGATGACGGATGACGTTGCGGGTTCGGTCCTCGATCGCGTTCCAGTCGATCAAGCCGGCAAGTCGTGCGCTTGTTGATCGTGGATCCGAGCCTCTTGTGCTCTCGCAAGCTGTTCGGAATCAGGCCACGGGCAACGAACTGATAGTAGAGCTGCCGAAGGGTGAGCCGATACCCTTGCTCCGAATACTCGGCGATGATCGTATTGGCAGCGTCGACCATGTTCTGGGTCTTGGTCTGAAACCTGCGACGAATGAACGCATCTTTCACCACGGCACCTCGTCTTCCTCGAATCTGGATTTGGTTTCGCCCGGCGCCGGGTCCGTCGTCGTCACCCGCGTTCTTGACGTCGTCCACCGAAGAATCCGAATTTGCCCGCGTGTAAAGTCGGATTCTTCGGGGATTTTGCGAATCTTCGGCTGGCTCTATCTCTGGCCGAAGGTTCCGTCGGAATTTTCGCGTTGCGTACTGGAAACCGAAGGTTCCGAGATTCCCGAAGATTCCGAGTTTTCACCTAAAGCAAAGCCGGAATCTTCGGCTATTCCCCAGATCCAGCCGCCTTCCATTCCAGTCTTGTTACCCTTGATGCCCGCTCGTTTCTTGGCGCTTGTGGATGGTCGTCTTCGGGAATCCGCGACGCTTGCCACTCTCAATCAGTTCGGCAGCGTGCCGGGGGCCATCTGCCAGTTCGGTCAGCAACCATTCGGCGCATTCGTCGGTTTTGTGCAGTTTCGTCGGTACTGCCATGGCTTCGTCTGCCGAGATGGTCACGGGGTCCGGCTCCCATGCGACAACGGGTTGCGGTCCGTCTGTCTGCACGAGGCGATACGCGAATCCGGTCTTGTCGTCGCCGATGTTGTTCTTGATGGGAAGAATGAGCCGTCGTGTTCCTGTCAGGTCGTCAGGCGACTTGCAAACAACATAGGACGCGCGGACGGCGTTGTTGAATGCCACGCTACCGATTGTCCGGTGCGACGCCGAGCCGTCGCCCTTGCGAGAGATGGTTGACGCAGACAATGGCAACGCCAAGTTCCGCCGCCAGCAGTCCTAGCGGCTTCAGGAATGCACGCACTTCGGCGTTGCTATGTGAATCGGTCTTGCCGAGATATGCCGATACGGGGTCGATGACACAAAGTCGGCAATTCGGCACCCGCATGATTGCGGCCTTCAGCGCCGGGATGTTCGTCAAGTCGATTTCGTCAACGTGGAAGATGTTCGCAACGTCTGCATCTGCTGCATCCAGCCGGGGCCGGACCGTATCGGCCGCGTCGTCTTCGCACGATACCAGCAGAACGCCGCCCTGGTCATTCGGCGAGCCGTCCGGCCATACTGTTCCACGAGACACACGAGCCGCCCAATCGAGAGTCATAAACGACTTGCCGAGTCCGCCGTCACCACTGACCATCGCCAACTTGCCGATCGCGAACCGCTCCCGCCAAAGCCATCGGACAGGTTGGGGTGCGACGTCGGCCATGCGTGTCAAATGAATTCCAGGGCCCGCGTCGCCGGTGCATTCGTTCGTCGCGCCGACACTGACATCGACTTCGGTCGTTTTCGCGTCTTGAATCGCCGCCGAGATTGCCGCATTGTCGTCTCCTGCCTCGCCATACGCACGGCAATGAAGTCCACGACGTCACCCTTGCCGGGTAGTTCAGGCAGGATCGCCACAACGGCATGCGTCCCGTCTCCCATCGTGTTAAGGGTGCCCACAATCTTGCTGGCTGCCTTGCGTCCTGGTGCGTCGTTGTCGGGGAAGACGCGGACACGCTTTCCGCGGAGAGGTGTCCAGTCAGTTTGTTCTACTGCGTTGGTTCCGCCACTCCACGTTGTCGCAATGATCGCATCCGAGGTCCGCATTCAACGCGTCAGCGCACTTTTCTCCTTCCACAACGTGCTCAACGCCATCTTTGCACGATCCGAGGCGGTCGAGGTGATACAACGGCCGATCACTCGGGGCAGCTTCAAGCCGCCATCCGTCAGGCCATCGCGATACAGGGCCCGAATCTCCTTACGGATGCGGCCGTTGCCAGCGTCCCACCGACGACTGACCTGCGCTTCGAGACCGTCCCGTCCCGGTACTCGTATCGAACTGACGGATCACCAAGCCTGTGCACGTGAACTTGAATTGCTACTTCAGCCGTCGCATAAGGTCTGCCCTTCGGCCCCGTCCTTATCGGCTTCCGTGACGATCGCGTTGGCGCTGATCTCTCGGGAAACAGATCGCGAATCTGCAAGCCTAGCGGCGTCACGATCGCATCCGTCGTGCGCCCCGGCATGACATCGCATCAGTAACGTGCCGTCGTCGCCTTGATTGATTGATAGACTTGGGTTGCGATCGTCGTGCGCCGGACATATCGCTTTCCAGCCATCACCGCTTGGAGTGAGTTTTCGTAGCCTCGAAGTAATGCGGCATCAAAGGCGTCATGCCGCACCGCCGATCACCACAACGATTGCCGCTGGGCTTGGGAAATACTTAGCGAGCCGCACGTTGCAGGGCCTCGTCGCCCGACGACCGGTGGCGGAGAGCTCAAGGTCTCGCCGGCGTTGCAGTTTCGGAGGAGAATGTTGATACTGGCGATTCAGACTGGTAAGGTGCGCCACAAGTACTCCCTGCAGATGCCCGCGAAACTT
>CALOEH010000042.1:0-34684 GCA_942492195.1 uncultured Planctomycetia bacterium | reverse complement strand
CGTTTCTTCATCCCGGATTTCGCCCACCATGATGATGTCCGGATCTTGTCGCAGTAGGGTGCGGAGCGCTTTGGAGAATGTCAGCCCAACGCGTTCTTGCACCTGGAACTGATTGATCAGCGGTATGTGGTACTCAATGGGGTCTTCGACCGTGCAAACGTTGACCTCCATAGAACTGGCCGAATTGAGCGCTGCATAAAGAGTCGTTGATTTTCCGCTTCCGGTTGGTCCCGTCACCAGCACGATGCCGTTTGGTTCTTTGATGTCCGCCTGAAAGCTCGTCAGGATGTCTTGGGCGAATCCCAAGTGTTCGAGATTGAGCGAGATGCTGCCAGAATCCAGAATCCGGATGACGGTTTTCTCACCCCGACTTGTGGGAAACGTGCTGATCCGCAGGTCGATGCGGCGACCATCCAGCAGCACATGAATGCGACCGTCCTGAGGTAGTCTCCGCTCACTGATATCCAGCGAAGACATGATCTTGATCCGGCTGGTGACCGCATTGATCAGATGGTGGGGAACTTCCAGCGTTTTGTACAACCGGCCGTCGATCCGGTTCCGCACCCGCATGCAACGTTCGGCGGGCTCGATATGAATATCGCTCGCCCCCTCTTTGACCGCGTTGTAGATGATGTAATTGACCAGGCGAATCACCGGACTTTGCCCGGCAATCTCTTCGACATCGCCAATGTCTTCGATCGCTTCTTCGATCAGCGTGACATCCGCACCGTCCGAGTCTTCGATAATGTCGTCAATGACAAACACTTTCGAATCCGGCAAGTTGGTGATCATGCGCCGGATGTCTTTGGCCGAAGCGGCAACGATCTGAACGTTCAGGTTGGTGAGGCTATTGATCTCGTCAATCAAGAACAGATTCGAAGGTTCTGACACCGCGATCGTGAGCGTATCGCGAATCACGAACAGCGGCAGAACCAGGTTGGCTTCGATATACTCGCGAGGCAAGACCGTATTGCACTTGGGGTCCCACAATCGCTGGTCCAGCTTGGCGTAAGGAACACCATACTCGGCGGCCAGGCATTCGATGATCTGATCTTCGGAACAAAGCTCGAGCTCAACGAGGATCTCACCCAACAACTTGGCCTGAGCGCCAGGGTGCTGCTGCTGATGGCCCAGCGCCGTCTCAATCTGCTCGACCGTCACGTACCCCTTGTCGATCAGCAGGTTTCCCAGTCGGGCGGGTGGTTGGTGGGTCGACATGGAGGACTCAATCGCAGGCGATGAGAGTTGAGGAAACGAAAAGACCAAGCGGACTCGGACTAGTTGCGATAGCTATTGACGGCATCAATCACGCCGGAGAAGACTTCCAGCGTCCGATCAAGACGCGTGATCTCCAATATCTTTTGATTGGTGGCACTGGCCGTGGCAATCTTCAGATCCCCGCCCATCTCACGCACCCGTTCTTGAGCATTGACCAATGCCGTCAAGGCGGCGCTGTCCATCAGTTCAGACTGGTCGATATCCAGGACAATCTTGCGCGGTTGTACTGATACCAAGAAAGCTTCGAATTGATCAGCGTGGTCTTCCGTCACTTCTTCCGGAGCATGGACCACGACGACATTGCCAAAGATCTCTGTTGGCAGATTCATCGCGTCGTACTCCTGGGGTGGATGCCGTTGGACGATAGAGAAGTAGCATTCATCGGAAAACTAAATGTGCGGTTTTGGCGCTAGCCACCGGTGCGTTGTAGAGGTTTTCCAACGGCACCGGCGGCTAGCGCCTTGCCGCTCACAAATGTGCGAATGTACGTGCCGTCTATCCATTGGTGGTCGTCGCTACCGGACGCAACAGGTTTTCAATCAGTTGCAGGAGTTCGCGAGGACTGGACGGTTTGGTCAGCAAGCACTGCACACCGTACTGGGCTTTGATTTCCTGTGGGCTGATCTCGTAGCCTTTGGCCGTAAGCATGACGATCGGAATCGTCCGCAAACTTTCATCCTCTTGAATTCGGGCACAGAGCCCAAAGCCGTCGAGGCGTGGCATTTGCAGGTCGGTCACAATCAGATCCGGCCGGGTTTGCTGCAAGAGTTCCCAACCTTCTTGACCGTCACGTGCACAGCGGACGGTGTAGCCCGCCTTGCTGAGTTTGAACTCCGCGGCACGAAGGATGTGGACTTCATCATCACAAAGCAACACATTAGCACTCATGTCATCGCCTCCAGGCGGACTCCGGACGTGGAATTCATATGGCGTGATTCCAGCAAGGTAACGGTGAAAACGCTGCCTACCTCGGGGGTGCTGCTCACGGTCAACCTGCCGCCGTGGACATCTTCCACAATGTATTTCGCCAGCGGCAGACCCAGGCCGGTGCCGGGCGCCATCTCTTGATCTTTACGCACACGATAGAACTTGGTGAATACGTTGTTGCAGTCTTCGGGTGAGAGTCCGACGCCGGTATCTTCCACCTCAAACTGGACTTGTGTATCGACCTGCCGACTGCGAAGCAGGACCTTGCCCTGCGGTCGCGTGTATTTGATAGCGTTGGACAACAGGTTGATTGCGGTTTGCATCATCTGATCCCGATCTACCAACACTTCCAGGTAGAGAGGACTGAGATCATTCACCAGCGTGATGTTTTTCTCTTCTGCGGCCGGACGCACAATGTCCAGCACGTCCTCCAGCAGGTCATTCAGCGAAGCCGACTCCTTTTGCACCTTGACCACGCCTGACTCGATGCGGGCAAGATTGAGCAAGTTGTCGATCAGGCGACTGAGCCGATCTGCTTGAGTGCTGATCACGTCCAGAAATTCTTCGTAGGTCTCCGGGTCTTCAGCATCACCGTCCGCGAGCATCTCAACATAGGCCTTGATGCCTGAGAGGGGAGTTTTCATCTCGTGGCTGACGGCCGAAACGAACTCAGCATTACGCTTTTGAATGGCTTTTAGATCGCTGATGTCTCGCAACACAGCAACCGCGCCGAATTTCGGAGCTACGTCCGACGTTAAGGCATTGACGGTTGCCCGATACGCAATGGCATTTGCGTCTTGCGTATCGATCACGACTTCCAAGGAACGCGTGGTCGCGCCTTGCCGCGTGCAGAAATCGGCCAGTGTTTCGACCAAGGGTGTTGACGAAACATGGCGCGCCAACGGACGTTTGGTGTCGTCGTCTGCCGGAGGAAGTTGGAAGAGTTGCTGCGCTGCGCGATTCGCGAACACCAGTTCTTGAAATCCGTCAACCACAACCACCGGTTCGGCAAGGCTATCGAGTACGTGCGTGAGCAGCTCGGCCATTTTGGCGGCACGCCGCTCTCGGAGCGACTGGCTGGCTTGCGAGTGTTCGGCAAGCTGGAGCTTCTCTGTCAAATCGCGGATGTTGGTGACGATTTCACTGAGAACGCTGCTCCAGGGTTGTCCCATCGGCGGCGGTGGCAAGTCTATGGAACGGTCGCAGGTTTGACGAAGTTCGTCACCCAACCGGTTCAGATACCGCGAGGCGTTGAGCTGCTGTCGCCGTTGGCGCTCGATGGCAGTTGCGCCCCAACCACCAGCCGCCAACGAGAGGGCCATTCCAACAAGGCACCACACGCGGTATTCCGCGATACCTACGGCAAAGCAGACGCTGAACGCCAAGCCAGCGGTCGCTAGCATCAACGTTCCAATCAGTGGCCAGAATCGATCGTGCAACATCGGGCATCCGCTTGAGTCGGACAAAGTGCCATGTTCCGGCTGTCCGGAAACACCTTGTACCGAGGACCATCGTCCGTGCGACCAATGAGGTGAGCACGGCTGGCGGACCGGATATCGCCCTGCAAAGCTCGGATCCAGATGTCGAGCTTGACGGAAGCAACGTTCGGCCGCCTCGGGTTCGTCCACTTTTCGAAACGTGGACCCCAATAAAAAGTAGGCCAGTGCCGACGTGTTGTCCAAAGAAAGCGCGCGCTGCAATGCCTCTTCGGCGGTGGCGTAATCCCCCACCCGGTAGGCTGCCGTACCTTGCACTCGATACAACCGGGCTGACTCTACCCCTCGCGACATGGCAGACAGCACGACCTCTTGCGCGAGCTCGGCCTGGTTGTACTTGAGCGCTAGCAATGCGGCCGTCGCAGCAACCTCTTCGTTCTGCGGAGAAACGTCAATCGCGTTCAACACCGCCGCTTCTGCATCTTCGGTCTGCCCTGTGCTGAATGCCTGGACGGCAGCTGTCAGGAACTCACTGGACTGCGTGGTGACGCCAGGGTCGTTCGAGTCGGCAGCATCGGCATGACTTGCGAACGACAGCACGCTGCGCGTTGGCTCCTTGGCAACATCGTCCGATGACGAAGTTTCGGGAAAGACCGGATCTACCGGTTGTTTCGGTGCTCGAGGCTCTTTTGTCGTCAGGGAGAGTTTCAACACAGGGCCATCGGCCCCGGTGGCAACAGCGGTTGCGTCAGGCAGTTGCTGCGGCTCCGGTTCGGCAATTTCCTCGGTTGCCGCGACAAGCGTCACCGGCGACGTGCCTGGGGCTCCTGGAATATCGACCGGCTTCTCAAAGTACGAAGCCTCGTTCGATTCGAGCTGTGAGTCATAGAGTTCGGTTTGGGCCATCGACTGAATCGAGGCGTGCGAAACCTTCGGACCGGATCGCTCGCCAGAGTTCTTCACAAGTTGGTCGTTGGGGTGGTCCGTTTGCAAGGCCGCGGCCAGGCTGCTTTGGAACAACTTGGCGTCCGGTTTCAATTCCACCGCTCGGCGGTAATGTTCGATTGCGGTCTCGCGTTCGCCAGAACTATCGAGCAACAAGGCGAGTGTATGCTGAATTTCTGCGTCATGGGGATTCTGCTGAGCCAGGCGTTCGATCCGTGGCAGACTATCTTGCGGACGTTGCTTGTAGAGATTGACCTCTGCCAACAGCAGGTTGGCACTCAAGTGCTGCGGTTCGCGACTAAGTACTTCGCGAACAATCGCCTCGGTCCCGGCGGCGTTTCCTCGCTGCCAGCGATCCAAGGCCATTTCCATAGGATCACGTTGTGGGGCGCGCTGCAGGGCTTGGGCGAGGCTCTTGTGACCTTCAGACGCAAGCTCAGGACGTGCCGTGAGGTTGACACAGCCTGTCGAGCAGCAGGCAAGAACCAGGATGGTCCAAATCCCCGCGCCGGTCCGGGCGGCGAGACATGATGCCATGGCGCGGCGCGCGCTACGAGCGTGAAGAGCCAGATGAAGCGAAGGGTTTGAATTGTAGGCGTTCATCATTTCTTCCTCGTTTTCGGCAAGGGGTGCCGTTGGGTAACTCGGCCCGACGTACGCGGCCCCGACGACTTGGCGGTGGGTGCCTGTTCGAGACGCTCGAGAATGCGTGGATCAAGCTCAGGCCCGTCCAGGTACGATTCGGCCGCTTCGAGCAGCGTGCCTGGTGGAGCACTGTGTTCGCCGAAGTGGATTCCGTGGGTGATGTCGCTTCGCAAGTCCTGGGCAGCTCGGTTGAGCGGATCAATTTGAATGGACATGTTCACATGACGCAGGGCCTGATCTTTCCGCCCCAGTTGCCATGCCTCTTGGGCCAGTCGGAAATGATGCCTGGCCTGGTAACGTTTGCCCCAGGGCAACGTCTTGTCGGCGTAGATGGCATGTCGGCGGTGGAACTCGCCCGCCTGTTCGACTCCTTCGTTGTCACCGTCAAAATCATTCATGATCCTCGGCGTGACTAGCACCAACAGTTCGCGACGCTCATTCTGCTCGGTGGTTAGACGAAACAGCGGACCAATCACCGGCAGGTTGCCCATGATCGGCACCTGTCGCACGGTGGAAGTTAGTTCGTCACTCATCAGCCCTCCAATGACCACGGTATAGCCATCTCGGACCATGATGTTGGTGGTGACTTGCGTCACCGATTTCTCAGGCAGCGTGAACCCTCCCCGGACATCAACCCGACCGGTTGACAACTCGGGATGGATTTCCATCCGAATGATTCCATCCGGCGAGATGAAGGGACGAATCCGCAGTTGAGCCCCGACTTCCAAGAACTCCACGCTTTGGGCAGTGCTTGTTTCGGTCACCGTCGTGCTGACGTAGCCGAGCTGCTCACCGATCAAGATCTCTGCGCGCTGCTTGTTGAGGGCCATGAGTCGGGGCGTGGTGATGACCGACGTCTCACCGACCGTTTCGAGTGCCTGCAGGAACGCGCCGAGATTGCTATCCAGAAAGGCGAACTTCAGTCCGCCATCTCCAAAGTTGACGCTACCTAGATCAGATCCGGGAGACCCCAAGCCAAGCCGGAGCGTGCCTTGCTCACGGAGGAACTGAAAGTCCACACCAAACTGGTTGGTATCATCCAACTTGACGCTCAGGATCATGGCCTCAATGGCCACCTGCATGGGGCGTTTGTCGATCTCTGCCACAATCTGATCAACCTGCATCAGCACGGCTTCGAAGTCTTGCACCAGGAGCGCCTCGCCTGCTGAGAACGAATCCCCTCCCGCAGCTTCGCCGTCGGAGGGAATGCCAGTTTGGGCAGGTGTGGTGATGCTGGACTTGCCGGTCTCAGGCGTCAATAGTGGAATGATCAGGGTTTGTAGTTCGGCCGCCGTGGAATAGTTGGGGCGGTAGATCCGTGTGCCAATGCTATCGAGCGATTGCCGCAGCTCGGAGAAATCTTGGGACGTACCAACATAGATGAACTGCCCCTCGCGGCGAGCCACGTACCCGGTCGACTTGAGAATGGCGTCCAAAGCCTGATCGATACTGACGCCGCGCAGGTTGGCCGAGACGGTCCCGCTCACACTTCGGCTAGCCAGGATGTTCAGCCCTCCTGCTTCGCTCAGCAAGTTGAGAACTTCGCGGATGTCCTTATCCTGGACGAAGATCTCCAGGTGCTCGTCCCCTTCGACGACGGGAATCTCTGCCAGGCCAGGAGTCGATGCGTCTCCGCTAGTGCGTTTGCGTGGCATCTTGCGAATGGTGATCTGTGGCGCTGGCGGATCGTTGGCGTCCGGTGCGCCTTCTGCCGGCGGAGCCGCACCTGGCAGGGCGGCGGGAAGTTGGCCAAGATCAAGTCCTGGAATCTGCAGCAAACCGCCCAATCCACCGCCGAGCCCTGAGCCGCCGCTGGGTGCCTGGTTGCCGTTTGCTTTGCTGCCGGAGTTCAGCAACTTGTTCAACAGTTGCTCACCCGCCTGGGCAGCCATCGCTCTGGCACCAGGAGGCAGATTGGAAAGAATCTCCTGAGGGTTGAGCGTACCTCCCGCTTGCTGACCATACGGATCTTGATACGGCGCATGTTCTGGTTGGTCGGCAGCTTCGTTCGTAACAGAAACGGTTCGCGGTTGGACCAGCGAGATGGTTGAAGGCGAAGCAGGAGCATCCGTCTCCACTTCGACCGGACGTGTTTGCTCCTCGAACAGGCGTGAGTCTGCCGGCGGTTGTTCGGCTACTCTCGTTTCAAGCAAACTCGGTTCCGGCAATCTCGGTTTGGTCGGTTCCCTCTTGGCCACAGCAGGCATCTTGGCCACCGGATCAATCTCGGCCTCGGTGTCCGCGGCAACGTGCGACGGCACTTGCTCGGTCGCTATAGGGGCGGGCAATTCAACAGGAGACAACGCACCTGGAGAGTCCGATGCTGGACCACGCGCAACGAGTACGGCAACCGCAACTCCCGCTGCGCAGGCGATCGATGAGAATAGAAATCGAACCAGATACTTCATGGTCGTCCGTGACCTTTAGGTAAGTTCTGTCCAACGCGTCTCTGTTAGGTCACTTGTCTCAAAGGTGACCCGGGTTCCTACTCAGCTTTCAAACGAGTATTTCAATCTTAGCCCGATGCGGCTCTTCGCTGACACTTCGGGCTGTGATTCAAATTGAACGAGGTCTCCTACAGGGTATCCAGCGCCTTGCCTGCTGCGGGCGTCTGATGCGTGGTGGTCTCTCGCAACTCGAAAAGACCATGGTCGGGGCCATCTTCGATTGTTAGTTCGTAGCTGGGCGCAGGGTAAGGAACATCGGTCCGTTGAAGCGTCGCACTGCGCGAAGTCACGGCAACCACGACAAAGCCGATGTCGTCGCCGACCCAAAACTTCGTTCCGACACGGCAAGGGCGGTTGTTGATGAGTGCCACGCGGCGATTCGATCCCACCAACGTTCCGTTCAAGACCAAGCCTAAGGTCTCTGGCGTCACGTCCGCTTCCGTTGGCTCTGTGTTGGCAACCTCGACGGGGGTCTCTGGTTTGTCTTCAGCTTGGTGGACCGCAACTTTCTCTGCGCCGAAAGCTTTGTGGGCCGTAGGCACTTCTTTAGGGGGTGTCATCAACGGATCTTGCTCAATCCAGCTGACCACGTCCTGCCACTTGTGACGCTTCTGAGTCGCCGACGTCACTGCCGAAGAAGGTGTCGATGCTGTAGCTCCCGGCTGCGCTACCGGCGCGGCGTCTGCCGTCTTCTTTTTCTTCTTGGACTCGCCACCGAACAGCAGCGGCAACCAGAAGTAGAGTGCCACCGCTGCCAGCAATCCCAGCGCACCAGCCTTCTTGGGATTGGCTGTCAACTCGCGGATTAACTGCTTCTGCAGCTTGCTGGCACTCACCGAACGACTCCTAACCTTTGATTGCTGATTCTCGCGTGACTAGCTGGCTCTTGCCTGAGCGGTAGCTCAAATGGGTTTGAGGTCCTACCTCGTTAGACGAAGTTGCTTCATCCCGTAGTATCGACCGAATATCACCTCAACCTAATCCGAAGAATCCAACTTATTGGAAAAAACTACCAGTTCTATCTCGCAGGCAATATCTCCACCAGATTCCCCCATTTGCTCAATCTTCAGATCGTTGACCCAGATCAACTCTGGCAGTTCTTCCAACGAATGCACCAGGCTGTAGATCTCAGCAAACGTACCTCGACAGCCCAACCGCAGAGGAACTTGTTGAAAGGTCTCGAACTTCTTGGCGGAATCAGGCTCGAAGCGGATGGTTTCCACCCCCGCCTGCTGAGCCAGGTGGGAGATCTTACCGAACAACGAAGAGAGTTCCGCGCGTGGCGTTTTACGTGCTTCCTGCGCTTCGACATACTTCTGTGCCGCTTCCACCTGCGTTGCCGTGGCATGAATCTTGGACGGCATCAGGTTGGATTCAGCCAAGGCAAACTCTTTGTCGCTGAGTTCTTTCCGAGCGCGAGCGATCGCGGCATTGATGGGGATGAACACAAAATAGATGTAACCCAACGTCAGCGCCAGCAGAGGCAGCGTGATGAGCCACGTGCCGCTTAGCTTGGCCTGTTTCTTTTTCTTGACTGCTGTCATGGCTGAATTTCCTCCCTCTGGCTAACCCGCACGGATTCAACCCGGCTGACCGTGGGAGGATCTGCCGGTGCGTCAGGAGGCTGAGGACAACCTGGTTGTCCGTATCCGGGAACCACACGACCAATGGCACGAAACTGAAATGCCAAGTCACGCCGATTGGGGACTTCTTCGATGGACTGCAACTCGAACGTCTCGAACAGGGGTTGCGCTCCGAGTTCGGATAGATAGCGGTGCAGCGAGAGATGGTCCGTGGTAATGCCGGAGAGCACTACCACCACAGTGGCCTGATCAAACTCGGCACGGAGCCGCGCCAAGTCAGCTTCCACGGAGGTTCGTTTCGGCTCGGGGGCCGCCGTTTCAGACGATCTTCGGCGAGAGCCTTGTGTGGCGGGGCGCGTTGAAGTTTCTGTCGAGGGGGCCTTGGCCGTGCGATGGATTTGGAAATCTGCAAGCGTGATACTGGACGGCAACGGTTTGAGGGCCGCATGCAGGAACTGAGTGCGCGGCCAAGGATGCCGGAGATAGGTGAGCAGTTCTGCCTGTTCGCCCAGCTTTTTCAGCTCCGCCCTCAACGCAGTCAATTGCAACGATTGGGTTTGCGAGACTTGCTGGCGTTTGTCAGCCTCGGCGAGTTCGTACTGCAAGTTCGACCAGCGGCGATATTGGGCAAACGCCAACGTTCCCAACAGCCCTGCGAATAGTCCAACCACGAGCATTCCCCAGGCGCGATTGCGACGCGACTGATGCGTTTGCCGATAGGCATGTGGAAGGAAATCGATTTCATGCATGTGCGTGGTCGTCCACGATTAGGTAGCGGTGGTTCGCAACGCCAGGCCGGTGGCAATGTCCCACTGTGACGAACGCCCCGGCAGTGATGTATTGGTCGTATCGAGACTGCGGAGCGGGTGACCAAGTTCTGCCGAGAGGTCCAGGCGCTGCGCGAGGTCATCGATGAGTGATTGCGACGCTTCACCGCCGCCAATGACCAGGCGGGAGAGCGGTTGCCCTCGAAACGTGACGCTGTGGTACCTGACACAAAGCGAAAGCTCATTGGTCAGTCGATCCACCACGGGGCGCATGGCTTCGGCGACACTCCGGGCGACTTCGGGATCACGTTGATCTTCGCGCCGGTCACTGTTGTGTCGCCTCAACGTGGCGGCATCCAGCGTTTTCATCTGCAGCAGTCTCGCGACGGACTCGTCGAAGTGCCGACCTCCGACGTCGATGTACTTGATGAACAGTGCGTCATCGTCCTGAGCAATGACGACCGCCGTGGTCGAAGCGCCGATATGAACGAACATGGCCCTCTGCCCACGATCCGCCTCACGGCGAAACTGTCGTGCGTAGCATCTCAGCACGGCGGCCGGTTCAACATCTACCGCAACAGGCCGCAGCCCTGCGGCATCGACCACTTTTAGCAATCGTTCCAAGACATTCTTAAGGCAAGCGAGCACAATCACTTCGCGTTTGGTCACTTCGCCCTGCCGCACTTCGCCTGCTTCGATAAACTGCAGCTCGGCATCCTTGATATCGAACGGCAATCGGCTGGCGGCTTCCTGTTTGACTAGGGTTTCAACGGAATCTTTGGAGTGCTTGGGAATCCGGACGTTTTGGACGAACAGATCTCTGGCACCGAGACAGATGACCGCGTCCCGCCCGACGAACGGCCGCCCCTCCCGTGCTCGATTGAGCCCATTGGTCCATTGGGCATCACGTTCTTCGTCCTGCACTTTTCCTCCTGCCAGGTCCCAACGCGCAGCTGCCACGACGCGCTTGCAATCTCCCGAGAGTTGCAGCAGCTTGATGGACCGCTGTCCCAGGTCAACGCCAATGGGACCAGGTCGTCGTGATGAAATCCAGCGCACCATGGAAAAGTGGTACTCCCGTTCTGCCTGAGGAACCATCGAACAAGCACCCGTCGCAAATATCCGAGTGCACGATCAGGGGCTCGCCGTCCGTGCGTGTGGGAATCACGCGTGTGGCTAGCACCAAAACCGCTCACTTATTTTTCGATAGATCCTTGGTTACGTGGTTGGTGTGAAACTTCGAATATGGAAATTGAGCTTTGTGTGCAGAGCATCTGTTCAAATTGTAGAACAATTGTCCCCAATTGTTCATCCACAGACACAACCGAACATTTCGCGCTGGTTCTTGAACAGTTGAGACAACTGTTCTACATAGTCATCTTGCGTGGTTTAGCGGGTTACTGGTTCTTGAACAGTTGAGACAACTGTTCTACATAGATGGAGGAGAATCGAGCACGTCACCAACGGTGGCCAAACCGGTGACCGGATTGATGGTGACGCCAATCCAGCGCGGTTCCGTTTGATTGCCAATCTGTAGCCAGATAGTGGTTTCTGCAGATCGCTCCGTGGACCCCAACGGCCCAAATTCAACCGTGGTAACAGCCCCACCGGCGCGAACGGCGTACAAGCATACCTTACCGGCCAGGTCTGGGAGTTCCTTCAGGTCTACAATCTGCTGATCGTCCGGGTCGGATGGATTGCGCATTGCCGAGTCCGGCAGCGTATCGAGTGACGCGTTGGTGCCGCTATGGGTGAGCACGTAGCAGTTATCCTGGAGATCAAAGGTCACCAGGTAGTAGCTGTTGTTGGCGACAGCCAGGCTGCGGGCGTAGGTGAGATCTGCAGCCAGCAACTTCCCGGCACTTCGCAATTGCTGCGCAGCACCAGGCGTCAAGTTAGGAATGGCGATCGCCGCCAGAATCCCCATGATGGTGACAACCATCAGCAGTTCGAAGATCGAGAAACCTGGGCGGCGACGCTGAGTAGACATGGAATGATCACTCGACAACCGCGCGCCTCGTTTGCTAGCAGCGCGGATGTCGGGATCGGTGAGTTTTCCTCATCACCGCCGGGTCAGCGCACTGCCTCGACTTGGACGCGAAGTTTACCGGAACGCAGCAGGGCGTTCTGTTCCCTAAGCAGAGCGTTCGTTTCTTTGAGATGATTAATGATCTCAATTCGTTGCTCTACCGAATTGGCAAATGGCCCCGCCGGGGCAGCCGCTTCGGTAGACCGATACAAGCTTAGCACGCCCATGGCGACCGCGCAGAGTGCGAACGCCAAAGTCCAACGTTGGGTCTGTTGATAGATGGCCATGAAGGTATCCCTCTGGATGTAAAGAATATTGGTTGTATCAATGTCGATGCGAGTGATAACGCCACTTGGTTTTTTCGTTCCTGGGGCGTCTACCTGTCAGGTTTTATTCCGGACTATCGATCCAATCGATCAATTCGAACCGCAGTCCATCGTCCGATGGGTGCACGGCGTACAGCGGCACGTTCCGCTGCAGCCAAGCATAAGTAGGTTCTTCGGCTGGAGTACGCAACTTGATTGTGGGATCTGGGTTGCGACCGGCGTAGCCCAAGTAAACGGGAAAGTACTGAATACCGCCGTTGTCATTCATTTGCGACAAAAATACAAAATGATGGATCCACCACAAGGTCGAACCGAGATTCCACTGCCAACGATGGCTGATCATGCACTCATTGCAGGTCACGTGGCCGGTATGTTCCATGCTCACAGTTTCGTTCCCAGCTTCGACTTCAAACCGATCCCAAGCGTTGATCAGGCCGCTGGTCGTCAAACTGGCAGAACTTTTCACACGGAAGTCATCTCTCGTAAGTGCCAGGGGAAGTTGAATGGTGCTGGTGGTTCCTTCTAGCGGCGATAGCTCGAACGGAGCTAGCACGACATTCACTCCAGACACATGTATATCATCGTTCGCGATGATTGTGCCGGTGATGTTCACGTTGTCACCCAGGTTGCAATCACCGCTTGTATAGAAGATCCCCAGTGGATTGGTGGCCGCATCCGGTTCGAGTGTCGTGTCTTGAACCGTCGTCGAAAGTTGTCCGACGGTGTAAGTAGGACCGCCAGGATACAGCTGATACGTTGAGATGGCATGATCCCAGGCCCAATCGCTGTTCACCGTGGTCGTCACATTCGAGGCCGCTGCGCCAGTTGACTCATGGCTGACGTCGACGATGAGAGTTGATTGCTTGCCTTCCAATAGATTGGACCGGTGACCGGGCGCCAGTCGTACTGACTGTCGGCTTGATAGATGGCGCTTAGATCCGTTAGATAGCGAGAACGAATATTGGAGTCGGTAGGGTATTTCACCGCTAACTTGATCTTCCCTTGAGTTCGATCGGCCCCTCAATTCGGCAGGGCAGGTCAAGAGAGAAATCGCCTGAAGTGTAGCCGCAAACCGTATATTGCAACATGGTGGCGAGCGACGAGGGGGCCGGCGTGAGATACCGGGGTATCAATCGCGCCACGCCGCGCACCTGATGGGTCGAGATGCTGTTGGGGTCGCTTGCGTCCTGACTGTATCCCTCAACTTCTATAGTGACGCGCAGCGGCAAGTCGCTGTAATCCGCGTGACCTGCGGAGAGACGCGAGTCCCCCGCAACGTACGTGGCCGTGAATCCCTCGGTCGCCCCCAGGCTGCGGACGTAGTTGGTTCCCACGCCTGCCCATTGACTGGTTTGCATGCGCTGAAGCGCCATCGCCATTCCGCTCATGGCCGCCTGACGAGCAAGGTCGCCACGATTGCTGTTTCGCTGCACAAACTGCACTGTGGACTGTGTCCGCAACAGCGAGAAGCTCAGCGCCAGGCAGACCGAGATTAAGCCCATCACCAGCACAATGCTGGCGCCGCGGCGCGAACGCAATCGGTGCAGGCAGGCACTTCGCGCCGGTGCCGCAGATCTATTCAGACGCGTTGCAGGAAAGAGTTCGTTCATTTTGAATCGGGTATCGGCGGCGATTGAACCGTTGGGGCAACTCCAGATGTTTGCGTGGAGATGCCGAACTTCTGGTTGATCGTCCTCTTGCGTTCCAGCATGCCCACGCAAGCGAGGGCATGGCAACCATGTCACAGATCGTTTGAGAGTCATCATTTGTCCAACTCGTACATCAAGGCGGCCGAACCAAAGTAGGGAACTGTCCAAGCTGCATTCGCAGGTGCCTTGGGCGGGAGTAATTGCAATTCATAATGAAGAGCAACCTGCCGCATGCCGCTGCTGGGGCCATAGATTCCTTGTGCCCAGGGCAAATCTTCCCAGGCGGTGCTGCCTACCAGATAGTTCTCCCACTCGGCTTCGGTGGGGTGCATCTCCATGGAGAAGCGGACGAGGCCGGACGAGACTCCGTCGGCACTGGGAGCATCACGCACCCCAACCACTCTCAGCAGCGGCGTTAGTTCGATCACCTCACTACTCGCGGCAATCTTGATTGCGTCCAGCATGGCTCTCCCGCTGGGCGTGTTGAGCGAAAGAAGTTCTACCTCTCGCGTGTCACTGGGAGCGTGGATTTCTACCAACCGAGAGGGATCGTCAAGGTCCGGGCAGAACAGTACCAACTCGCTCACGAGCGGAGGGCCGTCGGCGTTCTGCGGATTGCCATTCGGACTCCATACGACCAAGGAGTCAGGAAAGGTTGCCGAATCAGATGTCCAGTAAACAACCGCCACACCCGGATTGGTTTCCGTGGCATACGCCTGGGCAACGGTCCGCTGGATGCGGTCCATCGAAACCCGCGCGTGTTGGCAAGTGTCGCTGAGCCCTTCAGTAAACTCCGAACTCACCTGCACGGCCGAAGCCAAAGTGGCGAGCGCCGTAACCACAATCGACATCAGGCTGATGGCCAATAGCAACTCGACCATGGTCAGGCCGTTTCGGCCGGAGTCGAACGCTCTCTCCGTGGGAAGATCAAGAGGTTGGCACATATGCGAACACTCGTTTCAAGCGGATCAGTTCTTTGACGTTGGCCCCCTCTTGCTTCGTCACCACCACTTCGACTCGGCGTACGTTGCTGGTTTGCCCGGTGGCAAGCCGTGTGTCGGGATCTGCCTCGCTGACGTAGTACACCTGCACGCTCTGCTGCCAGTCGGCGAAGTAGTTGGCCGGTAGTCGCGTGACGGCAGGACGGTACGCATTGCCGCCTGCTTCGGACCCGAGCGGTATCCCCCAGCGGTCGACAATGCCTTGGGTCAGCCCGTGGTAGTCATCAATGTCATCAAACTGGTCGCGGCTGCTCTCGCCCGCCCCTGGTCCGAGCGGCCATTGCGTTGGGGAGGCACCGGCGTCGTAGTACTGGCATCCAGCAATTTCGTTCATCAAGGTTTGTGCAATGCCTTGCGCCAGCGTCTGGTCGAAGGCATATTCGGCCGTTTCCAGCGAGCTACCAATGCCCAACAGGACGGCGCTGCCCGCCGTCACGGTGATGGTAAGCGCCACCATCGCTTCGATCAGCGTAAAGCCGTGAGAATGAGTTGGGGGTCGCAGACGGCGCATGCTGTTCCCTGCGGGTTGGCGAGGGCAAGAGCCGCAACGGGGGTGTCGCGGGCGAAAGAAAAAACAGACGCAGCAGGGTCCCCTCAAGCTCCTAGCTTTCCCTGCTGCGCCAAGACCAACGCCCCTCCCCAAAGGCGTGGCAAGCAACTATAGGATGGCACCCGCAAGCGTCAAATCGAACTGAGCGAAACTTGCCAACAACGCTGATTTGCCAAAACAGCCGACGATACAATCGGAATTTCGCGTCGAAACGGCATCGCGCGCGGAGTCGAAGTCCGGCACACGTTGTTGACTTCTCCGGTGCCTTTGGGCCACAATTTCCGAGAAGCGACCATTCCCCACACCCGAGCGAAGGATGTTCTTGTGATGCAGGCAGCCGGCGTAGAAGATGCAAATGTCAAACGGATCCCCAAACGCTCCGATGTGCAGCCCAGCGATACTTGGGATCTGTCCAGCTTGTTTGCCGACGATCCGGCTTGGGAAGATGCCTTTTCCAAGTGGGAGCAGCAGATTGACCAGTACGCCCAATTCCAAGGAACGCTCTCGCAAGGACCAGAACAGCTTGCCGCTTGCCTGGAGTTTGACAGCCAGTTTGATCGGCTTGCCGAGCGGATTGGCACGTACGCCTTTCTCAAAACGGCCGAAGACACCGGCAACAGCGCCTACCAGCGGATGCAAGCTCGTGTGATGAACGCCGGCAGTCGTGCCGGTCAGGCTGCCAGTTACGTCCGCCCTGAGATCATGGCGATTGACGAAGATGTCATGCAGAAGTTTTTGGCCAGCGATGTACTCGAACCGCACCGGTTGCGACTCGAACGGATGCTGCGTTACAAGCCGCATACGTTGAGCGACAAAGAAGAACGCCTGCTGGCCATGCAAACCGAGATGGCCGCAGCCAGTGGGCAGATCTTTCGACAGCTCAATAACGCGGATCTCAAGTTCGGTCTGGTCGAACTCGAGAAGGGGCAAACAATTGAGTTGAGCCACGCCAGTTTTTCCACCTGTTTGTATTCGCCAGATCGCGAAGTTCGCAAGCGAGCATTCCACCAGTACTACGATCAGTTTGTCGCTCACGAAAACACCTTGTCCGCCACCCTCAACGGCTCGATTCAAAGCGATGTGTATTACGCGCGTGCCCGAGGGTACTCGAGTGCGCTGGCCTCGTCGCTGTTTGACGACAACGTGCCGGAGACGGTGTACGACAGTTTGATTCAGGCGGTTCGTGACAACTTGCCGGCCGTGCATCAGTATTACGATCTGCGTCGGCGATTGATGAAGCTGGATGACCTGCACCAATACGACACCTACGTGCCGATCTTGAGCGAACTCAAAGTAACGCGGACTTGGGATCAAGCGGTGGAGACCGTGATCGCTGCCCTAACCCCGTTGGGAGACGAGTACTGCACCGCCTTGGCAACTGGGCTGAGAGGCCGCTGGAGCGATCGTTACGAGAACGCCGGCAAGCAAAGCGGTGCGTTTAGTTGTGGTTCCTTCGATGGCGATCCGTACATCTTGATGAACTACGAAGCCGACGTCCCAGAGCACACGTTCACGCTGGCGCACGAAGCAGGGCACTCCATGCACTCGTTCTTGTCGGCCCGAGAACAGCCGTTCGATTATTACAACTACACCATCTTCGTGGCTGAAGTGGCCAGCACGTTCAACGAACAACTGTTGACCCGGCACCTGCTCAAAGAAGCCAAGAGTGACAAAGAACGAGCGGTGTTGATCAATCGCGAGATTGATTCCATCCGTGGCACCATCATCCGCCAGACCATGTTTGCCGAGTTCGAAAAGATTACCCACGCCATGGCTGAGCGGGGCGAACCGCTCACGGTGGATAGTTTCAAAGAGACCTATCTCGAACTGCTCAAAGCGTACTTTGGTCCTGAGTTTGCACTGGACGAACAGCTTGCCCTGGAGTGTTTCAGGATTCCCCACTTCTACAGGGCGTTCTATGTGTACAAATACGCCACAGGGCTCTCGGCGGCGATTGCCTTGAGCAAGCGCGTCACCGAAGGGGGCCAGCAGGAACTCGACGATTACCTCGGCTTCCTCCAGTCCGGTTGCCGCAAGCATCCGCTCGACCTGCTCCGCGATGCCGGCGTGGATCTCGAACAACCCCAGGCCGTCAACACGGCGCTCGAGCAGTTCGGTCAGTTGGTGACGGAACTCGAAAGTTTGTTGTAGAATGCCAGCGGTTTGCCCATGACACCACGACTCGTTCGCGCTCTCTTCCTGGTAGCCGCAATGTCATTGCTGTTGCATTCAGGATGCGGTAGCGGGCAGGTTGGGCGCGTTATCGAGGGTATCCAAGAAATCCAGCCAGAGAGCGACAAGCGGAACCAGGAGATTGAGAGCCTGGCGAGCCCTTCGTCTGGAGAACAACGTGAATGACGACAGGTGCCGTCCATGCTGAACGACGCACCTGCAACCTGCCGCTGACCTGTGAGCCCGGCGACTACCGCTCGGACTCGGGAATGTGGATCACGGCCACGGCTAGGTGTCCCCAGGCTTTATTCTGCTTGCCTTCGAGGCCATTGAAACCGACGTAGACCGTTGATCCGTCATCCGTCACCTGCACGCAGTAGGTGCCACCCAGGTTGAAGTTGGTCTGATCCCAGATGGCCTGGTTCAAGAATCCTATCACCTTTTGTTTGCCGGTTGCCACGGTGACCTGCACCAGCGGGGTGCCGGACGAGGGGCCGTGTCCGCCGGGGACGAAGTACAGGTACTCGCCGTCTGGGGTGACGTCCATGCCGGGGCTATCTGCCCAAACGTCCGTGATGGTGCGGATTTTTTCCGTGGCCGGGTCAAAGCTGAAGATCTTTCGCGTGTCCGGCGTGACCCCGTACAACACCCCGTTGTTGTCTGGACCTACACCGCGACGGATCCGCTCGCCTGGCATCTTGGCGTTGACTTTTTTTACGGTGTTGGTTTCGGGATCGTACTTTTCGAGGCTTCCCTCGCCATTGTTGTAGTAGGCGGCTCCGTCAGCAGCGACGAAGAAGTCTCGTCCGTAGGCGAGCCCCTCGTGCCCTCCTTGGAAGAGGACCTTCTTGTTCTTGACGTCGTAGACCAGGAACTCGATCTCGTACGGATCGCTGTAGCTCTTGTAGCCTTTGGCGACATAGTTGTTGTCGGGGTCGCCCTGGCTGTTCCCCTTGCGGCGATGGGCTTCGGCGTAGATCAACATCCGCTTGGGATCCATGTGCGAACTAGGATATCCCCAGCCGTAAACCGGCATCCCAAGGTCGGTAAGTTTCTCGGAGTCAGGGTCGTAGCTGAAGACCCGATCTCCTTCGAACTTGTCACTCTGCGTTCGCCATTGTCCCCAGTAGGTAGGGAAGTAAATCTTGCCGTCGCTCCCTTCGTTGAGCCGACCGTGGACCTTGCCGAACCCAAAGTCCCCTTTTTTGTGACCCTTGAGGGCGGAAAGAAGATCGGCGACTTGCCGTACCGTTTTGGTTTGAGGATCGTACTCGTAGATGTAGCTGTTGGCATCCACACCCAAGTGGTCACCCAACGGAATGTAGAACTTGCCATTGGAGTGCAGCAGTCCATAACCCCAGATGGACCAGGGATCGGCCGGTGTGTCGGGGAGTGGGATTTGGGCAAACTCGACCACGGGAGCCTGTTTGGCCATGGTGAATTTTACTGGGGTATCCAGTTTCTCGGGGGCTTTGAGCTGCGACGAGTTCTTGATGGTTTGAACTTTTGCCTGCAACCGCTCAGCCGCTTCGAGGGATACCGCCATGAAACACAGCGCGGCCAGGGTGGCGACCAACAAGGAAAGCGTCTTCGTCCGATATCTCATGGGCGGGTCAATCCGAATCTGGGGCATGAATGGGCAACAAGTTCCCAACAATTCTAAGCAGCATCCACCGCGACCGCAAACTTACCTTGCCGTGCGCCGTGCGCCGTGCGCTATGAGCGGTCGCGCTGAGGTGTGTCGTTTTCGGAGCGGAGGGTTCGGACGTCGTTGTTGAATGTTTGCCACATCAATGTTTGCGAAAGAGTTGCCCCCATGCGGGGAACGGCTACGATAGCAGTCACGTTTCTTCCGATGTTCCGCGACAATGGCTGATTCATGAGTCTCTTGCAATTCAATTGCCCTCATTGCGCGGGGCTATTTCAGATTGATTCCAGCCAGGCGGGTCAACTGGTTGCCTGTCCCATGTGTGCGGGTCAGATCCAACTCCCGCCTGCGGACGCAGCTCCCTCGCCGCAGCCACCTGTTTCAGGTGGACCTCCACCAGCACCCCCTGGCCCGCCGGTCCCTCCCGGTGATGCGCCACCACTGGGTGCGCCACCTTCGAGCGTTCCCCCTCCACCACCGAGCGCACCTTCGAGCGCACCGCCGCCACCTCCTGCTTCGAGCACTCCAGCTCCGGTCCCCAGCGCGCCGTTGCCGCCGAAGCCCAATGTGCCGCAGCCGCCGAGTGCGCCAGCGCCACCTCCCTCAACGCCATCACCCTCGACATTGCCTGCATCGGGTCAAGCACCGCCAGCGGCCAGCCCACCGCCGAGCGGGAGTGCCGATGCGGCCGCAGGCGGGAAGCTTCGTCTTCGCGATCCGGTCAACAAGACCGTAGGCTCGGGACAGAATCAGGTTCGGGTGCGTCGCCTGAGTGACGAAGAGAAAGCCGCGCGGAGATTTCGCCGCAACATTATCATGCTCGCCGGTTGCATCATCATGCTGGGGATCGTACTGCTGCTGCTCGTCAAGCTAGGCTGAGTCGGTCGCTACTTGATGGACTCGGCAATCTCATAGACTTGCTCAGCATCTAGAATCTGATCGTTCGAGGCGAACAGTCGGGCGATGGCCTGCTTGTGGATCTTCATCTTCAGACCGCCGGTGCCGATCGCACCAAAGCAAACCACGTCATGACGCGTCTCGGCATGATCGAAAACTTCGATACCCGCAATTCCGGCGGGGGCCACCGCATTGAGATCGATGGCCACGGCTAGTTCGTCCGCAGACTGCCAAGCGGCTTCGTCCAGGAGTTCGACGCCTGGGGCACCTGCGGCAATCACCCCTTGCATCCCAGCGAGTGCGGCACGGCGTTGCTCAGGCGAATCAGCCCCGCATGGTTCCAATTGTGCGTCAGGCACTGCGGAAGATACGGTCTGGCAAACCTGCTCGGCTCGCTCGGTGCTGCGTGATGCCACGCGGACGCGCGCTCCAGCTCGGGCCAGCAAACGGACCACGCGTTGGCCGACCGGACCGCTGGCTCCCAATACCAAGACACCTGTCTCGGCGAGCACGCGTTGCTGACTCAAGCATCGCACGGCAGCGGCAGCCGTGGTGTTGGAGCCGTTGCTGTCCATCAAGACCGAAACCCGTAGCGGACCCATAAAGTGCTTCTGCACTTCGCCAAACACCGCTTCGCCGGCGGCAACATCCGAACCACCAATGAACAGCCCGGTGTTATTGAGATCTGCCGGTCCGCGCGTGAAGATGGCACCGTAGACCAGATCTCGCACGTTGGCCGCCGTGACGCCATGATGGCGGAACAAGAAGTCGACGTTGGAATCCACAGCCACCACGGCATCAAAGACGCTGGGCTGCGGATCGGTATCAAGTTGAATGAGTATCCGGCGTTTACTCATCGGCAAAACATGGCCTTCGCAAGTAAAGACAACCAGGGTATCGCTGGAAAGCAACGTCCCGAAAAGCAAACCGCCGGGCCCACGCCAATGACGTGGACTCGGCGGCGCGATGTTACCATCAACAGAACCAGCCTGACGGTCAACGAGAGATAGGTCCCAGGCCAACGGCGGCGGGCTCGAGGTCCTACTTCGTTAGAAGCCGCGGAACGGGTGCGCGGCCGAATCCTTACCGGCGATCATTTCGTCTGCCGAGGGGGAATTCTTCATGGCATTCGCGATGGCCATCTTCGTGGCTTCGTAGTTGTATTCGTAAATCTTCTTGTCGTCTTCGGCTTGGGGGTGAATGAACACACCGCACACGATGACAAGGTCTTCGGCTTGATCCTTGGGAATGACGCCATCAGCCACGCTGTCTGCCACGGCCTTGGCCACGGCAGCCTGGGCGGGACCAAACATTTGCACGGCCTGCTTCATGCCTTTGATGGTTACCTTGGTCACCAGCACGGTAGCTGGCTTGACGGCCAGGTTGGGCGTCAGCACGGCCAACAGGTTCGAATGCCCTTCGCTTTGACGCGCCAAGGCGTTTGCGAAAGCGGAGCCAACAGGCCCATCCTTGCTACCAATCAACAAGTCAATGTGAGCGATTTCGTTGCCATCGCCGGTCAGGGCTTCGCCAATCATCATGGACATAGCTGTAAAACTCCGTGGGAATGCCTACTAATTGGGGCAGCTGACACTCCCTCGATTCATCGCTTTTGAGCGGAATACGACGGGGACGTTCAGCATGAATAGGCGGTCAAGTGCCTTGGCACCACCGCTCCGAGAACCCGAACGATAGCAAACCTCCTGCGGTTTGCAACCATAGGGTGGTGGGGAATCGCCAGAAAAACGTGGCAGCCTGGATTCCACCCCTTGCATCGCCAGCCTTTGCGGTTACCTTATTCTGGGAATTCGCGAAACCTTCTCTAAGTTTCCGACAACACCAAGTAATTCTATTTCGCTTATTGCCCCTGTATCCGCAGGGCCACTCTTCCGGCGCGTTCGTTTGCGGAGCTCGCTGGGACGTTTCCTCCCTCAATTCTCACTCCCCTTATTTCTCCAGGAAGACTCCCCATGCTACTCCCCATGGTGATTTTCACCGCGCTTGCGTTTGTGGACGGTCCGGCACCAACCGACGACCCGCTCGTCACCAAGCCCAAGGCGAAACCGGTTTCGAGCGTTGCGATTCGCACGATTGAGCAACAGATTGTTGATTACACGAATCAAGAACGTCGCCGGCATGGGCTGCCAGTGCTTCAGATGGATGTTGGCCTGCTCACGACCGCTCGGCAGCATGCCCACTGGATGGCCTCGCGCGGCAATCTTACTCATACCACGTTGCCAGTCGCTGAGAACATTGCCATGGGGCAAACAACCAGCGCCGAGGCCGTGCGTGATTGGATGCAATCACCAGGACATCGGGCCAACATGCTTGGCCGCGGATATCAGCGAGTTGGCGCCGCGGCGTTCAGGTCGGCCAATGGTTCCGTCTACTGGTGCGTGCAATTCCACTAGTGCCGCGTCAAAGCTTAAATATCGGGTTGGGTGCCATGGCCTCGCTCGCGTGGCCATGCTGACGTGGAATCAGAATCGCCATTTGCGTCCCGTGACAATGCCCTAGACGCCAATTCTGGTGCCGGAGGGTATCACGGCGTGCTTGAAAATACAGATCACACCGTCGCGGACAGCATAGAACGAAGACTCGCTGGGACTGATCTTGTCTGGGTTTTTGATGATGACGTCGGACCCGATGCGAACGTTCTTGTCGACAATGGCGTCCTCAATTTCCACGTTGTCCCCCAGCCCTAGGTTGGGACGCCCTAGCTTTTGATTCTCTTCAATCTGCCGCTTGGATTCGTAATAGTCTGCCCCCATGGACAGCGTTCTGGTGAGCCGGACGTTTTTACCAACAATGCTGCGAATCCCCAGCACAGATTGCTTGATCGTCAGGTCCTGGATCTCGCAGCCATCGGCAATAATCGAGTCGGTGGTCACCAGGCGGGCGGCAATACTGCCTGGCAGCGTGCGAGGTCGGGTGTAGATCAGCCCTGCGTCATCGCGAAAGCTGAAGTCAGGGTTGGCCTTGGCCATGGCAATGTTGGCCTCGTGGAACGACTGCACGGTGCCGATATCTTCCCAGTACCCATCGAACGCGTAGGCCTGAATCTTGCGTCGCTGCATGGCGGCAGGGAACAGGTTCTTACCGAAATCAATATGCTGGTGCTCATTGAGTTCTTCGTGCAGTACATCTCGGTTGAAGACGTAAATGCCCATGCTGGCCAGGTACGGTCGGCCGGGGGCGTCGATGTCAAAGGAATCGAACAGCGCCTTGCTGGTTTCCCGGCCTTCGAGCTGATCGAGCGGCGGCTTCTCGAGGAAGTCCAGCACGCGGCCGGATTCATTGACATTCAAGATTCCGCAACTCGTGGCCGTTTCGGGATCGACGGCCAGGGCGGCAATGGTCATGTCCGCTTCGGACTCGCGGTGATATCGGAGCAAGTGCTGGAAATCCATGCGGTACAGTTGGTCGCCAGACAGAATCAAGCATTCATCCCAGCGCTGGCCAAAGTGATCCAGGTTCTGCCGCACGGCATCCGCCGTTCCTTGGTACCAATCGTCGTTGTCAAAACTCTGTTGGGCAGCCAGCACTTCGACAAACCCGCCCCCGAACCGATCAAATTGGTAACTGCTCCGCAGGTGACGATGCAAGCTGGCACTTTCGAATTGCGTGAGCACAAACATCTTGTTCAGGCCATTGTTCAGGCAGTTGCTGATCGGAACGTCAATCAGCCGATACTTGCCGCCCAAGGGGACCGCCGGTTTGGCACGGAGTCTGGTGAGTGGATGGAGTCGGGTTCCACGTCCGCCACCCAAGATGACCGCCAATGTCCGTTTCTTATTTTTTCCGTTCACAGTCGCTTTCCTAGGTTGAGTTCTGAGTGGCTTGAGGATCAGGCGGTACGTTTGACAAGGGCCAAGGCCCGGCAACAGCAGCGGACATTTTGTAGAATAGTTGTCTCAACTGTTCAGCTACGGTTGCCCCCGAGATGTTTTCTTGGTTCGTGAACAGTTGAGACAACTGTTCTACATTGGTTCGTTTAAGTTTTGGCGATTGCAGCTAACAACGGATCGTAGTCTTTTGCGTTCGTGGTGAGCAAGAACCGTCGCTCGGTTTCACTGATAACTTCGATTTGAATGGCTAAATGCTCCTGCGGCAGGCACCCCTGGACGCGTGCCGCCCACTCGATGAACATCACGCCAGGGCGTACCAAGAGTTCCTCGATACCCAATTCCAGGAATTCATCGTTGTCGCGGATTCGATAGGCGTCGCAGTGGTAAATGGTTCGGGCACCGGTGTACTCGTGGAGCAAGACATACGTGGGACTGGTCACGTCGCGTCGATCCACGCCGCACGCTTCGGCCACAGCTTGCACCAGCCGAGTCTTGCCAGAGCCCAACGTTCCGTTGAGTAGCACCAGCGCACGCTCCGGCAACCCGGCCGCCAATAGAGCACCCAGGCGGTTGGTGTCTGCTTCCGAATGCGCGGTGAATAGCAAACTGGTACTCATTACAAGTGAACGCCAGAAGTGTGTAAGATTGATGCCATCGTTCAAGAATCGCCGTGAGAAAAACCTGCGGCTGGCAGAGGCCGCCGCGCGGCACCAAGCCCTCGCCCCCAAACTCCCGGCTCATCAACGCACTGGCCGATGCGGCAAATCGGCACCTCCAGCGGCTGATCTCGGAGCAACCGCTCGGCTTCGTCGGCCGGCAGGGCCAGCAAGAGTTCAAAATCTTCGCCATCACTCAACGCGTGGTCTAGCGCGGCATCCCCGGTAATGGGAGACCGAACCGGTTGCTTGGCGGCCAGGCTTCTGGCGTCCGACGAGACCGGCACGCCCTCCAGATGGATCTCGATTCCGCATTTGCTTTCTGCCGCCAGTCGGTGGGCGTCTAGCAGTAGTCCATCGCTCAGATCCATGCCAGCATGCAGCGTGTACTGCTGATGCAGCGTCAAGGCTTCGTGCACGCGCGGTTCAAAACGGAGATGCCTGCCTAGGATGCTTCCGCCCAAGCGACCGGTGACCAAAAGTTGATCGCCTGGCAGAGCGCCGCTACGTCGCAAGACGCCACGTGATGTCGGTTCGCCCAGCACGGTGATTGCAATGACCAAGGGAGCATCCCAGAGGCTGATATCTCCCCCGGCCAGACACAATCCGTACCGTTCGGCCAAGGGAAGCATGCCTTCGTACAAACCGGTTGCCAACTGCCACAGGGTTTGCACTCCGGTCGGTATGCGAGGAAGCGACAGCGCCACCACCGCGGCCAACGGTTGAGCGGCCATGGCAGCCAGGTCGCTCAGATTGACCGCCAACGCCTTATGGCCCACTTGGGCAGGTGAAACTTCGGCCAGGTGAAAATCAACCATGTCCGAAATCAAATCGGTGGTCACCACCACCTGCTGCGAGTGAGCCAAAGCCAGCACGGCAGCATCATCCCCCGGTCCTAACAGTAACTGCGGATGCGGGGGAAGTAAGTCACGCAAATACGTGATCAACTCTTGTTCCATGAGCAGCCAAAGCGGCAGGGCCTCGAACCAATTTAAGCTACCTGTGTATAGAACAGTTGTCCCAACGGATAAAGAACCAAGACAAAAGGTTTCGAGTACTGCACGTGAACCGTTGAGACAACCGTTCTACATAACGGTCACGACTTCGGGAAGATGTGGTGCCCTGTGTAGTTGAGTCGGATGCGGTACAGGGCGTATCTGCGTTGCTCTCCCTGCTTGGGCTTTGGGCCCGCTGCGGTGATGTACAGTGTTGATGCCTCCTCGCCCCCGCCGAAGACGCAGTTGGTCGGATCGCCAGGGGTCGGGACAAACGCCAGATGTTTGCCGGTGGGGTCGAAGACGTAGATCCCTGCCTTCTCGCCGGTGCCGGCGGTGGCGTACAGGTTGCCAGCGGTATCGAGCGTCATGCCGTCGATCCCCCGTTGTTTCGCGCCGAAGTCGTAGAGTACCTGCTTGTTGCTGAGTGTCTTGTCGTCGGCAATCTCGAACAGGACGAGTTGCCGATTGCCCTGGGGATTGTTGTCCGCCGCGTAGACTCGTTCGCCACCCAGCGAAACCAAAATGCCGTTGGGCTTTTGCACGTCGCGCGAAGCGAGGGCGACTTTGCCGGAGGGCGAAACCACAAAGATTCCTTCGAAATCAAGTTCCCGCGGTTCGTCACCTCCGTAGCGTGGATCCGTAAAGTAAACCCAGCCTTGGCTGTCGATCGCCAGATCGTTAGGGCTGTTGAACTTCTTGCCTTGGTAGTCGCTGGCCAACGTGTGAACCTGCCCCTCTGTATCGGTTCGCGTAATCCGCCTTCCCCCGCCTGCGGCACCTTCGCAGGCAATAAGCTCTCCCTGCTGGTTGAACATCAGCCCATTGGACTTACCGCTGGGTTCTCGAAAGACCGTGGTCTTTTTCGTTTTGGGGTCGAAACGCATGATCCGGTTGCCGATGTCGGTGAACAAGATGGCTCCGTCCGCGGCCAGGGTGGGGCCTTCGGTAAAATCCCCGTCGTTCCAGAGCAATTCGACCTGGCTATCGGCTGGCACTACCTTATCCTGCGCCACGGGGCGAAAGACTCCGACCTGATAATCCGGCCCTGCGGCCGGAGCCGGCGGCAAACCAACGACGCTTACGATCATCACAACAGCGAGTGTCAACAGCGGGCGAAACATGGGGGGTCCTCGTCATCGGGCCGTCAAGGGTTCGACCATGCCAGGCGGATCAAGCACGGTCTTGGATGGTTTGGGAAGGCCTTATTGTAAACGGCGGCGGGGCCCTTGGCAGGCAGATTTTCGGGCAACCATGGGCCCTTGGACGATGTGCCAGACGAAGCCCTGGCGTGTTTCCGCAACTTCCATGGTTTCATGCACTTATTTCGTCAGGATAAGGCCTGCTAGCGATTGAGTCAGGGCACCAAAAATGGTATATTCCTGGCTTCAAATAAAGCGGACTGAGACCATCGGTTTGCCGCCGAGATTCCTGGCAAATCGGGGTGCCGTTCGCGCCCGCAGGGAAAGGACCCACCTTGTCTACGGATACACCAGATCCCCCCGGACCAGACGGTCCCCCCAATGATGGTAGTGGCCGCGGTGCCAACGATCTCGGCGGCAACTACGTTGATTTGCCGATTGAAGACGAACTCCGCGAGAGTTACCTAACGTACGCCATGAGCGTGATTGTTAGCCGTGCTTTGCCGGATGTGCGCGATGGGCTCAAGCCGTCGCAGCGGCGGATCTTGGTTGCCATGAACGACTTGAACCTCGGTCCCGGTTCCAGCCGGGTCAAATGTGCCAAGATCTCGGGTGATACCAGCGGTAATTACCACCCTCACGGCGAGAGCGTGATCTACCCCACCCTGGTCCGCATGGCCCAAGAGTGGAACATGAGGGCGGTGCTGATTGACAAGCAGGGAAACTTCGGTTCGATCGCCGGCCTCCCTCCCGCGGCCATGCGGTATACCGAAGCCAGGATGTCCTCCATTGCCGCGCTGATGCTCGAGGACCTCAAGCTCGATACGGTGGACTATGTCCCCACCTACGACGAGCGCCGCCTGGAACCCACCGTCCTGCCGAGCAAGTTCCCCAACCTGCTGGTCAACGGGGCCAACGGGATTGCGGTCGGTATGGCCACCAGCATCCCGCCACACAACGTCGGCCAAGTCTGCGAAGCACTGATCCGTCTGATCGATGAGCCGGACGTCACCATCAATCAGCTCATGGAACATTGCCCCGGCCCTGACTTCCCCACCGGCGGCATCATCTGCGGCCGTAGCGGTATCGTCCGGGGATACCACACTGGGCGGAGTACCATGGTCGTCCGCGCACGCTGCAAGATCGAACAGAACAAGAAAGGCCGCAACCGAATCGTCATCTCGGAGATTCCCTTCCAACAGTCGCGAGATCGCGTGGTCGAAAAGATTGCAGATCTCGTCAACACCGGACGGATCTTGGGCATCTCGGAGATTCGAGACGAGAGCGATCTCAAAGATCCGGTCCGCGTGGTGGTCGAACTCAAAACGCGCGACAAGCAAGGGGATGTCGATCCCGAGGTCGTCCTCAATCAGCTCTACCGCTTCTCCCCGCTGCAAGATACGTTCTCCATGATCTTGCTGGCGCTCGTCGACGGCAAGCCCCGGGTGATGACTCTCAAAGAACTGCTCGAACAGTTCATCCGGCATCGTCAGGCGGTGATTCGTCGCCGGACGCAGTTCCTCTTGAATCGTGCTCGCGAGCGCAAGCACACCGTCGAGGGTTTGCTGCTGGCGTACGCCAACATTGACGAAGTGATTCGCGTCATCCGGACCAGCGGCACGCAGGCGGAAGCCAAAACCCGACTCATGACCATCGAGTGCCCCGCCGCCATGTTGCGTGAGGCGCTCGGCACCGGGTTTGAGATCTTCCAGCAAGAACGGGGAGTGGCCGAGAATTACACGCTCACGCCGATTCAAGCAGATGCCATTCTGGCGATGACCCTGGGCCGGTTGGTCAATCTCGAGCAAGAGAAACTCGGCGGAGAGTACAACCGCCTGCTCGAAGAAATCACCGAGTACCTGCGAATTCTCTCCGATGAGGCCAACATTCGCGCGATCATTCGCGAAGACCTCGAAGAGATCCAACGCAAGCACTCCACCCCCCCCAAAACCACGATCGACCATGAGGAAATCGGTTCGATCGACATGGAAGATCTGATCACCGAAGAAACCATGGTCGTGACGATCAGCCATAGCGGCTACATCAAGCGGACGCCGGTTTCTACCTACAGGGCTCAACGCCGAGGTGGCAAAGGTCTCAAGGGAGCCAAGACTGAAGAAGAAGATCCCATTGAGCATCTCTTTGTTGCCAGCACCCACGCCTACCTGTTGTTCTTCAGCAACCGCGGCAAGGTCTATTGGCAAAAGGTGTACGAACTTCCGCAACTAGGGCGCGAAAGCCGCGGTCGAGCGATCGTCAACTTGCTCAACCTCAGCGAAGGCGAACAGATTGCCGATTGCCGACCCGTCCGCGAGTTCGGCGAAGGGGAGTTCCTCATGATGGCCACGCGCGGTGGCCTGGTGAAGAAGAGCCCGCTGCAAGCCTATAGCCGCCCGCTCAAGGGAGGCATCATTGCCATCAAACTTCGTGACGATGACGAATTGGTCGATGTTGTCATCACCAAGGAAGGCGAAGATGTCGTGCTCTCGACCGCCAGCGGCATGGCCATTCGCTTCAACGAGTCCGATGCACGCCCGATGGGCCGAAACACCAGCGGTGTCAAAGGGATCTCCCTCGGCACAGACGACCACGTCGTCGGCATGGTGGTGGCCGAACCAGAAGCCACGCTGTTGACCTGCTGCCTGAACGGCTACGGCAAGCGGACCCCCTTCGGCGTCGGCACGGCGGATGCCGGCGAGACCGAAGAAGACAGCGGTTCTTCCTCTCAGCGGTATCGCACTCAAAAGCGTGGCGGCAAAGGACTGCGTGACATCAAGGCCACCGATCGCAACGGCCCCGTGGTCAGCATTGTCTCGGTAGATGCCGACCACGAACTGATCATGATGACCGCCCGCGGTAAGATCCAGCGGATTCGGGTTCAGGACATCAACATTATCGGACGCAACACGCAAGGCGTACGGATCATGTCCCTGGACGACGAAGACACTCTGGCCGCGGTGGTCCGCGTTCCGATTGAAGATAACGAAGTCGGCGAAGTGGACGAGCCCACCTCCGGGACACCAGGCGGTGAGGCCATTGAGTCGCCCTCTGCCACGGAAGCCGAAGCGGGTGAATCCCCCACAACGGAAGAGCCCACCGTCGAGGACTCAGACGGCAATGACGGCAATGAGCCAACCGACCAGAACCCCGAAGATGAGAGCAACGGCTAGTGCTTTGTCACGGCAAAGTTTTCGGGTGCCATGCCCTCGCTTGCGTGGCATGTTCGGATGCGAGTGGCGCTTCTGACTCCACTTCAGCATGGCCGCGCGAGCGAGGCCATGGCACCCACCCCGAAATTTAAGCTCCAGATACTTCGGCAGATTCAGCGACGCACCGTGCAAGGAAGGTAGCAGCAGATGCGCAAAGCTTTGATTACGGGAATCACCGGTCAGGATGGAGCCTACCTGGCCAACTTTCTGCTGGACAAAGGATACGAGGTACACGGCATGGTTCGCCGTTCGAGTGCCGAACGGTTTGACCGTATCCTCGACATTCGTGACCGCATCCAGTTACATCAAGCGGACCTGCTGGATCAGCTTTCGATCATCCACCTGCTGGACAAGATCCACCCTGATGAGGTTTACAACCTCGCGGCGCAGAGCTTTGTGCCTACCAGTTGGGACCAGCCTCTGTTGACCGGCGAATTCAATGCCTTGGGCGTGACGCGCGTGCTGGAGGCTATTCGGTTGGTAGATCGTAAGATCCGCCTGTACCAGGCCAGCAGCAGCGAAATGTTTGGCGAAGTGCAGGAAGAACCACAAACCGAGCGTACCCCGTTCTGGCCGCGCAGCCCTTATGGCGTGGCCAAAGTGTACGGCCATTTCATCACGGTCAACTACCGCGAAAGCTACGACCTGTTCGCTTGCAGCGGAATCCTCTTCAATCACGAGTCTCCGCTGCGTGGCAAGGAGTTTGTCACCCGCAAAGTGACGGATGCCGCCGCCCGAATCAAACTCGGCCTGCAAGACGAGCTCTTGCTGGGCAACATGGACGCCCGGCGAGATTGGGGATTCTCAGGAGATTACGTTCGGGCCATGTGGATGATGCTCCAACAAGACGAACCAGACGACTACGTGATTGCCACCAATCAGCAGCACACCGTGCGCGAGCTGGTCCAGTTCGCATTTGCTCATGTACAGCTCGATCCCGAACAGTACGTGCGGATTGATCCCGCCCTGTACCGTCCGGCCGAAGTGAACAAACTCCGGGGAGACTACAGCAAAGCGCAGCAGAAGCTTGGCTGGGAACCAGAAGTCACGTTCGAGCAGTTGATCCAGATGATGGTAGACGCCGACCTCCAGCGCGTCGAGCGCGAACTCGCCGGCCATGCCCCGTCCATTTGACCCAGGCACTCTCGCTTTCCGGCGATTTGTGAATCAGGGAAGCGTCAGGTTTGCTGGTGACAGATTGTCCACTTGCACTCCAGCATGCCCACGCAAGCGAGGGTATGGCACCCATGGCTTTGTTCGCCGGCAAGAACCCGCTACATTTCGCGAGTGACTACTTTCCTGTTGGAAACTTGGCTCAAATTGAACGACTTCACTCGCAACGCGTGTCTACGACAACCTATTTGTCGGACCCGTTGGCCCATGGCGTGCCCCATGTGCGTAGCCGATGGATGCCGGCGATGCTGCCGCCGCGCGTGAGATCGGCGAACAGTTTAGCGACGATAACAGCAACCACGGCATCCACAAGAAGCCACTCAAGGTAAAAATCTACGTGGTACGATTGGCCGCCGCGCTCCAAAAAGAAAAATGGGAATCCAACGCGTTCGTAACCATCCGTGCCGTAAGCTTTCCAAGTTGCCCAAAGCCGAAGGCAATTCATTGCCATCATCAGCGCGATCCCGAAAAAGAACCGGCGACGCCAACGGTTATCGGGATTTGGAGAGTCACTCATCGTTTTACCCGGTTGGCTTCTGGTAACAGCGTGCGGTGATCGGCGGTGCCATGTCGATGCGCATCCGAAAAATCGGAATCTCCATGCAAGCGTTTCTTAACCGGCAGTCAGGTGCGTGTGAATCATTTGCTGCGCATCATTCCATCCGGACTCGTGCGGAAGGCTCAGTTCGATTCTGTGGCGGTTTTGCACAACGAGCATGGATTCTTTCTCCTTGCCTAGAATCTCTGCGAACTGCTTAAGTTGGCAGTAGCTGGCATACTCCCAGCGGTTGGCACGCAACTGAGATCGACCTCCTCGCATTTGAAATTGAAAATAAGGTTCAGGATCACGACGAAGGTCGAAAACATTTACGTTCCGTTTGAAACGCTCAAATGTTGGCAGTCTACCATCAGCTGTGAGTTCGCATTCGAACACGGGAATCAAGTGGATGACATCCGCCTCAGAATCAGCCCATCCGCGCAGGAAGTGACGATCTTCGCCACGTACAACGGCAACATGGTCGAATCCACGAACCATGCTCGCCAGTCGTGCCGCACTCCCGGATTGTTCCGGCACGTCGGACGACTCAATGGCCGCAATCAGTGTGGAAACCACCGGGGCGTCAAACTCACCGCTGACACCAAACGCAAGTGGCTCATGCGATTGATTGAAGACTGCGTGCAAGGTAAGTGCCGGTGTTGATACAGATGCAACCCGCCATCCACTGGTGCCAAACGCTTTGGAGTCGTCAATGAGCATACATGCTCCTTTCTCGACCTACGATTGCGCCGGAAGGGGGCGCAAGAGGGTGATCGCAACTAGTTCGGCATGCCCACGCAAGCGAGGGCATGACACCCATGCCGACCCGATCAGCAGGTACCTGAACCGAGTTGACAGGGGCCAGCCTGCCGCTATCGAACTGTTCGAACTACCTGTGACTGGTTCCCTTCGCTGTCACGGATGCTGACGGTCAGTGTGCCGCGCTTGAGGTTGGTGATCGGTTTGGCGAGTTGGTACTCCCAGCGACTGCCGACGAGCGGCTGGAATTTGTCGGCCAGGTTTTCGCCTGCGGGGGTGCCATCGACGGGGAAGTCGGCCTCGACGCGAAAACTGCTCATGTCCAAGCCTGAGCGGGTATCAAACATGCCGATCAAGATTCGCGAGAGCTTGCCGCCTGACGCGCGACTGGGATAGGTAAGGGTGAGTGTTGGGCGTTGATCGTCTCGCAGACCGCCGGAACCTTCGAAACCGGGGTCCAGGTCGATCGGGCAGCCAAGGTCAATCCACCGTACGATCATGTGGCGGTCTTCGTCCGAAAGCGCTACTTTAACCGGCTTGCCGTCGGCGCGTTGCGCCGTGCCGGCGATGGCTGCCGGCGGCGGCATCACCCGCTCGGTGTAATCGACGTCGCCAATGAACATTCGGGTCTTGTCGGTTACCTCCGTATGGCTGGGGTTGTGCAGGTCTTTGCGACGCGGGTCATCCGCCGGGATCTCTTCGCTGGCGATATGATCGTTGCTCCAACCATCCAGCCGCCGTCCGTAAAGTTTCCACACCAGCAAACTGCGGCGTGCTTGCATCTTCCAAATGTAGTGCGATGCCGCGTCGCGCTCGTGCAAACCGCGGGCAACATTCGGCCCTTTGCTGCGCAGTTCCAATCGGCGCGGGTTGTATTCGTACCGCTCATCCGCAGCCAGTCGGTAGTACGTGCCAGGGAAATTCTTGATCTGCTGATCATCATCGTCCAGCACCAGACCGCCGGGCGGATTGTCCAGGTCCTTGGTGTGACAGGCCACGCAGCTGCGTTGGAGAATCGGCTGAATGTCGCGGTGGTACTCCACGTCTTGCGTGGTTTTAGAGAAACGGAGCCCTGCCTGGTTGTCCGTGTCCCATTGTGTCTGCGACTGGTCGGCACTCTTGGAGACGATCATCGGAGTGCTCTCCGTCAGGTCGAACACGCTGTAATCACTACGGGCTGCCAAGGTGTCTGCGAAGTCCGTCGGTTTCTGGCTGTGTGCATGGCAGCCACCGCAATCGTGGCGGACCTCGCCAGGACGGAGTTGGTGCCAGGTTTGCGCCATGTTGAGCACCATGCCTTCTTTGTCGAGCGTCTGGAAGGTGAACGCCACATCGGCGGGGATCTTGGCCAGAAAACTCGTATCGGGATTGCCATCAGGATCGACAGGCTGCTTGCCATTGGCGAACTTCCGCACGGGGATTTCGCCCAAGATTCGCAGGCGTTCCATCACATGATTTGAATAGGGAGGGTACCCTCCGGACTGAACTCCTTTGGCCGTGCTGTGCGCGTTGGGAACCATGGAAATGATGCGAATGGCATGGATCTGGCTGTTGTCGTACTTGCCGGCATCGGAGCCTTGCCCTCGCCAGTTCCAAGGATTGCCGGAGAATTCGGATTCATCGTTTCGGCCGGTGCCGGCATAAATGGAAGTCACACTTCCTTCAGGCACGGTGCCCAGCGGAGCACTTTCGCGTTTGTACATACTCGAGGTTCCGACCAGGCCAAACGGCGTCCCTTCTGGCAATTCGGAGGAGTGGCTACCGTCATTCTTGTGGTCGAGCCGCTTGGGTTCGGCAACGCCAAACATGCGCTGGTAAGTGACCACCGGACGGGGCCAGCTTTCGTTGTAGTTGGGATCGTTCTTGATCATCAGCATCTCACCGGGGGCCTGGGTGACATCGCCGTTCTTGACCAGATAGATCCCAGCATCAGGAATTTTTGGGACCATTTCGTCACGCACCGCACCTGCCGAGCCGCCAATCGGACCAAGCGTCCAAGCCAACAACAGGTGATTGTCCGGCACAGCCGCAGGGATGCGTTTCACCTTGCCAATTCGCGGCGAA
>CALOEH010000041.1:0-41597 GCA_942492195.1 uncultured Planctomycetia bacterium | reverse complement strand
TCGAGCGACTCTGGGAGACCACGTTTTCCTGAATCGACAGCGTCAATGATCGCTTGGACATTTCGGTTCACCGTGTCGTCAGGCTGCAGATGCATTGCATGCTGGATGGTCGTCTTCGCTTGAACAACATCACCACTGAGAAGTTGACTAACGGCCAGGTTACCGAGCAACTCGATGTCGTCCGGCTTGACCGCTACCGCTGTGGTGGCGGCTTCAAGTGCGTTGGAAAAGTCCTTGTTGGCTAAGCAAACGCTAGCCAGTTCCCTCAACATGGTCGTGTTGTCTGGCTCTAATTCGACGGCTCGCGTCAACTGTCGCTGTGCCCTGTCATCTTTGCCAATGGCAAACCAAGCCATGCCCAATGCAAGAGCGACATTCGCCGTGTCAGGATTCTTTGCCGCCAGCGATTGGAGATTCTCGATCGCTGCCTGAATTTCAGCTGCTTCCTTGCCCCCCTTGTCTGCATTCCAGGTTCGACGAAGGTTCCAAACGATCTCAAACGCCCGAGCAAAAACCTCGTCCGGACTTTCCGTTTCGCGGGTGTGGTAAACCAGCGTGCCGGTTGCTTTCTCGCGGTACGTGTCGATGCTTCCGTTTCGTTCCACGAACTCGAACTTCTCAGCGAGTTCGTCAGCGCTGTAGTGCTTGATTGCGTCTGGATCGTAGTCGGCATCAATCGCCGGCGCGATGACGGTTCGAGAGTCGGAACCACGGATCGTCGCGATCAACCGCTGCTCGTACTCGAACAAAATTAGCCAGTCGCACGGCGGTTCGATCGACTGGTCATGAGCCTGAACGATCACAAAGTCTGGCGACTCACCGTTTCGCTGTAAACCACGTAGTTCAAGGCTCTTGGCAAACTCTTCGGCATCCAACGGCGACATAAAGCTTGCCTGGGAAAGTCGATCATCGGAGTAGCTCATGTCGTTGGGCGCAATTTCCCCAAAGTTCTCCGAGCCACCGTCCAGCACTCGATCCAGCGCGTCGTTACGGATCACCACCGAGGTGCATTGAATTTGAACCGGCATGGCAACCTCCTTAAGAACTCGGCCTACATTCAGGAAAGAAAGTAGCATATCATCTTGCGATTGCGACATCATGGCCTTCCAGCCAGGATGGCATTTCTCGCGCAAACAAAACAAGTCCGGTGAGAAACGAGGTGGGACCTCGCACCCATCTGAGCTTTGACTCCTTCCATCCCAACCCGAAGCGTCAGCGAAGACGCCTGACAGGCGATGTTGTCACGGTTGTCTTCACGGCGGAACGTGATGGCTACTTTCTCGTTGGTCGCTAAAACTTGACTCAAATGCCGGCCTCGCTCCAATTCCACCAACCGCACGAGCCCGTTCCTGCGCCCGGATCCGACCGCTTTCTGCTCTTGACCGCGCGGGTCGCAAAAACTACTTTCCCTGGCTTTGAGTTGACCGGTTCGTTGAGGCAAGTTTTCCAGCGAAGAGCGGAAAAGTCGTCATCACGCTCCGTCGTGATGACAACCGTGGCGACAACGCCTGTCCTGCTTCCTCGCTGACGCTTCGGGTTAAGATTCAAAAAAGCGGAAACTCGAATTGGTTCGAAGTCCTACCGCGTTAGTTAGGCACAGTCCTAAATTGCCAAGACACGTCGTGCTAGCTTGCGTTTCCCCGAGAGTTGTTGGCTGGAAACCGGGTTTTGGGACAGAGCCAGATCGTGGAGTTCTTGGCGAAGCTAAGAGCAGAGGATACCCAATCGCCGGTCGCGGTGATTGCGGGCGATGAGAACCTTGCGATGGAGATTCGTGCTCGATACCCAGGCGGCATGATGCCTAAAGGAATGCACACACACAGCAGCGAATATTCACGGTAAAACCCAGTAGAGCCTCGCCGACTCGATCCGTGGACTCTTGAAGTACCGCGGGAATTTGAACGCAAGGAACGCATAATGTTTCAGCAAAACGTGGACTCTGTCACTTCACGCACACCGTCGGCAACTGGCGGAGCGCCTCACTTCTCGTTCAACGCCGCGCCGCATTCCCAAGTAAGCTCTCCGCCGAGTTGGTCGCCTTGGCCCCACTACGCGGACGACGAAATTGCTGCCGTTGAGCACACGCTCCGATCAGGCAAGGTGAACTACTGGACTGGCACCGAATGTCGCGAGTTTGAAACCGAGTATGCCGTGGCGGTGGGCAGGCGACATGCCGTGGCGCTTGCCAATGGAACGTTGGCCTTGGAGTTGGCCTTGCTGGCAATCGGGATTTCGCCAGGAGACGAGGTCGTGGTGACGCCACGCACCTTCATCGCTTCGGCCAGTTGTGCAGCCGTCCAAGGTGCCCGACCCATCTTTGCGGATGTTGACGTCGACAGTCAGAACATCACCGCAGATTCCATCGAACGTGTCATCAGCCCTAGAACGAAAGCCATCATCGCGGTTCACTTGGGCGGTCTGTCCTGCGACATGGACCCAATCATGGACCTGGCGAACCGCCATGACATCACGGTCATTGAGGACTGCGCACAAACACATGGCGCTTTCTACAAAGGTCGCCCTGTCGGGTCGCTAGGGCACATGGCAGCTTTCTCCTTCTGTCAGGACAAGATCATCTCGACGGGAGGGGAAGGTGGTATGCTCGTCCTCGATGATGACACGCTCTGGTCGCGTGCCTGGAGCTACAAGGACCATGGCAAGAGCTTTGATACGGTCTACGGCAAGAAGCATCCACCTGGATTTCGTTGGTTGCACGAATCGTTCGGCACCAATTGGCGAATGACCGACATGCAGGCGGCGATCGGGCGAATTCAACTTCGCAAGTTGCCGGAGTGGATCGCTATTCGCCAAGCACACGCTCAAAGGCTCCGAACACTTCTCGGCGATTCACCAGCGATTCGCATTCCGCAGGTATCTAACGACTTTGGGCATGCCTACTACAGATTCTACTTCTTCGTTCGCACGGATCGTTTGGCCCAAGGTTGGTCGCGCGATCGCATCATGGAAGTCGCCGCGGCCGCAGGCATTCCCTGCCAGGTGGGAAGTTGCGGTGAGATTTACCGCGAGAAGGCGTTTGCCAACGGCCTGGCTCCCACCGAGCCGCTGCCAGTTGCCCAAGCCTTGGACGAAACGAGCCTCTGTTTGCCAGTTCATCCAACGCTGACCGCCGCTGAAGTGAATCAGATGGGCGAAGCCGTTCGTTCGATCCTGCAGCAAGCCGTAGCGGGCGACATTCGACCCGAGCAAGAATCTTGACATCTGTGTAAGGTCGAGTCCAATCCGCCATGCGAGGTTGTCGGTTCGTTCAACCGGGATCATGATTGCGCGTTTGCGGAATCCGCCCCAACGGGTATCCCGCCATCTTTGCTGTCACGGCACAAACTAGGGCTGCGGCCTCTTGGTTTCGACGCTCATAGTACCCCTAGTTCAACCTCACGATCGCCTTGATCGGTGGCTTCCCACTTCATTCACGCGTTCTGCAATTGACTGTCTTATAGGGACAAGTCGTTCAATTTGAGTCAAGTTTCCAGAGCGGGTGCCATACCTTCGACCACGTCAGTGCCGATCGGCGAGGCGACCGCTGAAGACGTGAGAATCTCTTTCTACATCGGAAATTGGTTCCTGGCCCCCCGCCTCGCTAGAATGAGTGGAGAATCCCGTCCGCTGGGACCCACTTCATCCCGTCCAAGATTTTCCGGATGCTTGACTCACAATCCACGCCTGACGAACGACTCCCTCTGCGGCGGAGGGGGATTAGGGCAAGGGTTGAAGTGGCTGCCTGGGCCGCAATTGCCTGGATTCTGATCGGTGCCTTCGTCATGGACATTCGACCGATCTCTGGCCCCTCCATGGCTCCGGTGTTGCTCGGCACCCACTTCTGGATCAGCTGTCAAAGTTGTGGACTTGGCTTTGCCTGCGATGCGGCGTCTGACCGGATGGGTGCCGTCTGTCCGAATTGCGGCGAGTGGCGGACCCCGCTATTTGGCGAACCGGTGCTGGCAGGTGACCGGGTCCTGGTCGACAAGACCGCCTGGCTCTGGGCAGCCCCTAAACGTTGGGATCTGATCGTGCTGCAAAACCCCGAGCATCCCCAGCGCCTGGCCGTCAAGCGTATCGTTGGACTGCCGGGAGAAGTTGTAAGTATCAATCGCCAAGGTGTTTCCATCAACGGCAAGCCGGTGGAAAAGCCATTGACAGTCCTCCGCAGCACAGCCATTCCCTGCTGGACATCCAGCAGGACCACCACACCACAGCCCTCGGCTTTGCCCCATCGGTGGGAAATCGAAGCCCCTTGGCAGTCTCCCGATGGCAAGTCGCTGCAGTTCGCTCCGGCGGATGATCCCCCCCTCAGGCAGACGGCCGCGAGCCGACAAACCCGCTGGGCCTGGTACCAGCACTGGCGTCGTAAACCTGGCACTCCCTTAGAGTTCAAGCGAGACTTCCCGGTTCCGATTCATGGCTACAACCAAAATCTTCCGGAACTCTTGGCACCTCAAGATCGCATGGCCGAGCAATATCTCTCGGCCACCATCGAACATCAGGCAGCCGGTTGGCTCGTCCTCCGTTGGCGAACCACTGGGGGCTTCTACGATTGGCGTCTCAATCTGAGTACCGGGAAGTGGCAGGCCCTGGAAGGTGCAAAACTGCTGGCATCTGGGGAACTGGCGAACCTCGATCGGTCCTTCAGGCTGGAGAGTGCCGTGCGGTCAGGCAACTGGAGGGTTTGGGCAGACGGGGTCCTGCTAGATTTCGGAAGCTCTGGCCCATTGCCGCTGCGGTTGGATCCCACCAGTTCGCAGCCATTCGCTTGGGGGGCCGAGGGGGGAGACCTCGCAATCAGCGATTTGTTGCTGGCTGCTGACATTTCTCCCTCGCCGCAGGGAACCACGGCCGACCGCCGTGCGTATCGGCAAGAAGTGACCTTAGGACCCGAAGAGTACTACGTGTTGGGCGATAACTTGGAAGTGAGTGCGGACAGTCGTCGTTGGCCCCAACAGGGGCGTGTTCCCCGACGGTTCTTCCGCGGAAAGCCGATCCTGGTCTGGACTCAGCCTGGCGATCAGGGCCGGGGGATTCAAGTTCCGGCAGGTGGCGAGATCGGCTATATTCGTTGACAACTGCGAGGCTGCGCGTTTCGAATTCGCGCTGCTGCTGACCTGACTTCAAGCGAAGACTTCCTCCCGAACAGGGCGTTGCGAGAAAGCTGGTAGACCATGGCGTCGTCGAAGAAATCGACCGATCCGAAAACTAAGAAGGCTCCTGCTGCGGCGAAGACTTCGCTGCAAGATGGTTCGCGGGAGATCGTGGAGTCGGTCGTCATTGCCTTGGTGCTGGCGTTTCTGTTCCGCACCTTCGAGGCCGAGGCATTCGTGATTCCCACCGGGTCCATGGCCACCACGCTGATGGGTCGCCACAAGGACCTGGAGTGTGTGGAGTGCGGATATCCCTATCGCGTGAGTGCGAGTCAGGAAGTCAATTCCGATACCAATGCAATGAAGTCCCCGGGAGAATGGGTAGCGGCCAGCACCTGTCCCAACTGCCGTTTCAGTATGTTGATCTCGGCAGATCCTGAAGACAACCCGCAAGATAAGAGTTACGACTCCTATAAAGGTGATCGCATCCTTGTCAGCAAGGCCGCCTACGATTGGAGCGAACCTCGCCGTTGGGATGTGATTGTTTTCCGCTATCCCAAAGATGCAAAAACGAATTACATCAAACGCCTGGTGGGACTGCCCGGCGAGAAAGTGCAGATCTTCGGCGGAGACGTCTACACGCGCAAGGCGGAGGAGAATTCCTATCAGATTGCACACAAGACACCCGACAAAGTCTTGGCCATGCGACAAATCGTGTATGACAATGATTATGTTGTCGGTAGCTTGTTGAAAGAGGGCTGGCCCGCCCGCTGGCAACCGGATTCGACAACCAACGGAGGTTGGACTTCGACCGATGAGACCAAGACCTTTTCAGCAGACGGGACCGGAGATCAAGAACACTGGCTGCATTATCAACACTTCGTGCCGACTCCTGCCGATTGGCAAGCGCTGGAGACTGGCCCACTCCCCAAAGATCGCCTGATCGAACCGCAGTTGGTGACCGATTTCACCGCATACAACTCGGGCAGGTCTAGAGGTCAAGTTTACACTCGTGGTGGTATTTTTCCTTACCCCGATAGACAAGAGTTAGGCTGGCATTGGGCAGGTGATCTGACGCTCGAATGCGAAGCAGAAATTCGCTCAGACCAGGGGCAATTGATCCTCGAACTGGTCGAAGGCAAAGTGGCCGAAACCGGCCAGACCGCCAGATTTAGATGCACTTTGGACATTGCCACGGGTGAGGCCAAACTCAGCATTCAAGGGCTGGACTCCTATACCGCAAGCGCCAAGAACGTGATCGCAGGGCCAGGTACCTACACGCTGCGGTTTGCCAATGTTGACGACCAGCTCTATCTCTGGGTCGATGGATCAGTCGTCACCTTCGACAAAGACACGACCTACCCCAGGCTGGGCAACCATCGTCCCTATCGCGAAGATCTCAAGCCGGTCGGCATCGCCACGCGCGGCACCGACGCGACCGTACGAGATCTCAAGATCTATCGAGATATCTATTATTCAACGGGATCCCGAGAAAGCGGCGTTTCGCGCATTTATGGTGACGCGCTGATCGACTTTGCCCCAGGGTTTGACCCTGCTTCTCGCCTCTTCCCCATCGAACACAGGAATGTCTCGGCTGAGTTCTATTCGTCCCCTCAATATTGGGATTCGTTCGATCATCTACAAGCCACGCACTTTGACTTGGAACAGGACCAGTTCTTCGTGCTGGGAGACAACAGCGCTCAAAGCCAAGATGGAAGACTTTGGGATCGGTACGGAAACGGTGAATATTTCGTCGCGCGTGAGATGTTGATCGGCAAAGCCATCTTCATCTACTGGCCGCATTCCTTGGACTATCCCGTTCCCTTTACTCCCAATATCAAGCGGATGGGCTTCGTACGTTAGCAATCGCCATTTTGTCACCTGCGGTCAAGGAGGACCTGCATTCGGCGAAGTACGAGTAATGGAGCAGGTGAGACATGGCAAGCGGCTACCCAGAAACAGGCAACACCGACGTAGATTTTCCGGCCGGAAAACAATCGCGGCGTATTTGGTTGCATGCTGGGGGAGTACGATTTAATGGTGGGAATTGAAGTGGCACGATCGTGGATTCGAGATTCCGGAAACCATGGTAAGCACCGGATTCACTCATCCATGATATGTAGCATGCTCACCACAGGCAGGATCGATTACTGGGAGGCAGTCGTGAAGATTCGCTTTAAGTGCCAAGATTGCCAAAAGGCATACAACGTCGACGCGAAGTACGCAGGCAAGGCAACGAAATGTCAGCAGTGCGGGGCTCGGATTCAAATCCCTGCTGAGGAATTCGCCTATTCAGACGCTGTTTTCGACGGTGCCTCCTCCCCACCTCCAGTGGCACAGAAAGCACCTCCCCCAAATACAAAAGGGTGCCCATTCTGCGGCGAAACGGTCATGGCTGTCGCCAGAAGTGCAAACATTGCCAAGAGACTCTCGACGTAACGCTGCGTGCCGCGCAAGAATCTCAGCGAACAGCCCAACCCCCAATGGTGTTTATGAACGCTGGCGGTGGCGGGGCCGCCGCATCCGAGCAACTCAAGCAGTTCCAGTGGTCCGTCAAGGGTTGTGGTCGTTGGCCCCCAAAAAAGTGTTGGCGTTGCAATCTTGCTTGCCTTCATGTTCGGTCCTTTGGGGATGCTTTACGCCACGGTACCTGGTGCCGTCATCATGATGACCGTATCCATTCTCTTTGCCATCGTGACGCTCGGCGTCGGCATCCTCATCACCTGGCCCATTTGCATCATCTGGGCGGCGGTGGCAGTGTCCAATGAAAATAATAGCCGCGTCCACATTCGCTGATTCAATACTTCGTAGCCCCCATGCGTTCAGCGAGTTGAATTCTGTACGTCGCCATTTGTCACCTGCGGTCAAGGAGGACCTGCATGTCAGATATCATTCTCGAAGTCCAAGGGCTTGTGAAGAAGTACGGCCAACGCCGCGTTGTGGACGGAGTGGACTACTTCGTCGAGCGGGGTGTGATTGTCGGCTTGCTGGGACCCAACGGAGCAGGCAAGACCACCAGCTTTCGAATGACCTGCGGCATGGTCTGTCCTGATGCCGGCAAGGTGACCCTCAATGGGCTGGATGTCACCAACTGGCCCATGTTCCGCCGTGCCCGAGATGGCGGAATGGGCTACCTTGCCCAAGAGTCCAGCGTGTTTCGCAAGCTGACGGTCGAGCAGAACTTGACCGGCATGCTGCAGATGCTTGGTTACGATCGCAGCGAACGCAACCGCCGCTGCAACGAACTGCTCGAGCAATTCGACATTTCCCGCTTGCGCAAGAGCAAGGCGATGTCTCTATCCGGGGGCGAACGGCGACGGCTGGAAATTGCCCGCTGCCTGGTTTCCAATCCAAAAATTATTCTACTGGACGAACCCTTCACGGGGATTGACCCGGTTACCATCGCCAGCATTCAAGACATCATTCGGCGATTGCGCGAGTCCGGGATTGCCATTCTGATCACGGACCACCAGGTGCGCGAAACGCTGCAGATCACGGACCGCAGTTATGTGATTCGCAACGGCAAGGTGCTCTGCTCCGGCACTCCCCAGGAAGTGACTCAGAACGAGGAAGCACGGAAGTACTACTTCGGCGATATCGACCTTGGTTTGCAAGGGCCGCATCAACAACGAGACGTTGCGCCCGGCTAGCGCCGCCGCGGTGAGTCGTGATACCTCCCCTCCGCACGCCCCGCCCGGTAGCCAGGGCATCACGGCTTTTTCTCTAAGGTGTTTGCCGTGAATCGTTTACGAGACACATTGCGATTTCTTCAAAACGTCCCGCGCGAAGTATTCACGAAAAACCAGCGAACTGGGTACAATTGATGGATGCCTGCCTTCCTCAATCATTCCCATCGAAAACACACTCAGACGGTCCTCTGTAGGGCTGCGCTGGTCGCTTGGTTATGGATGGAGTTGGCCTTTGGTACGGCCCTGGCTCGCCAACCTCTGTTTACCGGCCAGTTTTCCGATGGTGTGCAACTTTCAGGGCATATCACCGAGTGGCACGCCGGCGGTCACCCGCGACTGGCAGACCGGCTGTTGTTCGATCCCTCGCAACCTATCAAGACATTAACGAGCCAACAGGCTCGAGAGCGTACCGAGCCGGCACAGTATGTGGAAATGGTGGGTGGAGATCGCCTGCCGTTTGCACGACTGACACCCAACGAAAGTTCCAGCGACAACCGCTTCGACTCGAAGTGGGACTCGGTTCCGCATCTGTTGATCGAGACTCCGGACCATGCCTACGCGCTCGAAGGGAGCGGACCGCTGCGGATTCGGACGCAGTGGCTACGCCGGGTGGTGTGGCAGCAGGTGACCTCGGCGGGACATCAACCCAACACGTTGTTCTATCGCGACGGCAGCAAACTCCCGTTTCGCGCGGCCCGGATTCGCGCCACCTCCGTTTCGCTCTTGGCCGACGAACGCCGGATTGACGTCAAGCTGGATGACGTGGCCGAGTTGCATTTTGAGGCCATCGACCCGTGGCAAGCGTACTACGAACAATTGGCCCTGTTGAGCCCTGACTGTTACTCGCTGCTGTTTCGGGTAACCACCTTCGACGGGCTGGAGTGCACGCTCTCTCGGCAGCGGCTCGAAGCAGTCGAGATCCCCGGCAAACCAACCGACTGGTACTGGCTCACGGCACCCGCCTGGTCCCTCGATCCGCTCAAGGTGACTTCCAATCAAGTGGCGGAAGCCCGCTTCCATTGGCCTCAGGAAATTGCGCTGACCGGGATGGTTCCCGAGTCGATCGTGCAGCGGAGTGTGATGCCGCATCGATTGCATCCTCAGCCAGGCACCAGCGTGTTGGGCACCCCGCTCAAGTGCGCGAACGAAACGTTTGGTTGGGGGATTGGTGTACCGACCTACAGCGCGCTCCGTTTTCGCCTACCTCCCACGGCCCAAGTCTTTCACGCAGCGGTCGGCATTGACGAAGCAGCGGGTGACGGTGGATGCGCTCAGGCGGAAGTCTACGCCGACAGTACCGAGTCAACACCGTTGTTCCGCAGCCAACTTCTGTTAGGGGGGCGACAGGCAGAAGCCACCGGGGCAATTCAACTCCGCGGTGCCAAGCAGTTGGTTCTCGTCGCCGAATCTGCCCACGCCGAACGGCCCGCAGGTGCGGATCCGTTTGAGATTCGTGATTTTGTGAATTGGTGCGAACCTCGACTTGAACTTGACCGACAGGCGCTCATCGCAGAGGTTCGTCCGAAGTTGTTCGAAATGGCCCCGGGTTGGATCGGCTGGAAACCAACGAGCGAGCCGTCTGCATTGTTCGAAGCTCGCAGTCACTGGGAAACGGATGCCGATGCGGCAGGAGCGTTCCACGTCGAATTGAAATGCGGCGAGCAGCGGATCCAGCTATCCCGTACCTTTCAGATCCCTGACGATTGCCAACATCTGCGGATTCACCTATCCCGGAGTGCCGTGCAGGAACCGGGGGATGTGCGAATTCGGCTAAGCCTGAACGGCGAGGACGTGTTGACCGGCAAATTGCCTACACGTCCGGCACCTGGCGAGGAAGAGGGCAGCAACGACGGGGTCAACGACGACACTGCGAGTTTTGTGGACGTCGATGTCTCAGCGCATCAAGGACGTGCGGCCGAGTGCCAACTGTTGCTGACAGCGGATGAGGAACCCGCCTGGGTCCGCAGTGATGGGTTCGAGTTCTTGCCGCAGCGTTAATTAAGACTGCGTCGACACCGAGAATTGCGATAATGTCCTGCAACTCGCGATAACGCTGCAAAGTCGTTTGCACGCGACGGGCACAGTTGAAGTGACGGTCACCGACGTACTGCGGATCGAGGATTCGACTGGACGATGCCAACGGGTCGACCGCCGGATAAATACCCTTCTCCGAAATCGAACGTTCGAGATACAAGAACGCGTCGAGCTGACCGAACGCGGTGGCCGGAGCCGGGTCGGTCGGGTCGTCCGCAGGCACGTAAACGGCTTGCACCGAAGTAATAGCACCGTTGGCCGTCGAGGCGATTCGTTCTTGCAACGCCCCCATTTCGCTAGCGAGCGTTGGCTGGTAACCCACAGCAGAAGGCATCCGACCGAGCAACGCAGAGACTTCGCTACCCGCTTGGGAGAAACGGAAAATGTTGTCGACGAACAGGAGCGTGTCGGTACCTGTCTTGTCGCGGAAGTACTCGGCCATGGTCAGGGCCGACAGCCCGACCCGGAGGCGCGCGCCCGGCGGCTCGTTCATCTGACCGAATACCATGCACGTCTGGTCGATGACGTGGCGGCCGGTGTCGCCGATCTTGGCCTCTTGCATTTCGAGCCAGAGGTCGGTTCCTTCACGAGTTCTTTCCCCAACACCGGCGAACACGGAGTAACCACCGTGAGCCGATGCGATACGAGCGATCAATTCGGTGAGAATAACCGTCTTGCCCAGTCCGGCACCACCGAACAGTCCCGGCCTTACCACCACGAACAAACGGCGTGAGCAGGTCGATGACCTTGATACCTGTTTCGAAACAGTTCGGTTTTGGTGGAAAGCTCGTCGAAGATCTTGGGAGCGGTCGCGGTGGATGGGCCAAATCGTCATCGGCTTTGACCGGGCCACGTCCGTCGACCGCGTCGCCGAGCACGTTAAATACGCGACCAAGCGTTGCTTCGCCGACGGGCACCGAAACCGGTTCGCCGGTGTCGACGCACTTCTTGACCACGCGATCAGCCCGTCCGTGCTCCCCAGGGCGACACATCGCACGCGTCCGCCGCCGAGTTGCTGTTGCACTTCGCCGGTGAGATTGATTTTGACGCCTTTTTGCTCCGCTTCGATCCGTACAGCGTTGTAGATCGCGGGAAGTTGATCCTCGGGAAATTCCACGTCGAACGTGGAGCCGATCACCTGGGTGATGTGTCCGATGTTTCTCTGGGTGTCGGTTGCCATGTTGCCATGATTTCGTTGGAGAGGCTTGGGTTATTAGGATTTCACTTTGATGTGTGTGTTGCGTCAGGCAGGGTAATTCGCTATTTGAGAGTGCTTCGACGCCACCAATGAGACGTTCCATTCAGCTCGACAGTAATGCGACCTTGGCGGGCACGGTTGTATTGCATACTCAAACGTTTAATCAGATCGTCCGCGCTCTCGGTGGCGCTCTTCATCGCGACCATGCGCGAAACTTGCTCGCTGACTGCCGAATCGAGGAAGCACTTGAACAGCTTAACTTTGAAGCTGGTCGGCACGACTTCTTCGAGGATGCTCTCGGGCGAAGGAACAAATTCGTACTGTGACTCGGCGGCGGAGTCTTCGTCTGCTGCAAGCGGCCTTCGCCGTGAGCGAGCCGAGCGGCAGCAGTGTTTCGACCGCGACTTCTTGGCGAGCTACGACTGTGGAATTGCATGTAGACCACATCCAGCCGGTCGAGCTGTCCGGTGATGTAATCGTCGAGGAACCGACTCGCGATGGTGTCCACCTCGTCGAACGATGGCTTGTCTTCGAAATGGGTGAATTCCTCATGTGCGTCGTGACCGCGAAACTTGAAGCCGCCGATGCCACGCTTGCCAGCAGATTTCGAGTCGGCAATTGGGCACTTCTTCTTGCAATTCGCTCCAACGCGTTAGGCCAGCTCGAATCAGATTGCCATTGAAACCACCGCACAATCCACGATTCGCAGTAAGCACGAGCAACGTGGCGTTGTTGGTCTCTTCGCGTTGTTCCAGCAACGGATGACTGACTTCCAGCCCCGTCTTGGTCAGGTCCGAAACCAACTGCGTGATCCGATCGGTGTAGGCGGTCGCCGCCGACGCCCGGTCCATTGCCTTTCTTGAACGCGCCGTCGCGATCAACTCCATCGTCCGCGTGATTTTGCGAATGTTGCGAATCGACTTGCGACGTTTGTCGAGTTCTCTTGGATTGGCCATGGACGTCGTGGGTGGTTGTGTGGTTGGTAGTGCAAATTAAAATTAAGTAGCCGCGTTGCCGCAACATGCCGGAGCGTGAAAAACCCTAAGCAGTGCTCCAGCTGCTTCGTTGGCGATACAGCACCCGCTTCGTACTGCGTACCTGGAATTCGTTGATGCACGCCTGAATCTTTTCGATCGAGTTCATCGGACAGGTCTTGCTTGTCAGCGAGTTCCTTGCGGACTTCCGATTTTTGATCGGCCATAAACGTGAGGAACTTTTCTTCCCAGTCTTGCACCTGTTCGACCGGCACTTTGTCCAAGATGTCCACGCGTACCGGCGAAGATAACCAGCACTTGATCGATAACGTCCAGTGGCTTGTACTGGCCTTGCTTGAGCAATTCGACCATGCGGTAACCGCGATCGAGCCGTGCCTGCGTGGCGGGATCGAGCTCCGTACCGAGCTGTGCGAAGGCTTCGAGCTCGCGGAAGGCGGCGAGGTCCAGACGCCATCCGCCGGCGACCTTTTTCATCGCCTTGATCTGGGCAGCACCACCAACTCGCGACACCGAAATACCAGCGTTCATTGCCGGACGCTGGCCGGCGAAAAACAGGTCCGGTTGCAAATAAATCTGCCCGTCGGTAATCGAAATCACATTGGTCGGAATGTAGGCCGAAACTTCGCCTTCGAGCGTTTCGATGATCGGCAGCGACGTAATCGATCCACCGCCCAGCTCGTCCGACAGCTTTGACGAACGTTCTAGCAAACGGCTGTGACAATAAAACACGTCACCGGGGAATGCCTCGCGTCCAGGTGGACGACGCATCAGCAGTGACAACTCGCGATACGCGACCGCCTGCTTGCTGAGATCGTCGTAGACGACCAACGCGTGGCCGCCGTTGAACATGTACTCTTCGGCCATCGCGGTACCGGAGTAGGGAGCGATGTACTGCATCGGAGCCGGGTCGCTGGCACCTGAGACGATCACGGTCGTGTAGTCCATCGCGCCCGATTCGCGAAGTTTTTCGATAACACCGGCGATGGTCGATTCTTTTTGACCAACCGCAACGTAAAAGCATTTCACACCGGATTCGCGTTGGTTGATGATCGCGTCAATCGCGATCGCCGTCTTGCCGGTCTTTTGCGGTCGCCAATGATCAGTTCGCGTTGACCTCGTCCGATGGGCGTCATCGCGTCGACCGCTTTGATACCTGTTTGTAGCGGCTCGCAAACTGGCTGACGCTCGGCTACGCCGGTGGCGATGATTTCAACATCGCGGCGTTTGTTGGTGACGATCGGGCCTTTGCCGTCGAGCGGGTTGCCCAGCGGATCGACCACGCGACCAAGGAGTTCGTCGCCCACCGGCACACTGAGCAGTTTGCCGGTGCTGCGGACTTCTTCACCTTCGTTAATGTTTAGGTAGTCGCCGAGGATGATCACACCAACGGCGTTCTCTTCGAGGTTGAAGGCCAACCCAATGGTGCCGTTGGGGAATTCGACCATTTCACCGGCCATCACCCCCGCAAGTCCATAGACTCGGGCAATGCCGTCACCGACCTGCAACACACGACCAACTTCCCGAACGTCGATTTGAGACTCGTAGTTCTCAATCTCCGTTTGAATCACGGAAGCGATCTCGTCCGCTTTGAATTTCATAGGTGCTCCTATGCAGCATTTGTAGTCGAGCTCGGTCCAGCTGCGTGGCTACTGAGCCATCGAACACGGTGTCCCCGATACGCAGGACCACTCCGCCAATGAGTTCCGGAACGGTCTCGCAAACCAAGGAGGGTTCGATTCCGAATACTCCGCGCAGTCTGTCCGCAATGGATTGTGCTTGGGCATCTTCCAGAGGCGTCGCCGTACGAACCAGCACGGTCCGCCGTCCCTGTTGTTCTTCATACATTTCTCGGGCAATTCGATAGACCGAACGTAACACGTCCAGGCGATCGTGCTCAGCCATGACCTTGAGGAAGTGCAAGAAGATCTTGGTCGCTTGCCCTCCCACGGTACGCTGCAAGATGCCAACTTTCTCTTCGCTATCAATCATGGCGCTGGAAAGGATGGCGTCAAACCGAGGGTTCTTGTCTAAAACGTCTGTGATCAACGAAGCGAATTCTTCCATGATGGCAACGGTCTGCCCCGCCTTTTCGGCCGCGGCCAACAGGGCCTTGGCATAGATGGCAGCCACCTGCTGGGACTGAGTGTCCAGCGCTGACTCATCAAGGCGGGGAAGTCCGGAAGAATTGCTCGGATCAATCACAGTTGGTTCTCGGTAATGACAGCGGTGATTCGCCGCGAAAGGTGCCGGTTAGTTTTGACTCGGGTCGGCATCTACGAACTTGGTCACGGCGTCGCTGATCAATCGGTTGTGGTCGTCGCGGTTGAGTTGTGCCTGAACGATCTTGCCGGCCAACTCCACCGCCAGATTAGTACTCTTTTCAGCCAGTTGCTTGAGCGCTTGTGCGGTGGCCGTATCAATCTCAGCCAACGAACGGTTGCGTTCGCGATCAGCCTCAACGCGGGCGGCAGCCAAGATCTCCTGCTGCGTATGCTCGGCATCACGCCGGGCTTCGTCCAGGATCTCTCGCACTTCGTTCTGCGCTTCGGCCAGCTTCGTCTCATATTGCTGGAGCATCAACTTAGCCTCGTCCCGGCAACGCCGAGCCTCGGCAATGTTGTCCGCAATCCCTTGCTCACGTTTGGCCAAACCCGCCACGATGGGCCCCCACGCAAACCGCCACAAGACGGCAAACAGCAGGAGGAACACGAGGAAGGTGTAGATGGCCAGGTCCGTGCGAAAGGCCGCCGGATTGGCAGCCTCGTGCGGCGTGGCAACGTGGACGTCGTGCCCAAGATGCCCTGGATCAGCTGGTGCCTCCGGCGCTGATGTGCCTGGCGCTGCATGAAGCGCCGCCGCGTCCTCGTTGGATTCGATCTCCGCAGGGGGTTGGGCCTGCAGAGTTCCCGCTGCCTCGGTGAAGAGGCAGAGCAAACCAACGATCAGCAGCGGCGTACCATATCGCAGCGACTGGATCGAGCATGTCATTGGTGACCAGCTCCTAAAATGAGGGCAATACCGAACCGCACAAGGACGTCAGGCGGCCGCGCACATTGCGGCCAGCAACTGGGTTTACAGTCCCTTGTCGGCTGCAATCATGCAGATATACAGGGCGAAGAAGGTGAAACCTTCGATCAGAGCGGCCGCAATAATCATGGCAGTTTGGATGCTACCGGCGACTTCCGGCTGACGAGCCATGCTCTCCAAAGCGGACGAAGCGAGCTTGCCGATACCATAAGCGGCACCAATGGTGACAAGACCAGCTGCAAACGGTCCCGAAAACCAAATCCCGCTTTGACTTGCAACACCGGCGCCACTAGCGCCTGCGTCTTCTTGGGCGAACGCAGGGCTCACCCACAGGGCCAGTACGATTGCCACTGCCAATACTTTCAAAACTTGAGTCACAGGTAGTTTCTCCTTCGATTCGGCGACCGATCGTGTGCGTGGCACCCCATGCTAATGGTGGTGCACCGCCGCACCGATGAACAACGCGGACAGGAACGTAAAGATGTAGGCTTGCAAAAACGCCACAAACAATTCAAGACAACTGAATATTGCGGATGCGATCACACTCACGGCCGCAACCGTCGCAAACGTGCTGGTCGAAGCGGTTGCTGCCGCCACGATCAAACCCAAGATCCCAAGCAAGACAAGATGTCCCGCCACCATATTTGCTAACAAACGCACACTCAAGATGGTGTGCTTGATCAACATACCGAAGACTTCAATCACAAAGATCACAAGCTTCAACGGGGACAACAACAGAGGCAGGTCCATGGAAGGAACCTGATTGAACCAAAAACCAATCGGACCGAACTTCAACATTCCCACGCACCCAGTACCGTGGCAAACGTCACGCCCGCCAAAGCCAAGGTCACACCCCAGGCACCAGTCGGCGCACCCAACCAGGGAAGCATTCCCATGAGGTTGCAGGCCAGAATGAAGAAAAAGATGGTCCAAAGCAACGGTACGAAACGATCGGCATCATGATGGCCGATGGCCGGCCTTGCCACTTCGTCCCGCATATAGAGCAACATGGACTCAAACAGATTTTGAAAAGTGCCGCGTGGTGCGTCGCCAGTGGCAATCTTTTTGGCGAGCCGCGTAAAGATCAGCACCAGCAACAGAGCCACCAATAACTCGATCACCATGAACTTGGAGATACAAAAACCACTCGCCGGTTCGTATAGATTCTTCAGAGTACCGAAGGGCTGTGGAATCAGCACCTTGCCGGAAAGCTCATGATTGACCTGAGCTAGCGTTAAATGACCATGCTCGATATCTGCCTCGTGAAATTCACGCACGAAGCCTGGCACTTCGTCAAACGACTGGTAGTTCCGCTGCCATATGAGCTTGGGAACTTCGAAGTAGTAGGCATCTTGAATATGTCGAACGGCGTCAGCCATCAGCTACATTGCCTTTGCGTTGTTACGTGCCTGAACGACAGGGAGAACGAGTACCGTCTCAGCCACCAGGCCCACAAGATAAAAGCAGAGTACGCATGAGAAGAAGCCAGCGTCGGCCAGTGGCCCTCCCGCCTGACTGATCATGATGGCTATCACCAGCGGAATGCCCATCCGAAAGAGCATGCCAACGGCCATGCCAGCCATGGCACCGCTGGGTCCGCGAAACATGCAGGTTCCCAGCAAGGCAATCAACGCCCCGCCGGCACAGATCGCCCAGGCCAGGCCAGATGCCAAAAGTCCATCAACCCCGTGGCTGTTGTATTTCCAAGCAGCCACCATCGGCAGGGCAATGACCATGCAGAGCATGAGCAGGCCTGCTCTTGCTGCCAGGCCCAATGAGGCGAAGGGTGAGGAGGGTTTCATGGGGGCTTCTGAAGTCACAGTTCGTCCGGCTTGTCTTCGGATTTCTGCTGAGACAAAGGTTGTTTTGACATCACGATTAAATGAAATATGCCTAGGGAAAGCCCTAGTGCGAAACCGACCAACGCCAGAAAACTGGTTCCCCACCGTTTATCGAGCCAATCCCCCAAGAGACCTAATCCGACGATCTCAATCGTCACGGCAAATACTCTGGACACCCACTGCATGGCAGCCGCCATGGGAGGTGTCTGGTTGGGGGGAGGCACGCGGGGAACAATCGCTCCTGCGAGAGGAAGGAACTTTTGGTGACTAACTGCCACCCGTCAAAATCCGCAACATGTTATCCAAACTGACTTTGCACGCAGAGGTGCCAATTTCTGCACGGTCACAAGTCCGTTGCGATGTTGGGTAACCTCTTGAGGCCAGACAATTTAGCGGACGCCCCTCGAAACTGTCAACCAAGGGAGGTGCAGATTCGTGTTTTTTTTCACAAAGTCTGCAAACACCCGCAACAATTTGCAATCAAACGACTTGTGGAAACCCTCCCTGGACACCGATCGGGATCGTAGCCGAAGCTTCTTGCCGTTCGCCAGACTCGCTCCCTTTGGTGGGGGGAGGCCAGACAGCCTTCGGTGATAGCAGTGAATGCGCAAGCTGTTGCAGTTATGCAGGATATGACAATTGGATGAATAGGCAGCGATGAAACGTATCGTGATTAGTCGTTGCGTTCTACGGGCAGCTCGGGTAGAATGAGGAGCGTTCCAACGGTCGGTTCGGTACGGTCGATTGATTGGGGGTTGGTTCACAAAATGGCATTTGGGCCAGACCCCTCTCCCATTCATCTGACTGCAGAAACACCGGCGTCGGAGCGCGAATCAGCAGTAGAAAGCCTACTCAAAGCACGTATCTACAACAATCAATAAACAGTGTTGCAGGTGAGACTTCGGTCGTCGTCCCCCCGGTTTGACTCCATCGGCTTTTTGCCTACCTCCGCTGGACCATCCCACGTACGGCATCGCGAGAGAACGCACGAACCTCACTATCCCAACACCCCTACCACGGCTATGGACTGCCGCGAGGGTTTGAGCTCGAAGTCAAGGAAGACGCTCTGATCACAGCTGCCACCTGACCATCAGGTTCGCAGTTTAAACATGGAGAACGTCCCTTGTTGACCGCAGAAAAGCTCAAGTCCTACACGGCAAAAGACCTCGGCCAAATGGCGAAAAGCCAGGGTGTTGCCGGTTGGCATGGCATGCGTAAGGACCAACTGGTCAGGGCCTTGCTCAAGACCAACAAACCCAGCCGGTCCAGCCGCAGCGCAAGTGCCGCCAAGAAATCAGTGGCCCGCCGCTCAAAGTCCAGTAGCGCCAGCAAACCGAGCGGAGCGGTGAAACCAGCCTCACGGCGGTCTTCGCGTCCCGATGGCGCTCGCAGCTCTGCCAAGACCAATGGCACGCCAGTTCGCACCAAAGCGGCCAGTAAAACCATCGCCAGCAAGGCCAGTAAGAACGGTGCGAGTAAAAACGGTAAAAACAGTGTTGCCCAAACCAATGGCAAGGCACCAGGCAAAAAGAAGAGTGCCCCTAAAGCCGCCCCACAGCCTACCTCCCAGCAAAGGGCAGCACGCACTCGGGCGATCAACCGACTCAAGAAAGAAGTGGATCAGCAGCGCCGTTCCAAGGACCTTTCGCACGGCAATAACGGAACCCATCAACGGGACCGCCTGGCCGTGATGGTCCGAGATCCCTATTGGTTGCACGCCTATTGGGAATTGAGCAGAGCAGGCGTTCAGCGAGCCGAGGCTGCCTTGGGGCGCGAGTGGCATGACGCCCACCCAATTTTGCGTCTCTACGAAGTCTTGGACAGTGGATCGACAAGCTCCGCCGAACGCATCGTGGAAGACATTGCTATCCACGGTGGCGTCAACAACTGGTACGTGCCGGTCATGGATCCGCCCAAGAGCTACCGCCTGGAAGTCGGGTATCTCTCGCACGAAGACCGCTTCTTCTCGCTCGCCCGCAGCAATGTGGTCACAACGCCCAGGGCGGGTGCCACCGATGCCATCGATCAGAACTGGACGGACGTGGCAGAGAATGTGGACAAAATCTACGCCATGAGCGGTGGCTACTCTGCCGAAGGGGCGAGTGCCGAACTCCAAGAACTCTTCGAAGAACGACTCCGGCGGCCGATGGGGTCGCCGATGGTGCCTCGCTTCAATGGCAACAACGGCCATGGCGACGAGTTCACGTTTGATGTTGATGCCGAATTGATCGTGTACGGCAAGACCGAAACCAACGCCAGCGTCACGCTCGCCTCGGAGCCCGTACGGTTGCGGCCAGATGGCACCTTCACCATGCGTTTCCGACTGCCCAATTGCCGCCAGGTGATTCCTGCCGTGGCCTGCAGTGCGGATGGAGTCGAGCAGCGCACCATCGTGTTGGCCGTGGAACGAAATACCAAGTTCCTCGAGCCCATCATCCGTGACGCCAACGATTGATTGCCAATCGTAGTTGTCGCAACCTTGCCTAAAACGAGGGCTACAAACAGGCATCATCCTGTCGTGGCACTTAACGCGGCTTCTGCGCGAATCGATTGACGTGCATGTTCTGGCGCTTCACGTGCAGCTTCCGCTGAGAGAAGCCTGGAACGCACAACTCTTTGTGGTGCCAAAACCTCTCGCCTCGCAAAGTCAAAGTATTGACGGTTGTCGCGTTCTCTCTGACTTTACCGCCGTGGGTTCAAGGCACGCCAACACCAGCGCCGCGGTCGAGGCAACACACAAACAGCTCGCTGCTCAGCGCGACGAAAAGCGTCACATCGAATCTGAGAGGGTGGCAAATCAAGAACAGTCTGCTCGCCGCGCTCAGCGCGTGGCAGCTACCTCGCTCGGCAGCGCGTGCGGGGCCGGAGTGGTGGCCACACTGGCCCTGGTAGGCAAGATGCCAGAGATTGACTTCACCGAGTTCGATATCGCGCTGCGCGCCGCCCTTGTATGCGGGGCGTTTCTCGGTCTTTGGCTAAATTGGCTGCGCCTACTGAGTTGTGTTGCTCTCGCCGTCATGGGCTGCGTGGGCGAGCGTTCTTCGCAGAGCCAACGCTTGGCCTGTTGAACGTAACGCTGATCGCCTTCGGAGCCGCGCTTGGACTATCCGTGCTAGGGCTTATCGGCCACGTAGCCGCCATGGTTGGGCAACCCTAGACTTGGCGTGGGGCGCGACTTACCACAGTCCTCCGCTAAGAGATGCAGCCCCTCATTCTGCCGATTGCTGGAGTACTACCGAACGGCCGCTACATCTAGTCAAGAAGGGAACGGGAGACACTCTGCTAGGCGGGACATCAGCCTCGGATTGCCGATGTTAGCTCTGGGCATCTTAGGAGGTTCTATCCTGGACGGCCGCTGGATACGACCGGATTGCACCGGGACAGCCCACGAGTTGCCGGCGCAAGAAGAAAGAACTCTCGCCCACCGAGCCACTCGACGCAATCCCTTGCCTCGACTTGGGACAACACAAAACGCCGAGAGCGGAAACTCTCGGCGCGGGGCGTTAACCGGATTGTCGGTCGGAATTCCGAGAACGGAATTAGCTCCCCTTCATCAACACGTACCGAACTCTGCTCACGTCACCCCCACTCGAAGTTCGACTCACATTGGATTCTCTCCAGTCGCTGCAACTGTTAGGCTAGTAAGGAGTTTTGAGCGATAGAAGCACCCGTTCGTGCTGCAAAAATCTGATCGAGGATTCCCGTCTTGGCCCGGCACGACAAGAACGACGGTCAGCCTCAGCGTTCGTTTGAAGCCCTGGAGGAACAATCGAAGCGGCTGGCTGACGATTTCGACATCCCCAAGGGACGCGTTCTCGCTTGTCTGGCGAGTCTCGTGGCGGTGCTCCGCGCTGATGGCAGTCAACATGGTGAGCCGACTCGCTGGGTTGCAGACCTGATTCGTGATGCGGTTTCGACGCTTGGGGAAGACGAAGGCATCAGATTTTTGGAGCAAACGGACCCACTACGGCTGAAACGCCGCATCCAGGCAGTTGAGTATTTGCGTAGCGAGTCAGTGCCATTTTCCTCGCTGGACGAACTTCGAGACCAGCTTCGGAGCTTCCTGGAGTTTCAGGACGAGATCGAGCAGTTCTTGGTAAAGACAGGACTGCCGCCGAAGACATTCGACGAATCACCGTGGCTATCTCTTCACCTGGGGCGTTTGTACGACACTCGCTGCACTCGTTCACCATATCCGCGAAGACCGTCCTCTCCGACATACCGACAGGGGCATGGTCCGCTAGATGATTCACCGGAGCAAGTCGATTCCTCGACTCTTCCCACCAAGGAACCATACGTCTGGGTCAAACATCTAACCGAGTCGGTGTTTACACTCGATGAAATCAAACAGTGCGAACAAGAAGACGCCGATTTTCTGCCAGGTTTGAACTCAGAGGATGCGAAGCAGCTTGAAGTCCAACGTCCGCGCGTCTGGGCGGCGAGACGAGCGGTCATTGCGGAAGTCGTCCAGGCGTGCGAACGGCGAGAGGGTGAGGGGCTGCTCGAACGCTGTCTGGAGATTCTCGAAGCGAAGCTGGACCGTGCCACAATACTCTTCCTTCTTCGCATGGACGGCTTCTATCTCGGCGGCGACCCACGGACGCGGGAACAGGTCGAGACGACCCCCAAGATGTCGCCGGGCGGATTGACCAATCTGGTCGAAGTGATTGGCCACGTTGAGGATGAGCTAAGAAGCCGAAGGATCGACTGCCTGAAACGCTCGATTCCCAAGAACACTATCGGCACTGTTTTTGATGACGAGGACGCGAGCGCGGGTTACTTGAAGTCGACTCGCACTGCCGAAGCTGGCGCTGTTGACTCAGCCCTTGACGAGTTCTCCGAACGAGCCGAAAAGTCTCGACGCCATTGGCGGGACGTCTGCCACAGATTCACCAAATGGCTTGATCCCGATTATCGGGTTCCGCTTTATGCGGAAGTGCAGCCTGAGTTCGCCGAGCACGTTGCTTCGTTGCTCCCGACAATCATCGCTCACTTGGAATCACGAATCAAAGCAGGCAAGTGTCCTGCCTCGCTGCCAGAGTTCGGCACACCCAACCAGTTTCGATACGACGGATCATCTTGGAGCTTTGGCTTTGACGGCAAGACCACCGCGCAACCTCATCTTGACGGCTTCTTCTACCTCGCTGAACTCCTGAAAGCCCCTAAGCAAGACATTTATGCACTCGAACTCCGACTGCGGATTACGACGTGGAAGGCACATGGCTCCAACGTGCTCGGAAGAGAGCAAGTTCTAATCGCGAAAGGCGATCCCGATGGTCGTTCCCCAGATGCGTTGAGAATCGCCGCTGGGGATGCCGGACCGTCAAGTGACGCCCAGGCATTGGCGAAGTACCAGGCGGAACTCGCAGTAGTCAAACAGCGTCTGGCCAGCGCAGAGGGAGCTGGGCGAGCCGAAGAAGTTGCTGAACTTCAGGAAGAACAAGACACTCTGCAAGAGCACATCGACACCAATACCAACGATCGAGGTCAGCCTCGGCGTCTGCAATCTGAACGAAAAAAGGCGGGCGATGCCGTTCGGAAGGCGATCGACACGGCGATCGAGAGGCTCCTCAAGAGCCATCCGTCCCTTCACGGACACCTCGCCCTATATGTCGAACACGGTTCAACCTGCCGGTATACTCCACCAACAGCCATTGATTGGGAGTTCTGACGCCTGAAAAAGCTACCCCAACCGTAGCAACGCTACGCCGATCGTAGCCCGGACCTGATTGAGACCAGAGTCTCCGAGGTCCGGCAACCTAGCGAACACGGTTGAAGCTCGCCCGCAACGGGCACACCAACCCCCACGAGATCCCTGCCGGGCCGTCTCGTGGGGGCTTTTTATTGTTCAGGCGGCATGGAAAACGGCGATCGGCAAATCCACCTTCAGCAAGCGGCCCGCAAGGTCTTCGAGCCTCGCGCGGGACGCGAGCTATCCGACGAGGATGCGCGAGAGATCACGCACAACCTGAGTGGCTTTTTTTCGCGTCCTACGCGAATGGGCTTGCGAAGTCGAAGGGGGTAGGGAAACGTCGAACTCGCCAGGTTTCATGCCGGCGCATAAATCCCCAAAGGAGCCTGGCTACGAGAAATGACTAGAGAAAACCAGAAGTCGAAGGATCGTGTTGGGAAGACCGACACGACACAACGACCAGAGGCAAGCGAAGATTTCAGAGAGTGGGCATCAAGGCTTATCGACAATCCTGCCCACGAGCTGGATGAAGGTGAACTGGCCACGCTCAAAGCTCAGGTGGCTGGGGTGGGGGCCACTCCAACATCCCAAGACTTGCCACCTGACCCGACCCAGCCCACCATCGTGCGATCCGCGAAAGCACTGGCCGACCTTGCTGCCAAAGTTGAACAGGCTGACGAAGTCGTTATCGACCTGGAAACCAGCAGTTTGGATCACCGCAACGGTGTGATCGTTGGGCTCGGCCTCGCCCTCAACGACCGAACATCCTACGTCCCCATCAACCATCGATTCATAGAGTCCGGAGAGTTGCGACCCAATCAGCTGCTGCTCGTTGAGGTTTCGGAGGCTCTGTCGCTCCAGAAAAAGAGTCTGATCGCGCACAACGCCAAGTACGAGCTGAAGTGGTTGCAACGTCACTTCAGGCAGGAGTTCCGCTTCGTCTGGGACACGATGCTTGCAGGACGGCTGCTTCGTTCGGACAAGCCAGCAGACTTGAAGTCTATGGCGACACGCGAACTCGACGTGCCGGCGTGGGAACTCTCGAAAGCTGAGATCGAACAGATCGAGTTCCTGTCGATCGAGAAGGCAGCAAGCTACTGCGCAAAAGACTGCTGGTACACCTCGCTTCTTTCTGAAAAGCAACGATCAGCTGGTCCGAACGAGTTCCTGCTCAACAACGTCGAAATGCCGCTCGTCAAGATCGTTGCCGAAATGGAAGACGTTGGTTACCGCGTCGACGTTGACTTCTTCCACAAACTTCGGGCGACGTTGGAGCTGGAACTGGATGAAACGATGGACCGGATCGCCGCCCTGGTCGGCGATGACGAGTTCAATCCGGGATCAACGCAACAACTGCAACGATTGCTCTTCGACCAGCTCGGGGAGAAACCTACTACGTTCACCAAGGCAGGCAAACCATCCACCGACAAGAGCGAGAAAGCCCGGCTTGCCGACAGACACGAAGTCGTGAAGTTGATCGTCAAACACCGAAAGCTAGAGAAACTCTTGGGCACTTACTGCGGAATACCTGACAAGGTCAGCAGCGATCAGCGCTTGCGGGTCGAATTCAATCAGCTTGGAGCGGAGACGGGCCGCTTCGCATCAAAAAGTGTCATTCAAACACTACCCAAGAATGACCAATACGGCATCCGAAAGGGATTTGTTGCAGCTCCCAGTCACCAGCTGTTGAAGGGAGACTTCGTACAGCAGGAACTGTGCGTACTCGCCCAGGTGAGCGGCGACAAGAACATGCAGAAGGCCGTGATCGACGGCACCGACCTGCATGGCCTTGCCGCAGTCAAGGTATTCAACCTCGATTGCCAACCCAACGAGGTCAAGGTGAAGCACAAGGCCCGCCGAGACGAAATCAAAGCCATTCAGTTCGGGTTGATCTATGGCAAAACGCCTGATTCGCTTGCCATGGATCTCAACATCTCAAAGGAGGAGGCGAGAAAGCTCATTAAGGATTACTTTGCTCAGTTTCCAGCAATCAGGAGGTTCGTCGAGGGGATTCGGAAACAGGTTGCAACCTCAGGTTACATCGACGACATGTTCGGTCGCCGACGATATTTGCCCGACGCGCAGCTCAGCATCCCGCGGAAGCGGGGCGATCAACGCCGCAAGATTTCCTCCCGAGTCAACGGGGCCAAGCGCGCAGCTCAGAACTTCGTGATTCAGGGGGCGTCAGCCACGATCACGAAGCTGGCCATGATCCGCTGCAACGATCGCATCCATGAGACATACCGCGACACAGTGAAGCTGATCCTGACCCTTCACGACGAGTTGCAGTTTGAAGTCCGCGATGACGTTGTCGCCGAGTTTGCGAGCGAGCTACCGAGTCTGATGTGCCAGCTCGGATTGGAGCGTTTTGGCTTCACTGTTCCACTAGCTGTTGAAGTTGAAATCGGCCCCTCATGGGGTGAGACAGAGCCGTGGAAGGGAGGCCAAAATGGCGAATCCAGCGTTCACAATGAGAGGTAGTTTTCGCGTGCCTAACAGCATAGTGCAAGGGCTCACGACATGTACGACGGAAGGTCTGAACGGACTGACTGCGTTCCAGATGGTGACGCTGCTCGGCCTCCTAACTCAGGTGTCACCCAAACACCCCGAGCGCGAGGTCCGAACCACCGTCAGGGACATCCTGCACATTATTGACGTGAGCCGCCACGTAGCTCACGCCGTCGACCGCGAATGGGAGACAAAAGCCGGTCAAAAACGGAAGCGGAAGTACCACGCCAAACGATTCAGCCCTGCACATATCCAGCGGGTGCATGAAGCTCTCTTGGTTCTCCACAATCAAACAGTTGTTGTTCGCAGTCAGCGAAGTCGGAACGGGATGGTTACCGATCGGATCGTCCACATTCTCGATTCTTTCGGCTACGTCCACGAGCGAGACGGCGAGGTCGTCGATCTGGATTCACTCCCCGCAGATCGCGAGAAGTTCAACATCGGCAGTGACGACAGACCGGTTTATCGAGTCGGCAGACACAGCAACGGCAAAGCGATGTATGACCGGACAAGCGGTGTTGTCTTCCGACTCAATACCGAGTTGGCAAACGAACTGTCAAAAAGCGTGGAACAATCGGCTTTACGCTGATTGCCGGCAAGGTCTTCGGCGTGTTCCAGCAACACATGCGTAACGCCTCCACGATTCGCCTCATCTTGCTTATTCTTCGCCAAGTCAATTCCAGCTTCGTTCGGAAACTCGACTCCCAGCTCGCTGGACTGGGCTGGGATATGACCCATCCAAGACGGGCGGAAGCACAGTGTGAAACCGCGCTGGCAAACCTGAAAGAGACCGGCCTGGTCCTCCAGTATGAAGTGGACCGGGTCAAAAACCGGTTGTCTGTTGAAAAGAATAGTGACTGGTTTCGCGCTGACCCGTGAGTTGCCAAGCCCAACTTTTTTGGCACACATGATTCCGTTTTTTGGCACACAACGGCCCGATTTTTAGCACACATACTCCCGCACGGTCGTTACGTAAGTGTTTTTTGAACAAGGGATTACGAGGACAAAAATCCCTTAGATAGACTAGATAGTCTAGGGGCGGGCACCGCAAGATGCAGACCCGCCCCAGCCTTGAGAGGAGCACACGATGCCTCACCCTGCCGTCCAGTTGGCCTCGATCGTCGCGATCGCCGAGGCTCTGGGCATCGAGATTGCCGGTCGCCATGCCCACTGCTTCAACGCTGACAAACATCACAAGAAGAGTGACGACCACCCCTCTCTGGCGCTGTTCGCCAACAACGGACGGTATAGATGCTTCTCTTGCGGGGTCCAGGGGGACGCAATCGACCTTGTTCGTGCGATCAGGAAATGTGGCTTCCAGGAGGCCGTTGGCTGGATCGAGTCCTTGGTAGGGCAAGAGTCTCCGCGCCCGCGACATGCAGGGGTCAGCGGCGAAAAGCGATGCCGCTTACCTGGTGAACAAGCTGCGCAGATTTATACCAGGTTGTACGAGTCTTGCTTCGAGATCGGACCAGAGATGCCCGCTGGCCGCTATCTCAGAAAGCGCGGCCTCGACCTCGACTTGGTGAACGAGCGGCGTGCCGCCCAGATGGGCAAACCAAGTGACGTGTGGGAGCAATTGAAAGCGGCCTTCACCGTCGAGGAACTCGCCAAGGCGGGGCTCGTATCTCGCGCCAGGCACTTCTTGTTCACCAGGCATCAGTTGCTCTTCTTCTATTTCGACGAGGGATGGCCGGTCTACATCCAAGGCCGAGACGTCACGGGTGAATCTCGTGCGAAGGAGTTGTCCCTGGCAGGACTGGCCAGTCCAGTGCCGTACAACGTCGATTTGATCCACGAACCACAGGAGCGAGTCTATCTGTGCGAGGGCTGTATCGACACGCTCAGTGCATTGCAGATGCAACTCCCGGCTGTGGGGATTCCAGGCGTCACAGGGTTCCATCCTGATTGGTTCGAGCGTTTCCGGACGGTCAAGCACGTCGTGATGTTGTTCGACAACGATGAAGCTGGCCGTCAACAGGCTGCTGAGCTTCGCATGCAGTTTCGGAAGCGTGGCATCAAAGCGGATGCAAAGTGCCCTTCGTCTGCCAAAGACGTCAACGACCTCCTCATGCGATCTCTGGAAAGGAAATAAGATGCCTGATCTCCCCGACCTTGCCTTTGAACCGACTGACGATTTTGAGGCGATCCAATCGGTGTTGATCGCCGCGGCGGTGAAGGGCGATGCTTCGATTCGTTCGCAGCTTCGTCGATTACAGGAAGCCTTCGATGAACCGTACCGAACAGTGGCGGCAGTCATCACCCGCAAATGCCAGGCAGACGAGTTCGTCGACAAGCACACACTCGGCCATTACCTTCAATCACATCCGCTTACGCGGCGAACGGTGGGTGGCAAAGTCGAGCAGTTGAACGCCGAGCAGGTCGTCAATCTCCTCTTCGCGACGGCAGTTCAACCTGAGCAGACAGCCACGTATCTCAAGGTCGCAAGCGAACGGTTGGCAGAAAAGAAGCAAACCGACTTGCAAGATCGAGCGACTGAACTAGCCAAAGAGTTTGGCGCAAACCCGCGTCGGCTGCTTGCAGAGTTTGCCGAAATGGCCGAGCAGGCAAGGCGGGAGAGTTTGAGTGCTGGCGAAGCCTTCCCCAGCGAAATGCTGGAGGTGATCCCGTTCGCCGAACAGTTGTTGAGTGAGCAAACGGGATCTGATTTCTTAGGTCTGAACAGCGGGTTCCCCCATGTCAACTCGATCTGCAACGGCCTCGACACCGGACTGTCGATCCTCGCTGCTCCCCCGGGGCGCGGGAAAACGACCTGGTTGTGGCAAGTGTGCTGCCAAGTCGCTCAGATTGAGAAAACGCCGGTCATATTCGTGTCGATGGAGCAATCGAAACGTGAACTCAGGGCCAAGGCGTTGGCTCGCATCTCCAAAATCGCGTACCGTCACCTGCTGCGCGGGCGATTGCGGTCGGACAACCTTGAAGATCGCCAGAAACTGCTCGCAGCCTTGGAGCAGTATTTCGCGGTCAGCAAGTACCTGACGATCGTCGAGGGCGACGAGACGACGACAGTCGACACCATCCTGAACCTGGCGACCGCGAAAATGTCTCACGCATCATCTCGGTGCCTGATCGCCGTCGACTACTTGCAAAAGCTGCCGCTACGGTTGTCCGACGCACCTCGTGTTACATCCACCAAAGACGGTATCGACATCCAGGTGTCAACTTTACGTCGGATTGCTCGTGAACTCGATTCACCCGTCGTCACGATTAGTTCGGAGAATCGGGCTGGCTACAACTCCAGGAAGCTGGATGTCTTCAAGGAATCCGGCGAAATCGAATACTCCGCCGACATCGCCATGGTCCTGACTCCTGCGAAGTCCACTGAAGCACCGACCAACGCTGAATACAAACTCATGGACTTGAACATCATCAAGAACCGCAACGGCGAAACGGGCATCGTGAAGTTCAAGTTCTATCCGCAACGTGCTGAGTTCATCGAGCAAGGTAAAGAGCATTTGCTGGAGGAGCCAGAGGAGTGACCTACCGATTCAAGAAGCAGATTTTAGGAGTCGAGCGTCTCATCCGTACCGAGATCCGTCTCCTCGCCGTCAACGAATCTCATAGAATATGGTGGAAGTGATGGGTCCGCGTTTTGTAGCACAAAGTGATTCACGATGGCTTGGGAACGGCGAGGCAAAACCGCAACATACTACTACCGTCCCGTTCGACGTGACGAGCGGGTAAGGAAGCAGTATCTCGGGCAAGGTCTTGCGGCGCACAAGGCCGAAAAAGAGGCGGCTGTTGAGCGAGCGAAACGAGAGGTAGACAACCGGCTGATTTCGAGGAGATGAACTCCGCCCCGGCGCTTCAACTCGCGGAACAGGCTGAGTCGTTTAGCAGATGTCTGCTGGAAGCCGTCTTGCTGCGGGGGGGGGCAATGCCGTTGGCGGAGCCACGGCATAATAGCCTATGATCACCTGGACGACGCCCTCGTGAGTGCGTAAGCCTCTGAAGAAACGCTCCACCTAAGAGTTAGTTCATCTCGTATTTGATATGAAGGTCGATGACTTGCGAACAAGCCAAGCTCTTGTAGGTGACAGGACGGAAATTATCCGTTTTCCCACGTAGGAAGCCCGCCGTGACTAGCTATGCCTGAGGTTTATGATTGTCCCGTGGCACAGGTCCCCTTGCATTTATTTCGCCCCCGGAGGCCAGGGCGGATCAGATTTGCTGATCATTAACTCCTGAGACGGGAAGTCCCACCTCAGAACCGACGCTGTTGATTATGGCAATGTCCCGTTCAGAATCAAGCCCCGATGTCACTCGAACAACTCAGATTCAACCAATTTCCTGACTAACTCGATCGCAGTGGCAGCAGCCTTCAGTTGCCCATGTCGGCGGAAGTGCTGGGCAGTCGGGACAGTGGCAGGTCGTCGTCAACGAGGGTGAAATGAAAGACGATTTCTCGGGGCGATGGTGGTCGGTCTCCTTCCGAGATCGCACGACCAAGCCGGACTACGAGGAGGAAGGACTATGAATCGCGATCGTCAAGTAACAATGGAGAGAGCGTACGAGTCATGCGCCATTCGTCAACCTCGCGTCTTTACCAGTGCAGCCTCAGCGGCTTCCTGAAGTCGCTGCGCAGCTCGAAGGGCTTTTTGAGCTTCCGATACGACATCATCTGGCAGATCGGCCAGGGAAGTTATGCCAGCATCAATACTGGCTTCGATCCTGCCCGTTTCCGCCTGCCAACCCATCATTGCGCCCCATCGCGTCAACTTCATGCCAAGCCGCACAAGGTCAGACAATGCCTCCTCGGCGCTTTGGGGATGGGTGGGATTTCGTCCAAGTTTTCGTCGGCTGCCGTACCGGCTGCGGATCTCGCGATCCAGTTGACCGCGGGACCAGCCTTCGGCGACGACCTTTGTTTCCATTGAGGCTCGTTCACGCTTATCGTGGATGGTGGCCAGCCGGTCGACGAACGACGTACCGAGCGGCGCGCGGTGCTTCACGCACTTGTCGACCAGTCGTTGCAGTTGCTCTTCGGTGTACCGTTGGGCGAATACCCGGGCCTTACGCAGCCGTTCGCTTGAATGGCCATACTTCACACGATCGCCGTGTTCTTTCAGGCTGCGACGGCCTTCCTCCCAATACGCTCGCAGAAGAGTGGCGGCAAGGTGGTCATCTTTGGGGGACAACCGTGTTCGTGTTTCGTCCATCGTGGCCTCCCGACAAGCCGTGGCATGATTCAATTCCCATTATGATCTAAAAAACACTTTTGGAAACTGTTGGCGGTGAGGTTACCCGTACAGTACCGATACGAGCGCAGAACAACCGCTCGAAGCTGCCCTTGAGCAAGCCTTCCAGTGCGAACGCCCATCAGGCGATGATCCTCCTGCCCCACGTCGTGCTAAACGCGGTTGGGTTCCCTTTGCATCAGATTGGTGACAACCAACCCATGAACGGTCACGCCAAGCCAGTCGATGGCCTAGATCATCACGCTACGACCTATATTCCTAACGCTCCCTACATCGCAAAAACGTCTGGCTTGGCCACCGAGAAGTGCAAAGTGATCTTGGGTGGCGATACTCGCTCCGTTACGCTGGAGTCATCAAAGCGGTGGTCGTCGAAAACGTAGCACAAGAGCGGAATCTATCATGGCATGGGAAACGCGACGAGGAAATCTCTACTACTACCGATCCCGCCGCAGTGCTGACGGTCGTGTGCGAAAGGAATACTGCGGCACAGGCCCTGAGGCGATTGCGGAGGCGAAGGCTGACGAAGTTGCGCGTGACGCGGCTCGCCAAGCACGTGACGAGCTTCTGCGGATCGCAGAAGAAGCGAAGACGGTCAATTGCATGATGAATGATCTAGATGACGCGGTCCGTATGCTAACAGCGGGGACGCTGCTTGCTGCGGGCTATCATCAACATCGAGGACACTGGAGAAAACGTCGTGACTGAACAAGCAAATGATAAGGTACTGGTTAGGACAGTGGGAGAACTCATAGGACTGGCTCGGAAAGGCCGTAGTGACGTCCTGCCAGCGTTGAGACGCGTGCTCGATCTTTGGCAGGACTATGGCAACATCGCCTACCAAGCCCAGTCTCATTGGCTGGAGCTGATCGCCGGCAAGGACTTGTATTTCAAAGAGGCGATAGGACTACACGCTGCCACCTTGCGTGCTGAACTCGCCGGCCCGGACGCCAGTTCGCTGGAGAAACTCCAGGTCGAGCGAATCGTCGCACTTAACTTACAAGTCGGCTACTTCGAGATTCTGGTGGCGAAGTATGAGGCGAGGGCAACTGAAACGATCCTCGACTACTTGCACGAACGCTGTGCTGTAGCGGACCGGCGATTGCAACAGGCGATGATCGGTCTGGCCCGGATTCGCAAGCTGCTGCCGGGCATGCTCAAGATCGACGTCGTCATCAGTGGCGAGGTCCAAGCGAACATCAACGATGTAAGCGACAAAAAATCAGAAGACAAGGGCGGACCGACCAGGATCCAGGTCCCTCAGCACCGCATCAAGGACATTCTGGCGGCAGCCAATAACTAGAATACGGAGGATCTGAAGATGGAAGCGCAAGCATCGGGAACGCTCACTCACAAGTCGCTCATTGCGATGGTGAAGTCCAATAACCCTGAGGATGTCGCGGAAGTTGAGCGGATTTTCGAATACCTCGGTTCTAAAGGTGTGGCGCTCCTAATGATTCACGCAGGCAACACTCGCCACAAGCTGGAACATCGCCTACGGTTTCTGCGGCTGGCCCGGTCCATCGACGCGGAGGGTAACGCCGAGACTACGTCCCAGTTGAAACAGCTCCTTGGCGACAAGCACCGGGAGATCGTCGAGGAGGCAATAGTTTTTCTGTTTGAAATCACCCCTCGCGAGACTGCCGCCGTCACAGCATTTCTGGGGACTGTGCTACATCCAAGCAACATCCGCAAGTTCAAGAAACGGCTCAAAAGCCGACGGGACCAGGAAGTGCAGAATGGCGACGGTTGAAAGCCTCACCGATGTCGCATTTTCTGGCTTGCTTGCGCTTCTCCATGCCTCAACCGAATCTGAATAACTATTCAGATTGCTGCCGGATCGCTGTCCCTTCTTCTCATCGGCTCTCGCTTCACGAACAGATTGGCGAGCAGTTTCGCTCGCCGAGAACTCTGTTTCAGTTAAGGAGAAGTTGTATGAGTGAGTCGAAGAAACCTAAGCCGCGTCGAAAAGACGCTCCCGGCGACATGCCCATGTCGCTATTGGCTGAGAGCGAACGGATCCTGAAAATGGAGAACATGACGCATACCAGCATGTGCATGCACTGGTACGACATGGGATGTCGACTCCGCGAGGTCTTTCGTGAGGAAGCGAAGTATGGTTCAAATGCCATTGAGCAACTGGCGGAATATCTGGGCTACGCTCGGGATGAAGGCGTGCAGATTCTTCATGGGATTCGCCTTTTTGCGGAATCTTTCGACCGCGATTTCGTCGTCCATCAACTGCGAAAACCAATGGCTGACGGTCAAGCACTGCGGTTCGGGCACTTCTGGTGTGTGCGAGAAGTAGATTCGATCATCAAGAGGGAGCAGTTGTTGGACTTGGCGCGAAAGAAGTGTCTTTCCCCCGAGTCGCTTGCCAAGATTGTCCACCCGAACTCGTAAGTGCCGATGGAACGATGGAAAGCGAGGATGGTGACATGGGAGTTCCTCAGGAAACGCTGGAGCAGTGGCTCGACTTGTGGGACGCAGCCAACCAGCGTGAGACGACGCCGGACGTGGATGCCTTTGTTGCTCGCGTCTGTGGCGGAGACAACCCTGAACTCGTTGGCGAGTTTCGTCGGCTAGTAGGTCGGTTACAGAAAGTCGACCGGCTGATTCGCGAGTTGGGAACTGCCGGCGTGGAAGATTGAACACGGAGACTGCTCCGTAAGGACTCTGATCAGCTTTGGGCTGAAAAACAGAAAACACTTCAGGCCGCTCGCAGGTAGTTTCCCGCGAGCGGCTTTTTTCGTGTCCCCTGCGTGCCTCGGCTTCCGCTTCACATCCAACTTCGGATGCGAAAGGAGCAGCCATGACACGCGAACGTAGCGGCATCCCCCGTGATGCGCAACTGATCGAACGGGCAAAAGCCCATGAAGAAGCCGCCTGGATCGAACTCGTGAGGGTCTACGGACCGCTGGTTGACTGGTGGCTCAAACAAGCCCGTTTGACACCGGAAGACCACGACGACGTCTTTCAGGACGTATTCACGACAGTGGCCAGCCGCCTCGGCGAGTTCCGGAATGAGCGCCGCCACGACAATTTCCGTGGCTGGCTGCGTGTGATCACGCGCAGCCGAGTGGTCGATCATTTACGGCGGGAAGAGAACCAACCAACTGCTGAAGGAGGCGATGAATCACAACAGCGGTTGTTGCAGCTTCCGGCCATGCCGTCTGATCGAGCAGCCCTCAAAGCCGAGCAAGAACAGGAGATCAGCTTGGTAGTCCGTCAGGCCCTGAATCAGGTGAGGGCGAAGGTGCAACCCGCGACCTGGGACGCTTTTTGGCGCGTCGTCGTCGATGGTCAATCCCCGCAGCAGGTGGCCGCGGAACTTAGCGTCACCGAAGTCGCCGTCCGTATGGCCAAGTCCCGTGTCTTGCGACGATTACGGGAGTTGCTCACTGAACTGTGACGGAGCCCCGACAGAAAACTCGTCGTGCGTGTTACAGCATAGCGTTGTTCTTCAATAGGAGACATGAGCAGCAGCCCTATTTGTGCGTATCGAGCCAAAAACATCTATCGGAGAAGAATCATGGAGATCGAAGAGTGCCCAACCCGCGTTCGCCTGATCCGTCTGTCGTCAGGTCAACTTGCGGACGATCAGGTCTGCGAGATCGAACAACACATCGTCGCCTGTTGGCGCTGCCAAGGCGAACTTCATGACTATGACGCACGAACCGACCCGTTGATCGACGCCCTTCGCGAACACGCCCAATCTCCTGTTCCCGGTTTCAGCGACGAGCTGCAACAACGGCTGTTGTTGGCAGAGACCATCGGTCCGAGGATCTGGCGGGAACGGGATGCTGTGGGCGGAAATCTGTCGAAAACCAGCACCAAGTAAGGCACGTTTATCCGAGCGAAGGGCAATGAGAATACGCAGGAGACACTCCAATGAAAACTCTACTTGTTGATTGGGCAACAAATGAATGAACATGATTCTGGACGCTCTAAGGAAAGCTGGTGGGTGTCCATCAACGGCCAGCCCACAGGTCCACTCTCCGACGTGGAAATCAGGCAGCGGCTGGAGGGCGGTGAATTGCAACCAGAAGTCTACGTTTGCCGGGTCGGAACCGAAGTTTGGAAGAAGCTCGCCGAGTGCAACGAGTTCCACGATGCGATGCCTGCAAATACTCCCCCACTCCCTCCCGATTTCTTCCCGTCAACGGAGACGAAAACAAAACCAGTATGGAATCCACAGGCGATTGCTTGGTTGGGCTTGCTCTTTTTGCCCGCCTGGACTGGTGGCATGGCGGTGATCAATGCGCGGCGTCTAGGTATGGATCAGCCGCTTTGGAGACCGCTGGCCATTGGTATGGGCTCAACGGTACTCGCCATGCTTGCAGGCTGCGCCGGCATCGAGTTCGGATTGATCCTTGAGGTCGTGATCTTCACGATCGCCCCATTGATTGCCATTTATCACCTCGACTTGGCTCCGCAGGAGAAGGCGTACGCGGCGAGGCAAACTTTCAACCAGGATCATTGGATTGCCCCGGTCCTCGCTGGCAGCCCCCTGGCGTTGTTGACGATCGCCGGCTGGTGGATGACCTTGTTTGGCCCGCTTGAGCCGATCGAAGTCGTCAAGCGGTTCGTGGACGCCGAAACGGCGGAAGAAGCCCGCGCGTACGCCACGTCGAACTTGTACCAAATGGTCGACGACATAGAAGAACTTGAGAAACTCGACCCCAGTCTGGCTGCGGACGACGGCGGCGAGATGGAGTACCTCAATAAATACTACAACGAAACGGACAACAACCAGTATTTCATCGAATACCGGATGTACGCTCCAGCACATGCGGGCGAGCCGTCCACCACGATGGAAGGACACTTCCGCCTTCAATGGCTCGAAGATGCGTGGAAGATCGAGGACTGGATCGTCACTGAGATCAACGGCCAGGAACCCGATGTCGGGCCGGTCCCTTTCTCGATGATCGTGAGCGAAATGCTCAAGGATGCTCGTAGTCAGACTCCGAGCAAGCCCATACCAAAAACTGAATGGATTTTGAGCAATCTATGGAATCGCGTACCGACGAACTTGAAGCGAATCTTTGCCATTATGTCGGTCTTCGCATTACTTGGAGCTGCCCGGGCACTTTTCAACATCAATATTAAGTTCCCATGAAGGAGTTCTCATGTCCGACGTATCAAACGACACTCACCCGCTACCGCCGCCCCCTCCGGATGCGAGGCCATTTTCGCCGCCGCTTGACGGCCAATCCCAGCTTCCAAAGGGTTCCAGTTGGTTCACTTGGCTAAAGATTTTTTACTGGTCGCATTTGCATTGGCTGGGAGGATTTCGATTGCCAGGGGGGATTTTTCTCATACCCTTGATCGCGTTCGGCGGCTTGCGTTGGTACATGAGTGATTTGCCGAACCGCCATCAGCACCAGCAGCAGACGGACCAGGTCGCCGACGATTCCGAGACCATCGCGCAGGCAAGGAGAGGCATTTCGACGCCATCGAGTGCGAACCAGGGTCCATCATATGACTACCTAATGAAACGGAACTGCCAGGAAGGTGAGTCCGATGATGGTCCCTACAACTATCGCGTGAATTCCAGGGGCGGCAATCGAACGTCAAAAAGCCAAGAAGAGCCGTTCAGATACAACTATGACTATCTGCTCGAACGAGACGGTCAAGCTGAAGCGAATCGCAAAGGCCGACCACACACCTACGATTATGATCGCCTCATGCGGGAGGCGAACGAGCCCGCCCGTCCAAGCGGGGCCCATCTGAAACTCCGTTGGTCGGAAGCAACTCCCGAGCTGTTGCCGCTCCTAGAGCGGTTTACGCCCGAGCAACGAACTGTTTGGGGCGTTGCAGCAGTGGCGTCGGGCTTCGACATCTACGGTGCTCGCGTGCAGTTGATCAACATCGGTGATGGCCCAGTTTCGGTATCGCCCGCCAAGCTCCGCGTTCACTTCGGCGACGAAGCCGCACTCGTCTTTGTCGCTGACGATCCGCGATTTCTCAAGACGGCATTCCTCCAAAGAGGCCAGTCTGTTTCGGGCCTGGTGATGTTCACAGCCCGAGCCGACATTGGGGCGTCGATTCGATCGGGCCAAGGAGAAATGTCGTACATTGATGTTGGTATCAAGACCGAGTACGAGTGAACCTGTTCTCAGGTTTACCTCGGTGTCGCGGCAGTCGGTGGCGACACATTATCACATCCGTGAATACTTCCACGCACAGCCCTTTCTTTATCCAGGAGTGAAGTGCATGGAGTGACTGATGGTGGACAGGGCCGATCTTGCCGACCTGCTGGACTGACGCTCGACGAGTTCATCGCCGGTTCGTGCCACATCATGCCGCATTCCACAATCAGGCTGGACATCCAGCACTGAGTTCGTCCAATCAACATCACTATCACAGCCTTCCTGGAAACCCATTATGGATCCCGATCGCTCTCCACTCGCTACCACGCAGAAGCAACTTGCCGAATCACTGAAGGTGTGGTTTTTCGACGTAGCAACAGCGGCCCTGATTCTCTTTGCGGTTGGTACAACGTATCTGCTTTCTTCGGGATGCAACTCAAAGCACGAAAGTCGGCCACAGAAAAGTGGTGTAGACGCACCGGAATCTGTTGAGAGCGGTGTTGCTGGACTCGGGTCGGAGATAGATCTGTCGTCGATTCAAGATGACGCTCACGCGGCGCAATCGCTGAAACAGGCCCTGGGAGATTTTCCGGCAAGCGTATTGAAAGTTGAGACGTCTTCCGATTGGGTGCGTAACTCTGACGGAGTCACTACGAATGTCCAGTTGTCCGTTGATGAGGAAGCGTACCAAGATCTGCTGAAACGTATTCAGCCAGTCCTTTTGAGAATCGCAACAGCGAGCGGGAGTGGATGGCTTGGCATTTCCCGTTCAGGGGAGCAAGTTGCTTACAACTATGTTGGATTACCAGACTCGGCGAAGTCCCGGCTCTTGGCGACGATGACGAACACCTCACCGGACGAAGCCTGTTTCTTGTTTGTTGCGCATTCCGTTGGAAAGCGTGAGTGGTCGGGCGGAGAAACTCAAATAATTGTTGATTGGTATCTGATCAAGAACGAAGCAGCAAAGGCCCTCACTGATGTCTGGAGTCGCTTGGAGGAACTCCAGCTCAACGCGCAACTTGTCGACAGATCGGGAACGTCACTGGCGATCCAACTGGAACAGCCCTTCCGGTTGGGTGAGAAGTTGATCCGAACTCCCGGCGGAATTTCGCGTTCCTACTCATGGGGAAACGATGTCGACTTCATCGGTACTCACCCGGCCAAGGACTTTCGGCAAGACCGATCAAACTCGCCAGTCTTGATCTTGCCCGTTCTTGTCGCGCCAACTTATCCGAAGAGCAACTCCTCATCGCTGAGCTTGCAGAAAACGTCTCAATTGCAGATTCGTTTCACGATTTCTGCCGAAGATGCCTTGCGCGTTCACAAGCTGCAAGTATCACTTCAGTAAATGGGCGGTCCGCAAGGGACGTTACGGTACTGGTAGCAGCGATGGCTTCGCACCGGCTATACTTCCACGCACAGATCTTTCTTTTTCCAGGAGCGATGTGCGTGGAGTGACCGATGGTGGACGGGGTTGACCTTGCCGACTTGCTGGACTGCTGGGAAGAGCAGCAGGAACAGAATTCTCGGCTGACGCTCGATGAGTTCATCGCCGGTTCGTGCCACAACACGCCGCCGTCACTCCTTGCCGCGTTCCGGAGTAGGGTCGCCCAGTTGGAAGCGATGGATCGCCGTCTTGAGCGGATCGGTGCCGACGACACAGATGGGAATCCCCAAGCATTCAAGGACACCAACCCGGCCAATTCGCAAGTCGGTTCGCTGGCCTCGGGTGCTGAGCCCATTGCCGGCTACGTCCTAATCGAGCGACTCGGCGAAGGGGGCTTCGGTCAAGTCTGGAGTGCCAGTTCACCAGGTGGATTCACAGTCGCCCTGAAGTTCGTCCGTGCCGACGACAATGCAGCCAAGATCGAACTTCGGGCGTTGGAGACCATCAAAGCGGTCCGACATCCCCATTTGCTCACCATCTTCGGGGCGTGGCAACTCGATGGACGTGTTGTCATTGCCTCGGAACTGGCTGATGGCACGCTGCTCGATCGTTTTCGCGCGTGTGTGGCCGCAGGTCGGCTAGGCATTCCACGGGATGAACTGCTTGAATATTTCGCTGAAGCCGCCAAAGGGATCGACTTTCTCAACCGTCCGAAGTCGGAGGGGGGACACGGCATCCAGCACCGGGACATCAAGCCGCAGAACATCCTGGTCTCGGGCGGCAGCGTGAAGGTCGGAGACTTCGGCCTCGCTCGCAGCATGACGCACAGTGCTACCGGCCATACTGGGAGTCTGACGCTCGCGTACGCGGCTCCCGAGTTTCTGGAGGGAAAGACGTCGGATCGCTCAGATCAGTATTCACTGGCGATGACCTGGTGCTTTCTCCGTACAGGCAAACTCCCATTCGAGGGAACTCAGGCGCAAGTGATCGCCGGCCATCTACATCGCGACCCTGATCTGTCGATGCTGCCGGTCTCAGAACGGCCCGTGGTCCATAGGGCGTTAGCAAAGAACCCCAGAGAGCGTTGGAACTGTTGTCGCGATTTCGTGGATACCTTGAGAACATCCGATCCGGCACCGAAAGCGAGTCCAGGGAACTCTTGGATACCGCCACGAATGGACACTGGGATTGGCCAACCCCAGTGTTCAGCATCTGAGCCCCGATCAGAACAGAAAGCTGCGCACGGACCGCGTGCGAAGTACCGGGCAGCATGGACTGGGTTCATCGGACTGCTGCTGGCGGTCGTCGCCATCTCGCTGTTCGTGTTGCCGAAATCGGATGGAGTCCCCAAAACCAGTCCCGTGCCCAATCGTCCGAAGAATAACCTTGATTCTCCAAAAGAATCGAAGTCCGAATCCGGTTCACTTGTTTTACCCAGCGAACACCTCCCTGACGTCACAGCGGGCCTCGTTTCTCACTGGCCGTGCGACGACGTGGACGGCGGTCTGCTTACCGACACGGTTGGAAACAGAAACGGAGAAGTCCACGGGAAGCCTCAAACCATACCTGGGGTTCGAGGCAGTGCGTTGCTCTTCGACGGAAAGGCCGACACGATCGAGATGCCGACGACGACGTTTCCAGCACGCTTCACGATCGCCGCCTGGGTACGTCCCAGAGAGAGCCGAGCAGCTTTATGCGTATTCGCGACGAAGCCACCCGATGTGTTCGGCGACCATGGCTTTCCGGACGGCATCGCTTTGTTCCTGAACTCCAATTCGTCGTCAACGCCGAATCGCAAGATCCATCTTCAAATCCATAGAGCGACAATCTCAACCGCCGAAGCCGCGTTTACGTTCGATGAATGGACCCACCTCGCCATCAGCGTAGACAACGGCACGCAGCATTTGAACTTATTCGTCAACGGCAAGGCGCAGAGTGACGTAACGACCCGACGTACAATCGCTGGAAATAGCCAAGCGCCGTGCTGGTCTTCGGCGTCGCGCCAAGATAATGCAACTCTTCGAACTTCCGCCGCGCATGCGCATGGCAGCATGCCCAACGCATTCGCTCAGACCACTCGGCCTGCAACGATTCGTAGCAAACATACGCATCCGATACGAGCACGCCATGGAAGTTGGCGAGGAACTGTTCGGGTCCCGCCCGACTGCGGTTTTCGGTGAAGTAGAACGTGGTGTAAGGATGGGCCGCATCACCGACCACGGTCCAGAGGTAGGCCGTGGCCGCGTGGGAAAGTTCAGGATTGAGCAACTTCACGGACGTCTCGTCCACGCAGGCCACGGCCGAAGACAATGCCGCTTGTCGCATCGGCCCGATGAGCGGCATCAACCGCTCGGCCAGGCCGATCATCCAACGGGCGATCGTGCTTCGCGGAATCGTGATGCCTAGCCGCGCGAGCCGTTCTTCTTCGCGGTAGTAAGGCAGGTAATCGGCAAAGTGTTCCACGGCCAGGCTGGCCAGCAGCGAAGGACCGGCATAACAATCTAAGATACGAGGCGGACGTGGCGCCGTGACCATCTCGGTCTCCGTGGCGTCCTCGTTATCCGCGGCCAGCACCTCCACGAATTCTTCCACGACGTAGAGCTCGGCAGGCGTGACTTCGAGATACTCGCGGACTTTCTTACGAAACCGGCGAACGCCTTCCTGGCCACGCAAGTGTTCGGGAAGATCTTCGTCTTTGAGGGGATGCACCAACTCCTTGCGAGGCAGCGAGTCGGGAAACACCATTCGGCCGCGTGGGCGTCTGGCAGGTGGCCGCTGGGCATCTGCTTCGTCAGGCTCATCGAGAAGATCTTCGTCCGAGCCTT
>CALOEH010000040.1:0-10916 GCA_942492195.1 uncultured Planctomycetia bacterium | reverse complement strand
CCTGCGGTTTGCGCGGTGCGGTGGTATGGTGTAGAACGACAGCTGGATTTCGGCATTGATTGGGACGATCCGGCGGGAGGCTGGAGTATTTAGAGGCCAGGGATGGCAACTACGGAGCGGATGAAGGAACGAATCGAGGCATTTGCCCGCGAGATAGCCGAAGAATTTGGTGAGATCGATGAGAGCACGTGCTCAGTTGACTGGATGCTCTTGAGACCCAATCGATAGAGATCGGCGACGTGCTCACGACCGAATTGCTGAAGCATAAGGCGGCAGAGCACAAGTGCGATCAAGACGAAGGGTTCAGCCCAGATTGTGGCCAACTCGGCTGCTATAAAGGGCGGGGCTGCGGGACAAGTCGCTCATCAGCCGGCGTGGGCCAACGTCCATCGCTGAGCCAGAGTACTACTGCCCTTGCTGTCGCAAGGCTTTTTTTCCCGATGACCCGCGCGATCGGCGTTGAGGTCACTTGCCCTTTCACGCCAGGTGCATGCTTCGTAAGGTAGGCCATGCTGGCACTCGGGCAAGCTTCGATCGAGGGGCGGAAGATCTTGCTGTATTGGCCGAGGTACGGTCTCACGGGAGCAAGTCCAGCGATGGACCAAGCGGGTGGGCGACGAGCGCGTGGTGGAAGTTGAGCGGCAAGCCGAAGCCTCGAGAAACTCCCTCTGCCCGAGCAACGCAAGAGCCCAACAGGGCAGTCTCCTCAGGTGGCTTGTGTGCAACTGGACGGTGGTCGGATGCAGATTCGCAGTCGACAAGCGAAGCCGAAGAAGAAGAACCGAAAAGGCTTCTGGCGAGAAACCCTGGTCGGCTGTTGCTTGAGTATGACGAGTACGGAGCATGAGACGGACCCTTGTCCGATCATTCCCCAGACCTTCGTGCATCCTCAGCGAATTCACAAGCTGAGCCGAGAAATCAAAGGGTTTTATGGCGACGAGGACGCAACTGCGGCGGCGGAGGAGGAGTCGGTGGACGACCGCGAAGGGGCGTCCCGCCCTGTTGTCAAGAGTGTGGTCGCCACGCGGCAAGGCCCCAAGTCCTTCGGGAAGCAAATGGCGGCCGAAGCCTACTCACGCGGCTTTGCTGCCTCGCAACGCAAAGCGTGCGTGTCGATGGTCGGCAACCAATTGGGCGGTACAACGCAAGCACTTCTCACACTACACACCGATTCTCGATTTCATCCACGCCATCTGCTACGTCTATGCTGCGGCAATGGCTGGCCGCCGTGGCGAGGCCGCCTGGCGGGACTACTGCCAATGGGCTCAGTGGCTTTGGTCCGGCCAGACAAGCGAGTTAATCGCGGCCGTCGAGGCCCGGTCAAAAGAACTTGGCCTTCCCGAGGACAAGGACGAAACATCCCCTGCAGCCGTGGTGGCCAGGACGGTGGTCTATCTCAAGAACCAACGCTCGCGGATGAAGTATCCGGAGTACCGCCGACTTGGGATGCCGATCACTTCCAGCTACATCGAGTCGACCATCAAGCAAGTCAACCAGCGCGTCAAAGGCACCGAAAAGTTCTGGGACGAAGGAGCCGAACCAATCTTGAAGTTGGTCGCCGCCGACCTGAGCGAAACGCCCTCCTTCGACCGCTTCTGGAAAACCCGACACCAGCGCATCCCCTCCACCCGTCGCTACGGGACCGCCGCATAAAAAACAAACCGCAGGCTGCACCCGAACTTTGAAATTCGAGGGTGCATGCACCCTTTTCTGTGGCATGGTTGGTTTTGCTTTTTGTCAACTCTTCAGGGAGGACAAGCAAGCGAGTCAAACTCCGCTTTCAACTCCGCATACCAACCATCAAAGTCAGGTTCTGGGAATCGAATTCTACCCTCGGAATGGTCGTACCATTTCACCCAATCCGAATCGGCGGAAAGCTTCTCTTCGGTTAGACGCGTTAAGGCGGAACGCAGTGCCACGCTCTGAGCTTCGTCGACGGTGCCGTCCCGTAGCCATTCGATGCACAGGTTCACTGCTCTCGGATCTTTTCTGACCACCGAATGCATGATCCAGCGTCCGACCCATGTGAATTCAGTTCCAAACCAACCAACCCACTTCCAACTCCCCCAAAACAAGTGAGAGTCAAACGGGACCAATTCGGGATGCCGAAATTCGTCCGCGACAACTTCCGTCCTTCGCATCGCTCGAACATGATCCCAGTTCTGCGGCAACGAAGCCGGCAACTCCCCTTGGCACCTGTGCAGCAAAAACGCCTTTAACTTTACACACACATCCAACACGACCGACGAAATCCTGCAACCGTCGCCCTGGCGGTGGATCGAAACCTCCTCGTGCGTGTCTCGATTCCCCAAATAGATCCAAGACCAATCTTGATCGGTTGGCCGTTTGCAATCCCCTTCAGAATCGTAGTTGACTTGTCCCCATAGGTAATACGGCAGTTCAGCAAAGAACGGCATCGGAGTTGAAATCGAACAGTCAATTTCGTTCACGAGCGATTTCCTTCGTTTGCGAGTTCTCCACCGGTTCTGCCACCCTGACCGTCTGCCCGGGCAACAGCCAGGCCTCCTCGGGTTGTGCCATGCAGACACCTCCGGTCTTGGGCTCGGTCGAGTCGCTTCGCGATCTACCGGTTGCTCAGAACCGCGGCTCGGTGACTGCCGTGGCGCGGAGCAACTTGTCATCAGGCCCAAACTTGAATCGAACGCAAATGTCGTCTGGAATCAGGGCAAAAAACACCTGAGGTCCTGTGTCCAAGATCCAGCACTTGATCTCGTTTCCTTGACGGTGAAGCGGTGTAAGTTCGTTCCTGACGATCCATGCCTGGACCTCGAGTGCCGGAGTGCCGACCGGAAGTTCGTCGTCGATTTTCCTCAGTATGAATGCCTCGGAAACTCTCGGAGAACCAATCCAAGTCCGAGCGGCACCAAGCACCGTAACTAAGAGACTGATCCAGAAAATGAAGAGCAGTAGGCTGCTCAGACTGAATTGAAAACGCGCCATGCGATTCCCCTGCCGGATACTTCGATCCCAGCAAGACATTCTATTCTATTCGTGAGCGCACGGTGAACCGCATCTTGCTCGGAAGGGTCGGCTGTACTAGCGGTTGCGGCGTCGTGGGCGGTGGCGGGGTTGTTGACGCTGGCGTTCGACGCGGCGGAGGTGGTCGATGGCCCAGTCGCAATTGGGATGAGCCTGCAGCCAGCGGTCGGGGAGCAAGTCGTCCAGTTCGCAACTGGTGACGGCTTCGCCGGCGCGCGATTGAGCGAAGGCTTCGCTGCTGCGACGGTAGGGCAACTGCGCGAATAGATCGCGCAGCCATGCGAATGGTTCAACGCCGTTGGCCTTGGCACTGCTGACTAGCGAGTACATCACCGCCGCACCGTGACCGCCGCGCTGGCTGCCGACAAACAGGTAGTTCTTGCGCCCGATGGCCGGGAGTTTCACCAATCTCTCGGCGATATTATTATCGTACGACAAGTAACCTTCCTGCGTATAACGGGTGAGCGCCTTTCATTGATTCAGCGTGTAGGTAAACGCCGCGGTTCACCGTGCGCTCACATCAGAGCCCCGGTCCCGGCACCTTTGCCAAGGGCGAACGAAGTGGAATCCTCGTTGTAAAGGTCTTCGTAGCCAGCCCAGGCGATGAGAGTTGTCGTCAGCCCAACAGGCAGGCTTCATGCCCGAATCTTGGCGAGCGCGGCCGAATACGAAAACGAAATCCGCTCGAAGGGCCAGCCCAAGCGTAAACCAGCATGAAGACAGTGGCTGGCAGAGCGACAGCAGCGGCGATGCGAACGCTTGTGGCTCAATGACAAGAACGCCGTCATCGGGCTGTCGAAGATGAACCCGTTGCCGAGAGATTCAGCGGTCAACAAGAGCTTGAGCAAAAAGCCCAAGCCGCCGCCATCAGGCGTGCCGGTGTTCAAGCCTTGGAAACCTGCACAACCGGCCAAGCTGCAACCCTAAAAACCGGCACAGCCTGCGAAGATCGTGATGCCGAGTAGACGGACGATTCGTCACAATCTGTCTTCAAAGTTGGCACATACGACGACCTTCCAACCTTCGCCTTCAAGTACTACCACTAAGTCCCGAGCGAGTTGAATCTGATGATCCTCATTGACCGACATAGTCGGCGTTGCTTGAAGTTCGTATCCATAGAACATGTATCCATCATCGTCACTCACTTTGCCAGGATCGGCATCTCTGTTCGGCCAAATCTCAATCCAGTTCTCTCGCAAATCGAAAGAATGAACTTTAACCCCGGATTATTCACCGCGCCGGTAGAAGATTTTTGAAACCATTGCGTGATTTCCTGGGTTTCATAGGGTAGATGGAAAGGTCCCTTGGACGCGGAAGGATCACGCAATGGGTGAAGCTCAGGGTACTCTGTTTGAGCCGGAGTTCAATCGGTCGGTGAAGGTGGAAACTTCGCAGCAGCGGATCACTTCGCATGCCGGAGCGGTGCTGCTGCGGGAGCTGGATCACAAGCTTGGGCTGGTGGAATCTCTGGCCTCGCAGCTGGTTGATCCGCGCGATCCCAATCGGATTCGCTATACGGCCGTCGAACTGCTGCGGGAGCGGATGTACGCACTCGCGATGGGCGAGGAGAACCAGGACGACTTGGACCGCCAGGCCCACGACCCGGCTCTACGAATGGCCGCCTGGGACCGACCCGGGCCAAGGCGTTCTCGAAGAACGACTAGCCAGCCAGCCGACGCAGTCGCGGTTGCTCGCCTGGCTGGCCAAGGCTCCCCAAAACCGCGAGGCGGTGCGGCACGCGGTGTTCGATTGGACTCATCGCCATCTGCGGAGCACGCGCGGTGCCAGAGGTCGGGCCGTCAACCGCGCGACGGTCGACATCGACAGCTTTGCCGTGCGAGTTCACGGCGAGCAACCCGGCGCCGGTTACAACGGCCACGTGCGTGAGGTCATGTACTATCCGCAGGTGGCCAGCTTCCTCCGTTGAAGGAGACTACGACAGCACGATGCGTGGCCATCGGCTCAGCAACGGCTTCATCCACGCCACGCTGCGGCAAGGCCAGGTGCACACCGCGCAAGGGTCGCGACGTTTCATGCGACGCGTGGTGGAGCATGCTCGCCAGATGGCGAGGAGCTTCGACCTGCGGTTGGACGCTGGCTTCACCATCGGTGCGGTGCTGGATGACCTGAGCGATCAAAAAGTGCGTTTTTGCGGGCGTTTGAGGAAGAATCCGGTTCTGGATCGCTTGGTCGAACCGCATCTTCAAAGGCCCCCAGGTCGTCCGCCGCGCGGCGGTTATGAGAAAGTCATCGAACTCGGAAGCTATCGCGCCGAAAGTTGGCAGCACTCGCAGCGGTTGATTCTGGTGGTGGTCGATCAGCCTGATTCACGCACCGGGCAACTCAACTTGCTGCCGCGTTACTTCTTCCTGGTGACCAACTGGCCACGCACGCTGCGCAGCGGCGAAGACGTGTTGGCCCACTATCGCCGGCGCGGCACGTTCGAAGATCGCCTAGGAGAATTCAATGAGGCGATCGGCCCACATCTTTCGTCGCGCGGATTTGTCGACAACGAAGTCACGCTGCTGCTGGCCTTGCTGGCTTTCAACCTGGCCACGATGCTCCGCAACGAACTGGAAGACGAGTTAGGCGGCTGCTGGGACCTGCACCGATTTCAACGCACCGTGCTGCGGGCAGGCGGCCGCGTGGTCAAGCACTCGCGCCGCTTGTGGCTCCACATCGAGCAAGGTCTTTCGGCTCTTTGGAGCATCGTCGCCGCGGATCAGCCAACTCCGCTTGCCTGGCAACTGGCAAGCGCCGCGGTGCTCGTCATCGCGAATGGGTTCCCCCACCTCCGCACGCGCACCTAGCGTACGTTCCTCGCGACTGACACCACACCAACTCTTCCCATCACCAACCGCTGCCCCTGGGGGAAAGGGGGCGGTCTGCGCTCATTCAACTCGCCAATCCCCAACCAGCAATCCCAGCCGCCCGCAGCACCTTGAAAAACCGCGTGGTGAATAATGCGGGTTAACATTAACAGTCTTTGACTCCGGAAATGCTGCCTTTAGCGAGGCAGCAACTGCCGGGGCACTCGACGGGCCCTCGATCATTGCAACGAATTGAAGTGTTAGCTCGGGCATCACGGATTCCCTAGTGGTAAGAACGGTCCAGTGTCGAGCTTTCCACCGATCTTGATGACGGAAAACTGGATAGAAACTGATGGGGCTGCTTGGGGACGATATCGTCGGTGCCCAGACCATGATGGACGACCTCGATGACTGAACTCTTTGCCAACGGTCCGAAAAAAGCGGACTTTGCCTGAAACCGTGACTTTGCGTCTTCTAGTCCCTCAATCAAGTCCTCAGCTGAGATGGACCACGACTCGCCCGAGGGCAGTGGGTAAATGATGACTTGCAAGCTTCCGCTTTCTGTATTCAGCTCTGCGAAATACTCACCGCCGTAGTACAGTTCGGCCATCATGAAGTTGTAGCCGTCTGGCACGCAGAAATGGATCTTAAATGGTTGGGGCATGACGATTGATTGCCAAATGCTATTCGAAAAAATAGAGGAAGTTTCCGCTGACGTCGAATCTTGCACCTTGGCCACTGGACGACATGATTTCAATCACCTGCCCATATTTTGGGTGAGATGCTGTTTGTATCGTGTGCGCTGGATCACGCAGAATATCGTCGAAGATGGCTCTGGCTGTGGCTTCCTTGGCGGCATCATTTCCAGACGAGTAGGGGATGCTGTGCGTACCTAATTGCGCGCGAGTGAACGGTACGCACAGCGCACCCTACTTTGCTGCGGATCCGGACCAAACCCAACTCCGGACTGGCGAGCGGAGCCATGGTATGTGTACCGGGCCGGCATCTGTGATAGCGACGGAGTGTACTACTCGATGCTTTGCGAAGGCTGCCTGGATGAGGTCCGCTTCGAGAACAGCCAGCGGCCGCAGACCGAACGTGACGAAATCGCCCGCGAGGTGACGGGGCTGCTTGGGGACGATATCGACGGTGCCCAGACCATGATGGACGACCTCGATGAGTGAACTCTTTGCCTACGGTCCGAAAAAAGCGGACTTTGCCTGAAACCGTGACTTTGCGTCTTCTAGTCCCTCAATCAAGTCCTCAGCTGAGATGGACCACGACTCGCCCGAGGGCAGTGAGTGGATGATAATCTGCAAATAGTCGCTCTCTGTGTTCAATTCTCCAAAATGCTGTCCGTTGTAGTAGAGCTCGGCCATCAAAAAGTTGTAGCCGTCTGGCACGCAGAATTGGATCTCGAATGGTTGAGCCATAAAGGAACCTGCCAATTGCTAGTCGGAAAAATAGAGGAAGTTGCCGTTCACGTCGAATTTTGCTCCTTGGCCGTTGGACGACATGATCTCGATCACCTGCCCGTATTTGGAGTGAGGTACGGTACGGACCGTGTGGGCTGGATCGCGTAAGATGTCGTCGAAGATGGCTCTGGCTGTGGCTTCCTTGGCGGCATCATTTCCAGAGAGGGGAGGAAAAGCTTGGCTTGTAGCCCGTTGTTGAGCGGCATGTTTGGTATAATTGTGACCCACCCGTGAGTAGGGGCCCCTTGTGAGGAGCGAAGGCCGAGGAACGTCCGAAGGCTGAATTGCAAGAATCGGTGTTTGGGTTTGTTGGGAGTGGCGGTCATGGCTTTGGCTTCCGTACAACTTGCAAGGAGTCACGTCGGTTATGATTCTACAGTTCGGAAGTGCCTGCTGTAGTTTATTGACTTGTTAACCTCGGTGCTTCCAAGATAAAGGGTTTCAAGGCTCGCTAGATTAGCCAGCGGCGTCATGTCGCTGACCTCTATGCCACCGAGGTCAATCGCTGGCAACGTGTCCAACGCCCCACGCAACGCTTCCGTCTCAACGTGAGAATCGTCCATCATCAGCGTAATCGTGGAATGCCTTGCTAATTCCTTCGCTGTCGAAGGATGAACTCCCGCCTTTGCCAGCGATGAGATGAACGTATGGCGCGTCGAACGACGCAGCCGTATATGCGTGAGCGTACCGTGAACTGCATCTTGCCTGCTGGGTTAGGTTGGAGGATTTGTTTTCCTCGAACTTGGGAGCGTGGCGATGACGAGATCGAATCGGTCGGTTGAGAAGGAACGGTTCTGGCGGGCGATGGTGGAGGAGCAGCGGCATGCGGACACGAGTGCACGTGCGTTCTGCCGAGAGAAGGGGATCTCGGAGCCTTCGTTCTACGCCTGGCGTAAGAAACTGCAGAAGCGCGATGCCCAGCAGGCTGCGGCGGCCGGGAAGCCTGTCGGTATCAAGAGTGGGGCTGCCTGGGAAAACAACACCCCCTTGGTGCCCGTGGAGGTAGTTGGCCAGCGACATGCAGAAGGTGCCTATGAGGCAGGCCCACCGTTTTCGGCGCAGCAGAGGCGGGAGTTGCTGCTGGAGATCGTCACGCCGAGCGGATTCACCTTGCGGTTCAACCAGCATACGATGCCGGAGACCGTTTCGCGGTGGCTCGAAGTGCTTGTTCGGCAGGGGTGGGGCGAAGGAGCGGCGTCATGTTGAGCATCGCCGCAGGGACGCGAATCTTCGTTGCCGCGGGCGCCACCGACATGCGCAAGGGATTTGACGGCCTGCAAGGCATCGTTTCTGGCGTGCTTGAGCAAGACCCGCTCTGCGGACATCTGTTTCTGTTCGTGAATCGTCGTCGCGACAAGTTGAAGATCCTGTACTGGGACGGCGACGGCCTGGCGATTTGGTATCGGCGGTTGGAGCAAGGCACGTTTTCGAACTTTCCCGTGCTGAGCATCGACACCAAACAAAAGGAACTGTTGGGCGATTTCTTCCGCCCTGGCCACGCCTGGACCAACGCCCGGGTTGTGGTCCCAGATCACGACTTTCGCAGTCGTGCAACAGGCAAAATGGTGCCCTACGGCGTGTACGATGTTGGTGCAAACGAAGGACTGATGATGCTGACGACCAGCGCCGACACTGCGGAACTGGCCTGCGACGCGGTGCGACGCTGGTGGTATCGGTTGGGCAAGTGGCATTACACCGAGCATTCTCCCTTGTTGCTTCTGTGTGACTGCGGCGGCAGCAACGGCTACCGTCAGTACCTGTTCAAACAAAGCGTCAAGGAACTGGCAATGCGATCAGACGTTTGTAGATAAAGCATCGCTAGCGTAGCGGATTGGGCGTGAAGTTGGGAGAATGGTAGGGAAGGAGGGTCCTGCCATGAGGTTACATTGGTTTCAACAGAATCAAGAGGTGGTTGAGGCGGCGTTGCGGCGGGGGGAGCGGCCTTCTATGGCCACTACCATGGCCTCGGGACCGCTGGACGATTTGGTCGCGTTACACGACGAACTCGATGTTTTTGACACGCTCGATAACCTGCCTAATTCCCGGCGACGACAGGGCATCGACGACGCCCTGCTGCTGCGGACCGTGGCCGTGCTGCCCTTCTTGGAACGAGCCTCGTTTGACGGAGCCGCTCATCAACTGTTTGGCGATCCAATGACGCTCCTGCATCTGGGGTGGTCGCCCGTCCAAATTTCGATCGGCGATAACGAACGACATCGCGACGCCTACGAGCGACGTTTGCAATCGCTGCCTTGCGATGTAGAAACACTGCGTGATGCATTGGGCCGGGTCGAGCAGTCGGCTTGGCAAGAGGTGCAACAAGCGGGTGTGCGGCCGCTGTTCAAGCGACGCCTGGTTCGCGGCCAGGTCTATGCCATTGATGGCACCGGCTTGGGGAAAGATTTGCGGCTGGTGTGCCTGGTCTGCGTGTCCGCTCGGCGGCCCATCATCGTGGAATGGCGGCTACTTTCGTGCTCCGCTTCCGAAAAAGGGCAAGAGGCCAGCGTGACGCGCAGCCTCATCGAACATGCCCTGCAATGGGGAGGGCCAGACTGCATTCGCTTGTTGCTGGTCGATGCCTTATATGCGGATGGCCCTTTCCTGGCTTGGTGCAAGTGTGTGCGAAACATCGACGTGCTCGTTCCCGTCCCTTCGGATCGCGACATCCATCACGATCTGGAAGGATTGGCCGAAGGCGGCCTGCTGGAGTTCCGGCGATTCAGCTATGTCCACACGATTCAAGGACACAAACGACGTAGAACGCTGGAAGCCGCTGCCCGCCACGGCTTGACGAGTTGGGATAGTTTCATCAAGGCGGCACTGGAATATAACGCCGTGGAACCCTGTTTGTGGGGCTGCTTGATTCGTCCCGTCGATCCGGCCCATGCCGACGACAAACCATGGACACTGATCAGCACCACCGCCTGGCCCACGGCCGAAGCGGGATTTCAAGCATATCGTCCGCGCTGGCACATCGAGAACGATGCCTATCGCGAACTAAAAGAAGGCTGGCACCTGGAGGAGCAACTCTGGGGCAAGAACCCCGCGGTGCAATTGGCCCGCGTGACGCTGACTTGCCTGGCCTTCAATACGGCCCAAGTTTACCTGAGCCAATCAGGCGAACGACTCACAGCGCACGGCATCCGCCGCCTACGTCAGCACTACCGTCCTCAACTCGGGGCCAACCCCGCAGTCATCTACTACGGCCAATACTATGCCGTCTTCCCACTCGAAGAACTGCTGAACATCCTTGGACATCCCGCCGTCCAAACCCTCCGCCCCCGCCTCAAGGTCCGACCACCGTGATAGCAGCGCAGTATCTGCAAACGTCTGCAATGCGATTGGGCAAGACAATTCGCGTTGCACATTATCCGCCTGGCTGCTCGAAGTACAACCCCATTGAGCATCGCATGTTCTGTCACGTCGAACGCTCCTTGCAGGGCGTCATCTTGAACAGTCTCGACACCGCCGCTCAATTCATACGCCAGACCAGCACTGCAACCGGTCTATCGGTCGTCGTCGAAAAAGCAAGAAGGGTCTATGAGAAAGCCCGCAAAGCGACCGATCGCTTTCTCGAGAATTTCCCAATCCTATATGATGACGATCGTCCCGAGCTGAATTACTATGTCAC
>CALOEH010000039.1:0-12191 GCA_942492195.1 uncultured Planctomycetia bacterium | reverse complement strand
CAGCGCGTTCAGTTACGTGACCGCTGCAAGAATTGGCCACGTTCACTGGCCATCGTGACGGGGTGTGCGGCGTGGCATTCTTCCCCGACGGCAAAAGACTGCTCTCCGCCAGCATGGATAAGAGCCTCAAGGTTTGGCAGATCCCCTCCGGCGAACTGCTCAATACCTTGACTGGACATCAAAACTACATTGAGTGCCTAGGCTGTTCGGCAGACATGAGCCTGGCAGCTACCGGAAGCTACGACAACAATATCCATCTCTGGAACCTTGCAGCGTCCGCGCAGCAGCGGGTACTCAAGGGACATACCGGCCCTGTCTATGGCGTGGCGTTTTCGCCGGATGGACAGCAACTGGCCTCCAGCGGCAATGATGATTCGCTCCGGCTCTGGGAGGTCGAAACGGGTCGGCAGATCGACACGCTGGCAGGACATGCCGGCCCCGTGCAATGCGTCGCGTTCGCTTCCGCTGGCAATCAGCTGGCCTCAGGGGGAAGTGATCGAACGGTGAGACTCTGGGACACCGAAAACGCCAAACTCCTGGCAACTCTCAACGGGCACCACGGTTACGTGAAGTGCCTGGCCTATTCGCCCGATGGCAAGCTGCTGGCCAGCGGAAGTTCCGACGGTACGCTACGTTTGTGGAATCGTGCTGGCGAACTCCTGGCCGATACCGAAAAGTTACACGACAACACACTCTACGCTCTGGCATTCTCACCCGACGCCAAGCCCTGGCCACGGCCAGCTTTGACCGAGTATCAAACTCTGGAACACGGCTGAACTTCTGTCTGCTTAGCCAAGCGCGCCAGTTCCTCCAGCTAGCACCTCCGCGGCTCGGCGTGGAAGATGCCACGCCGAGCGTTTCCAAACCGACGCGTGCGAGCGTAAGATGGAAACGTGGCAATCGGATTTGCCGTTCCGCGTTTCCTCCGTCTCGAGAAGCTGCTGCTATGTCAAAAGTTCTGCCAATGCTGGCTGTGATGTTCAGTGCCCAACTGGCCTGGGGACAAGGGCCCAAAGTCCCTGAGAACGTCGTTGTGCACAAAGACCTGAAGTACGCTCAGGCCGAAGACAAAGCGCTGCTACTGGATCTTTATTTGCCTGCCGGAACGCAGCATGGTGCAACAGCCCAACAATTCCCGGTGGTGTTGTGGGTGCATGGTGGCGGATGGAAGAATGGCAGCAAAGAGCGGTGTCAGGCAACCTGGCTGGTGCCGCATGGGTATGCCGTGGCGAGCATCAACTATCGCCTCACTCACGAAGCTCAATGGCCTGCTCAAATTGATGATTGCCGCGCGGCGGTTCGCTGGTTGCGCACGCATGCGGACAAGTATCAGCTGGACCCAGATCACATGGCCGCTTGGGGAAGTTCGGCCGGAGGTCATCTGGTCGCCGTGCTGGGGACGCTGACTCCTCCTGATGGTGAAGAGACTTCGAGTCGTGTCCAAGCGGTGTGCGACTGGTATGGACCGACCGACCTGCTCACCATGCCGCCGAATGTGGTATCTGCCCGCCGCAGCGCGGAAGCCGTGGCCAATTCCAACGGTGCCAAGTTATTGGGCGGCCCGGTGCCGGACTTGCCGCAACTGGCCAAACAGGCGAGCGCCTACTATCAAGTCTCGCGTGATGATCCCCCGTTTCTCATCATGCACGGCGATCAAGACCCCGGCGTACCATTGGAACAGAGCCAGAAGCTGCATGACCAGCTCACCAAGTTCGGCGTACCTTCCACCTTGCATGTGGTCCAAGGGGCAGGGCATGGTGGCAAAGCGTTTCAATCCGATGAAGCGCGGCAGGTGGTACTAAAATTCTTCGAAAAGACTCTCCGCTCGAAATAGTCGTTCTTCAACGCAAGGCAACGCCCTCATGACGAATCGAGTCCTTTGCGCCGCCGCAAGCTTGGCAGTGTTGGCTGGCTGTTGGATGGTGCCAAGCTCGCCGATCGCTGCGGCCGAGATTGATTTCAATCGCGATATTCGCCCGATCCTCTCCGAACATTGCTTTGCCTGCCACGGTTTCAATGCTGAGAGTCGCCAGGCTGATTTGCGTTTGGACCTTGCCGAACATGCGCACGCTGCGCGAGATGGCAAGACTCCACTCAGCCCTGGCAATGTGGCCGCGAGCGAGGTTTGGACTCGTATCGCTTCGACAGATCCGGACCAGATGATGCCGCCGCCGGATGCCAATCTGCCACTCAGTGACAAAGACAAACAGGCCATCAAAGCCTGGATAGAGCAGGGTGCCCGCTGTGCGGCACACTGGTCGTTTGTGCCTCCCAAGAAAGCCGCGTTGGGAGCCGAACTCGAGAATGCCCAGGCCGCCGATGCGATTGACTATTTTGTGAACCGCCGCCTCGCGCAACAAGCGGCGTTGTCGAAGTCTCCCGAAGCGGACCGCTACACCTTGATCCGTCGTTTGAGTCTCGGCCTCACCGGGCTTCCCCCTTCAGCTGACGAAGTGGCAGCATTCGCCACCGATTCAGCCCCGGACGCTTATGAGAAGCTGGTTGACCGCTTGCTGGCGAGCCCTCACTTTGGCGAGCGGATGGCGCTCGATTGGCTGGATGCCGCGCGGTACGCCGATACCAACGGGTTCTCGATCGACGGTGGTCGCCACATCTGGCTATGGCGCGACTGGGTGATTGATGCTTTCAACCGCAACAAACCGTACGACGAATTCCTGATCGAGCAAATAGCCGGCGACCTGCTACCAGACCCAACGCCTGCGCAGTTGATCGCCTCGGGATTCCAGCGAAATAATATGGTGACTCATGAGGGAGGGACCATTCCCGAAGAAAATCTCACCAACTACAACGTGGACCGGGTCAAGACCTTAGGCGAAGCGGTTTTGGGGCTAACGCTGGCCTGTGCTCAGTGCCATGACCACAAGTACGATCCGATCTCGCAAAAGGACTTTTATAGCCTGTTCGCCTACTTCAACACGTTGGGCGATGTCGGACTGGACGGGAATCGTGGCATCAATCCTCGCCCACAACTGCAGGCACGGACGGTACTGCAAACGGGCGAGATCCCAGGGCTGAAGCGGCGGATTGCCCGATTGCAAGAGCGGCTGAAGCATCCCAGCGACAAGCTCCTGGCTTTGTGGGAAGCAGAGCAGCAGGCGGTTCTTGCCCTCCGCGGACAGAACCTAAAGCTCGCTCCGCTGCAGGTTCTTAAGATCAGCACTCCCAATCGTGGCACGGGTTTCGAGATTGAGAAAGATCGTGTCGTCCGCGTGACCGAGCCAAGTGGCCTGGCCGCCTACGACGTACTCGCCCAACTCCCGGCAGACTCACGTCCCATCACAGGGCTGCGTGTCGTGTTCTATCCAGACGACGATACACCGGGAGGAGGCTGGGGATATGGGCCGAAGTCTGGTCGGGCCGCTGACCAGAAAGGAAGCTTTGTCCTGACCGCCCTCAGTGTGAGTGTGGGGCAGGTTCCCGCAGACCAGGTAGATCTGTTCCGGATCTTGGATGCCAAACAAGTGACTGCCAACAGTTGGCAGACTGACCATCGGCCCGAACTTGTGCTGGATACACGCAACGAGAATGGCTGGGCCCCGTTGGTATCGCACGACGGCGCGGTACACCTGACCATGACATTTGACGAACCGATCAATGCCACAGAAACCCCGTACCTGACTGCCCAACTCAACTTTGGTTCTGGCAACAACATGATTGCCGCCCGGATGCAACTTTTCGGCATGACTGGCACCGATGACGGTAGCCATCTCACTCCTGAAGTGATTGAGGCATTGAGCCTGGACGCTGCCGAGCGCTCGCCGGATCAGGTTCAAACGTTGCGTTCCTATTTCGCGGCCCATGCTCCGCAGACCGAGCGGACTCGGACGGATCTTGCGAATGCAGAAGAGCGGTTGGCGGTGCTGACGGGCGAGTTTCCCACCATGGTCATGAATGTGGAATCTAAGCCCCGCACCACGTACATCCTCAACCGAGGAGATTACTCGCAACCGACAGTTGCCGTTTCGGTGAACACCCCGGCGTCACTGCCGGCGCTGGATGGTCCCCAAGCAGACCGGCTCTCACTGGCTCGCTGGATTGTGATGCCAGAGCATCCTTTGACGGCCAGGGTTTATGTGAATCGGGTCTGGCAGATGATGTTCGGGGCGGGGCTGGTGCGGACGCCGGCGGACTTTGGGTCGCAAGGCGAGCCCCCCTCGCACCCGGAACTGATGGATTGGCTGGCCGTGGACTTTGAGCAGCACGACTGGGACGTGAAACGCCTGATGAAAGCGATTGCCATGTCTGCCACATATCGGCAATCTTCGGCAACGTCCCGGCAGCAACTCGAACGAGACCCTCAGAATCGCCTGCTTTCTCGCGGCCCTCGGGTTCGACTGCCTGCCGAGTTCATCCGCGATGCGGCGCTGCGTGTCAGTGGGCTCTTGGTGCCGCAACTCGGAGGTCCGAGTGTCAACCCTTACACGCCTGGCGATCTGTGGCGGGAGATCAGTCATTACGGCAGTACCCCTGCCACGGCGCAGACGTTCGTGCAAGATCATGGCGAGAAGCTCTATCGCCGTTCGCTCTACACGTTTTGGAAGCGTACGGCTCCCCCACCGAACATGGCCGCGTTTGATGCGCCGAACCGCGAAACCTGTGTCGTCTCGCGCCCGACCACCAACACGCCGCTGCAGGCATTGGTGCTGCTGAACGATGTGCAGTATGTCGAAGCCGCCAGAGCGTTCGCCGAGCGGATCCTCAAACAGGGGCAAGATGATCGTGGGCGAATTCAATGGGCCATCTTGACCGCATTGTCTCGACCTGCAATTGAGCAAGAACTGGACGTTTTCGGCAAGGCGATCGCTCGCGAGCGAGCCAGGTACCGCGCCGACCCCGCCGCTGCCCAGCGGTTGCTGGCTGTGGGAGAGTCGCCACGCGATCCTCGCATACCTCTCGAAGAACACGCTGCTTGGATGCAAATTGCCAGCACGATTTTGAATCTTAGCGAAACCGTCACTTCCAACTAGCCGTGAAGTGCCAGGTGTTCCGACCGCGAGATCACTTTCAGATATATTCTGCGAAAAAGAAAAACAGATATCATGCACCCTATCTATGAATTATCTCAGCATGTTTCGCGGCGGCGGTTCTTAGGCGCATCGGCGGGCGGACTGGGGGCAATGGCTCTCAGCGCTCTGCTGGGAAGCGACACTCCGGCGGTGTTGGCCAACGAATCCAATTCGCCTACCGGCGGCATTGCTGGTCTGCCCCATTTTGCACCTCGCGCCAAGCGGATCATTTGCTTGTTTCAGGCGGGAGGAGCGTCGCATGTGGACTTGTTCGATGACAAACCGGCGCTGCACGAGTACGCCGGCAAGAACATGCCAGATTCGATCAAAGGAGACCAGCGACTGACCGGAATGACGTCGCGTCAGGCAGAGTATCCGGTGGTTCCACCATTGAAGTCCGGCAAGCGATGCGGAGAAAGTGGAACCTGGATCAGTGACCTGCTTCCACACTTGCAGGCGACCGCAGGCGAACTCGCTCTTATCAAGACCGTCAATACCGAAGCGATCAATCACGACCCGGCCGTCACCTATATGAACACCGGTAGCCAACTCCCAGGCTATCCGAGCATGGGAGCCTGGTGCAGCTATGGCCTGGGCAGCGAGAACGCCAATCTGCCGGCGTTCGTTGCCATGACTTCGCAAGGATCTGGCAAGAATCCCGGGCAGCCAATCTTCTCACGTCTCTGGGGAAGTGGGTTCTTGCCTTCGTCCCATCAAGGAGTTGGGCTACGTCCTGGAGCGAACCCGGTACTGTACCTCGCCAATCCTCCTGGCACGGACCGAGAGCAGCGACGCGAGATCCTGGATGATCTGACAGCACTCAATCAAGCGCGGGCCGAAGAAGTTGGCGATCCCGAAACGCTCACCCGAATTCAAGCGTATGAGATGGCATTTCGCATGCAGATGTCGGTGCCAGAGTTGACCGATATTCGCAATGAAACTCAGGCAACGTTGGACAGCTACGGCCCTGATGTCCATCGTCCAGGCAGTTATGCCGCCAACTGTCTATTGGCGCGCCGCATGGCAGAGCGTGACGTGCGTTTCGTCCAACTCTATCACCGTGGTTGGGATCAACACATCGCGCTGGGCCGGCAGTTGCCCAATCAGTGCCGGGATATCGATCAACCGTCGGCCGCACTCATCCAAGATCTCAAGCAGCGAGGATTGCTCAAAGACACGCTGGTGATTTTTATGTCCGAGTTCGGCCGTACTACGTTTAGCCAAGGTCGTTATGGTAATCCGAGCGCGGGACGGGATCATCACGGTAGATGTTTCACCTGCTGGATGGCCGGTGGCGGTATCAAGAGCGGCATCGAGTACGGCAAGACCGACGAATTCTCATACAACATTGCCGAGAATCCGGTTCACCTGCGCGATCTGCATGCCACCATGATGCACTGCCTGGGCATTGACCATCAGCGGTTCAGCTATCGCTTCCGGGGCCTGCACGTCAAGTTGACCGGTGTTGAAGAAGCTCACGTGGTGAAGCCACTTCTCATCTAAAGAAGTAGGACCTCGAGCTTCTGTTCACAACACTCAGCGGTCGCGCATCTTCGGCCGCCGAATGCGGAGAGTCCGGACGCGAATATCCGAATCACGCCGAGTTGGATCGAGCGTATCTCGCTCATTGTCGTCCGAGTTGGGCTGATCGAGAATATTCGTTTCGCGCAGCAGACGTAAGATAAGTCGCCCGCGCTCGCGGGGAGCAGTTCGACGTAGCATAGTTCTATTCCTTGTGCATCGGGGAGGGGCCGTCATCATCATGACGGCGGTGCAGCAAGTACGACGGGTTGATCGTCAAAGCCGGGGGGCAGGCAAACGGTCGATCAACCTTTTCCGGCAGAAAAGTGCTCTCCGCGGCCAGAACGCTGGTTCAGGATTTCCAGCATCTGACCGCGGAGAACATACCGGGCGGGATCTTGTTTGACGCAACTGTTAACCCGGACCAGGAAGGTACGTACCCGGGACAGGAGTCGTCAAGGCAGGGGCTCCAATGACGCCGGGCGTCTGGCAGCTACTGCAGCCAGGTTGCACGACGCTGCCGCCCAAGCTGTAGCCAGAATAAGATTCCGGGCAACAGCTTGAGACAGGCATCTCACAACATGTGTCACAATCGTTACGGCGCCAGTGTTGGCATCCAAACGAAGTAACCGTCAGCATTCCTAAAATCGTTAATACGCTTAGCCTCTTCATGGCTGATCTCTCCATACATGTATGACAGGGCATGTCATCGAGGCTGTGGGTCAAGCAACTCTACATCACATGTTGCAATAAGCAAACGCGATGTTAATTTTTTCCGACAACGTAATTTTTTCCGGCGCGGGCGCATAAAAAAAGCTACGTTGTTGGTGTGGAAACACAACATTCCCATAGATGACCGCGCAACCCTCCCTGGTTATCTCTTGCTGCTAATCAAGTGGATCTGCCATGTTCTCTATCTTGTTTTCGATATCAAAGTTCGCCCGATGGCGTGCCCCCGCTTTGTTGCTCTGCCTGCTGTGTGTCGCGCAGTTGACCACCGCGAGTTGGGCCTTCGATGGATCGGTGGCGGGTATCGGTTCGCAGTTGCGCTCCCCGCAGTTGCCGGTTGCCGAAGAATTGCCGCTGACATTCCCCGGGGCGTTCCAACAAGTGGAAACCTCGGAACTCTCGGCGCAACCGCTCCCAGTACCGCCACCTGCGGAACTGCCAATTCCTAGCGAGTCACCTGCGCCGGGGTTGGTTCCGGAGGTTCCGGTTGAGCCATACTCTGCGCCTCAGGAAGACGAAATCTGGTTGGTGAGTACGCGCGGCATGAACCTCTGCAACCCGCACGACCTGCGCGTCTCGCAGTGTTCCGGCCATGGATGGGAGCACCGCGGTCTGCAAGATTTGTTGGCGGATCAAGACCCCTCACGTCCCGTGGTGTTTTGGATTCACGGAAATCGTACTTCGCACCAAGTCGCCATCAGCGAAGGGATGCAGATGTATCGCGCGCTCAAGTATCGCGCGTGCCGTCCCTTTCGGTTCGTGATTTGGTCTTGGTGTTCGAACAAGACAGACCGCCCGGTGCTTAAAGATTTGAAGTACAAGGCGCATCTGGCGCATCAGAATGTTTATCCGTTCGGTTGGCTGCTGGCGCAGTTCAATCCGCAGATTCCGCTGAGCGTGGTCTCTTATAGTTATGGAGCGCGAATCACTTTGGGGGGAGCGCACCTATTGGGAGGGGGGAACTTCATGGGGCATTCTCTGCATGCCGAGTTGCCCTCTTGCCGCGAACCGGTTCGCGTGGTGTTGATTGCTGGTGCTGCCGATGCCAACGGTCTGCTACCAGGCCACCTGTACGGACATGCACTGCGTGCAGCGGCCCCGATTCTGGTTTATAAGAACCAATTTGACCCCGCTTTGAAGTGGTATCCGTTGCTGTTCCAAAATGGTGCCGCCATGGGACATTCAGGCCCTCGAGGCCGGCCGGGGGGAACCGTCACCAGCCCAGTGGGTCTAATTGTTGGGCGTAGCCACGACTGGCGTGACTACCTGGATTCTCGGTTGGTCAACGAGTTTGCCCCAGTGCTGCTGTTCCAGAATTGAAAGGGCACCGCACTGCTAGCTTCCACCTGCTGGCGCGATAAAGCATGATGTGCCAGGAGGTTGGAGTAATTCACGGACTGCCGCCGACTGGCCTTTACCCGGCGGTGGGTTCTCGCTTAAATACGCACCGCGAAAACGACGGCCATCCGCCCCACGGAGGCCACCGTTGCGAAACGGTTCGTACGCTGGATTGACCTCATGACGAGGTTTTTTGGTCTTGGGCAGACCCCGCACAAGCGAAGGAGCGCTAACGTGAAAAAGACCCTCATTGCCGCAGGTTTTGTGGCGACCCTGATCTTCCCTGCTCTTCGGGCTCAGGCCCAATCGGTGGCCATTCTTGACCTGAGCTACGTCTTCAAGAACCACCAACGGTTCCAGGCGATGAAGGACGGAATGCGCCAATCGGTCCAGGTTGCCGAGGCGGATATCACGTCGCGTCGCAATCAGATCAATGAGTTGATCAAAACGCTTCAGCAGTACAAGCCGACCAGTGCCCAATTCAAGGAACTGGACGAGCAGATCACCAAGCAAAAGGCCGATCTCGAAGTTCAGCTTTCGCTGCAGAAGAAGCGGTTCTTGGGTGAAGAAGCGGACATCTACTACAAGGTCTACCAAGAGATCTTGCAAGAGGTGCAGTACTACTGCCAACAGCGCAACATCGCGCTGGTGCTGCGGTTCAACGGTGACCCACTCAGCGAACGAGATGCCGAGACCGTACTCAAGCATCTCAACAAGCCGGTCATCTGGCACAACAAGCAGATTGACATCACGCCGCACATTCTGACCAGTTTGAATCAACGCGGCCCAGCGAATGTGGGACGCCCTGAAGTTCCTCGCCGCCAGTAGTCGCATCCAAGTTGGCGACTCGTCTGTGCCTCGAGAGTTCAGCGACTCGAATCCAGCAATCAGGTGCACGTCGGAATTCAATCCGGCGTGCACTTGAAAGCCGCTGTTGTGCACACAACTGGTTTCGTCACTCGGACCAGAACTTCTAGCGACGCGTGTGTTCACTGGCCGGTCAGTCGTGCTACCACGCCCTTCACCTCAGCGAAAGCCAGATGGACACCAGACGCAAGCAGCAGACAATCCACCGCCCTGGGACTGCCTCGGGTTTCGGCTATTGGAGCGGAAGCGATGTGCAGGTTGAGTTTCGCCCTGCCGAACAGGACACAGGCGTGGTGTTCGTACGCCGCGACCTGGCCGACACTGTGCGCATTCCGGCCAGCGTGAAGTATCGAATTCCATCGTCTCGCCGTACAACGCTCGCCGTGGGTGATTCGCAGGTTGAGATGGTCGAACACATCCTGGCCGCCTTGGCCGGTTTGCAGATTGACAACTGTGAAGTGTGGGTTGATGCTCCCGAAATGCCAGGGTGCGATGGTTCTTCGATCGCGTTTGTTGACGCCTTGCTCGAAGCCGGAATCGTCGAACAATCTGCCCCACGTCAACAATTGCAAACGGGCACGGTCCCGCGTTTGGGCGACAGCGAGAGTTGGATCGAGACCACACCAGGCGATGCCGGCGAGTTTACCGTGGACTACATGTTGGACTACGGAGCGAACCACCCGATTGGCCAGCAGCGGTTGACCATGACCATCACGCCGGAGAGCTTTGCCCAAGACCTGGCAAATTGCCGGACCTTTCTGACATGGGAAGAAGCCCAATGGTTGCAGTCGCAGGGTTTGGGAACACGCGCCACCACCAGTGATTTGCTGGTGTTCGGTGAGCACGGAGTGGTGGACAACCAGCTCCGCCACCCCGACGAGTGCGTCCGGCATAAGGTGCTCGACCTGGTGGGTGACCTGGCCTTGAGTGGTTGCGATCTGGCGGGACACGTGCGTGCGTATCGGAGCGGTCACCGATTGAATGCCGAGCTCGTAGGAGTCTTGCTCGGTGCCGAACAGGAATCCTCCGCTGCGAATCATGGGCAGCACAAGCGGTCAGCGTAGCCGCACGAGTGCGGTTACGAGCGATTTCCCCCCAAGTCGACGAAGCAAGCGATGATGCCTGAGATCCATACTACCGACAGCAGAAGGAAGCACCGTGCAAGGGCCTTACCGGTATGATCGCCCGGATACGTCGCCCGGCCCGCATTGTCGGTTGGCGGCTGATTCGACACCTCAACCAAGCGATTCCACGGCGCACATTGCTCCTGGTGCGGCGGTTGACCCCCGCGCCGAGATTGAGCCAGGGGTCTTCATCGGTCCCTACTGTGTCGTCGGCCCGGACGTTCGGATTGGCAGTGGAACGAGACTGGAGAACAACGTCACGCTGATGGGCAGAGTGACGCTCGGCAAGAACAACCATGTCTTTCCGAATGCCGTGATTGGTGGTGATCCGCAGGATTTGACGTATCGGGGCACCGACACGCAGGTCCTTGTGGGTGATGGAAACATCATTCGCGAGTGCGTCACGATCAACCGTGCCAGCGAGAAAGAAGAAGGGATCACTCGCGTCGGCAGCCACAACATGTTGATGGCCTGTTGCCATGTGGCCCACGATTGCCAGGTTGGCAACCATGTGTTGATTGCCAACAACACGTTGCTCGGAGGGCATGTGCATGTGCATGACCATGCGTCGCTGTCAGGCAGCGTGGCGGTGCATCACTTTGCCACGATCGGCAGTTATGCCTTCGTCAGTGGGCTGAGCCGAGTGCCGCAAGATGTTCCGCCGTTCATGTTGGTGGAAGGTCATCCGTCACGCCCCCGCTGTATCAATACCGTGGCACTCCGGCGTCACGAATTCGACACACATACCATCCAAAGCCTGGCCGAAGCGCACCGTTTGCTCTATCGCTTGCGTGTGGGACTTGAGCAAACGTGCAACTCACTCCGGACCAGCAATCAGCTTGTGCCCCCTGTGCAGATGTTGTTGGACTTTATTGACCAGCAGCAACAAGGGCGATATGGCCGAAGTCGCGAACGAAGGAGAGCCGCATGAAACCGCTACGCGTTGCCGTTGTTGGCGTCGGGCACTTGGGACGTTTTCATGCCTTGAAGATGAAGGACAGGCAGGACGCCCAACTTATTGGCGTGGTAGATCCTGACATTGAGCGGGCAAAGTCGGTGGCTGCCGAATGCCAAACGGCCTGTTCTGCTTCGGTGGACGCCTTCCTCCAGGACATCGATGCGGCCATTGTCGCTGCGCCAACTCGCTGGCATCACCAGACTGCGTTGCCATTGCTCAAGCAAGGGAAGCACCTGCTGGTCGAGAAGCCGCTGGCCCCTTCGGTGGCCGAGTCCGAGGAGTTGGTGTCAGTCGCCCGGCAGCACGGCGCTCTGCTGCAAGTGGGACATATCGAAAGATTCAATCCAGCCTTCGTTGCGGCTCAAGCCACCTTGCAAGATGCCCAGCTGATTGAAGCCCATCGCTTGACGGGATTCAGTTGTCGTTCGGCAGATGTCGGTGTGGTCTACGACCTGATGATTCATGATATCGACCTGGTCCTTTCGCTGGTCGCAAGTCGCATTACGCGAATCGAAGCCACAGGGGTTTCGCTGTTAGGTCAGCACGAAGATATGGCGCAGGCCCGACTCTGGTTCGAGTCAGGCTGCGTGGCCACGTTGAATGCTTCGCGGGTGAGCGATGCTCCTG
>CALOEH010000038.1:0-18846 GCA_942492195.1 uncultured Planctomycetia bacterium | reverse complement strand
AAATATGCGCACCTGCGGCATCATCGATATAGGTGACGTCGATCAGGTTCTTGCCGTCACCGATTGTTTTAAACGTTTAGACCTTGCAACCAGTCGCGTCAGGATTTGATTGTCACCTGGCCCATATTTTGGGTACGTAATATAATCGTTTTTGCTGAGTTAAGGGAAGCTTTACCACCAGCCGTTCGGTAATGGCTTTCGTCTTGGTATAGTGGGTGTTGAACTTTGGGGGGTAGGGAATGGATTCACATCGGCACCTTCAAGTCCTTCCATTAAACGACACTCGGCGTGCTGGTATACCACTGGCGCTATATGTTGATCCAGACAACTGCTGATGATATTTCGGGTTCCGGTCACATTTGTCCGATAATAGTCCTCATATTTTCCCCAGGCGGGCGGTTTCGCCGCGACGTGATACACAATATCCCGGTTGTCACAGGCCCTGGCCACCGCGTCAGGATTGGATATATCCCCCTGAATCTGCTCAACGCCCATTTCTTCGAGCGCAGAATAGGCATTGCGTGCCAGACTCCGGAACCTCATCCCCCCCGTCAACCAGGCGTCTGATAATTGCGCTGCCTAAAAATCCGCCGCCGCCGGTAACCAGAACCTTTGCGGGCAATCGGCCATCACGGGATTCGTTGGTCTTCATTTTGTTTTATGCTCCGCCCAGACGGCCAGTTTTTCACGGAAAATCTTAGAGTTGTGGCGGATGTCGACCGGAAAAGATTTATGAAACAGCACGGTCTGGATACTCCGGGTCAATTCATGGGCCGCCGCCAGTCCCAGCAGTTCATCTTTCAGATCAGTTTTATGGATACCGGCCTTGTATCTGGCAAGTTCGATACAAATGACCGGTTTTTGTTGATGCCGCTCGATTTCGAATCGTCGCGTTGGAGCGGGTTCCGGGGCATTGCCGAACAGCGCCGCTGTTTTGGCGTCCAGAGAAGCTTCCTCGCGATCGTGCGTCATCAGGATCTTTCGAAAATCCTCGTGGATCGATGGATTGTCGTCAACGACCAGAATACGCAAGTTCTGTGATAGACTCATGACCTATTTGCCCTTTGTCCCGAATGGGAGTTCCAATGTGAATGTGGCACCCTGTCCGTGTCCCTCGCTGTGCGCTTGGATCGACCCGCCCAGTTCCTTCATAATGTTTGCACAACTGTGCAGGCCAAATCCATGACCGTCTTTCTTCGTTGTAAATCCGTGTGCGAAGATCTTGATCAAGAACTCCGGTTGGATTCCATCTCCATTGTCGGAGACTTCGATATACGCTCGCTCGCTGTCCCTCGACCCATAGCGTATTGCCAGCTTGCCGACCTCCGACCGATGCGAGTGCTTGATGGAATCCATGGCATTCTTGACAACGTTCAACAAGACCTGTAGTAGCTTCTGGCGATCGGTATAGATCGGCGGCGTTTCCTGATACTCGCGCACGACCTCGACGCCATGACGGGCGAACGATCCGCCCAACAACTCTTCGACATCGTTGAGCAAATCGGCCAAACGCACGTCTTCGTTGACGTTGCATAACGCCGCGTACTTTTGCTGCGTGGCAACCACCGCGTTGATGTGTTCGAGATGCCGGCTGAGCATCTCGACTTCGCCAGAGATCTTATCTCGCTCGTTGAGCAAGGAGTCGGTGAGTTCGATCAGGTAGGATGGCAAGATCCTGCCACGCTCGTCCGTGGTTAAGAAGTTTGCCAAGCTGCCTTCGTGTTGTTGCAATAATCCGACAGCCCGCTTGAGTAACGGCAGTTTCGAGTCGTGCACGGTGTAGGAGACAAGATTGACACCTGTATTGACGCTTTGCAGCGCGTTTCCGACGTTGTGGAGAACATCGGTAGCAATCTCGGCCTTGCCGGCAACGTAGCGTAACTCTGCCTCGTGGCGGACCGTTACCAGTTCCTCTGCCTGTCGCTGAACCTCCGCTTGAAGTTGCTTCGCACGTGTGGCAACCTGGTCACGAAATACTCTCGCGATGAATGCATTACGCACACGCAGAGCAAGTTCGAGCGGATCAATCGGCTTGGCTAAGAAGTCCGTGGCCCCAGATTCAATGGCTGCGCGTTTTGTTGCCGAATCGCAACAGGCCGTCAGAATAATAACTGGCAGGTCCTGCCAATTAGCGTGGCCGCGAATCTGACGCAGTAGATCCAATCCATTGATCTCCGGCATCAGCACGTCCAGGAGCACCAAGTCAGGTTGCTCGTCAGCAATCATCCGCAGGGCCTGCGATGGATCCGTCGTCGAGACGAAATTCTGGTAGCCAACCTTGCGTAGATGTTGCTCAACCGCCCTCGAGTTTAAGGGTTCATCATCCAACATCATCAGCTTCGCGTGCAAGATATCCGTTTGGTCGAATGCCAAGGCTGTCAGGGAGTTGGATGTGGCCGAGTCTTCTAAGTCGGCGACATGCTTCGATGCGTCGCCTGGAATGTACGACACAGCGCCTCGATCTGGTTGTCGGTCGGTGAGGTTCACGTTTTTGTCTCGATCAAAGGTACTTCAGAGTGCGTTTCTGGATCCTGATGCATGTGGCCTTCCTGCGAACGGTTCACTCATGGCAAATGTAGGTCGTAATGTTGGGGGGGAGGCAGAACGGAATATTTTGTGTGTAGATGCTTTACTAATTCCTCAACAATCCGCTCCCCTCTATCAAGGTAGTTGTGGTGCGAACTGTCCCTTCAGGCATCAGTATCGGCACAATCGGTACATACGGTGGTTCCTTCAATACTCATGAAATCCTTGAGTAAGGATCAATCTGATTGCGCAATCCCGCAACATCGACCGTGAGTAAGATTCACATTGTCCGGTACCTGCCTGCGGGAATCCCGCTCGCACCCCCCACCAGGTGTCAACGAAACCACCACGTAGAACCGAATAGTCAGTTGCGGACCTCCGAAACTGACAAGGAACCGATGGACTCTATGATGCGGCGTGGGATTCAGAATGATGTTGCTGGTTTACGCGCTCGTCCTGAGTGTGTCTGGCGGCATTCGCGGAAACGACTGGCCGCCTGGTCGTTCCCCCACCTCCCACACCGACACGTTTCGGCTTGAGGGCAATTCCCCAGAAACGCGTGTTGCGTTTACCCCTCGAGACATCCGTCCCCTGGGCCGTCGCCGCAACGCCTGTCGAGCCTGCTAAGCAGATCGACGCCCCGTGCAAGACCACACCAATTACGACCACACCGCATCCTGCAATTACGGCTAAGCTCAGGCTACCCGAGGAGGTCTCGGATCCGACGTTGGAACCTCTGTTGGAAACCAAGATCCCTCGAGACTACGTTCCGTGGTGGCAAGAGGGGGCACTTCGACCCTTGCGATTGTCCTCTTCGGACATGCCAATCGGCGTCAACTCATTGGTCATCGCCGCATTGAAGTACTCGGCACAGATTCAGGCAATCAGCGACAATACGTTGATCGCCGAAACCAGCATCACCCGGGCTGCCGCCGAGTTTGACGTTCGCGCGTTCATGGAATCTAAGTTGATACGCACCAGCATTCCGACGGGAAGCACGCTCGAGGCGGGGTTCAATATGCCACGCTTACGCGAGGCGGATTGGTTTCACAACGCCGGCGTACGCAAGAAGAATACCTACGGCGGTCGGTTTGAGGTGTCCCAGCAGATTGGCACACGCGACAGCAATTCGCAATTCTTCTCCCCCCTGCATCAGGCCAATGCAAGATTGACGCTGGGGTACAACCAACCGCTCTTGAACGGGGCAGGCAAAGCCTACAACAACAGCCTGATTGTGCTGGCCGATATTGATACTCGAATCGCTTCGAATCGAACCGTTACGGAGTTGCAAGATCATTTGCTCGCCGTGACCGAATCCATGTGGGAACTGTATCACCAGCGGACCGTACTGCTACAGAAGCAGCGCCATTTGCAGCGCGATCTGGTTATTCTTGATCGCCTGGAGAAACGACGTGGAATCGACTCCCTGGAGAGTCAAGTATTGCGAGCCAGGGCTGCCGTCTCCATGCGACGTGCCGAACTGATTCGTGCGGACACGTCCATTCGAAACGCCGAAGCCCAAGTGCGGGCATTGGTCAACTCCCCGGCGATGCTGGCCAACCGTCAGTCTGAGTTGATTCCGATCGATCCTCCCACGCGAGAGTTTATCCCTGTTTCCATGGAAGACGCGGTACTCACAGCGCTCGAGAACCGGGCGGAATTGAATTCGGTGACGCAAGAGATCGAAGCAGCGCGTGTTCGGCTGAAGGTCGCGAAAAACGAAATACTCCCTGTGCTTGACGTCGTTCTAGAGACCTACGTCAGTGGTCTGCGCGGCGACTACGCGTTTGGGAATGCCTTCTCGGATCAGTTCGGAGTGGGCGAACCCAGCTACACGGCCGGCCTGGTATTTGAGGTGCCCATTCATCGAAGAGCCGCCAAAGCCAACCTGCAGCGCAGGCAGATTGAATTGCGGCAGTTGTCCAGTCGGTTGCAGGCGACCATCGAAACCCTCCATGCCGATGTCGAAATCGCCGTGCGCGAAGTCGAAACATCGTTCCGTGAGATGCAGGCCAGGTACTCGGCCATGGTTGCGGCAGATGCCGACGTCCGCTATTTGCAACGTCGGTGGGAAGAGCTCCCTGGAGATGACCGCGCGGCAAGCTTCCTGCTTGCGGATCTGCTAGACGCTCAAGACCGATTGGTGCTGGAAGAGTTCGGTTTCGCCAGATCGCATGTTGACTACGGGATGAGTCTCAATCGCCTGAATCGCGCGACGGGTACGTTGCTCAAGTTCGAGCAAATCGAACTGATCCATGCGAGTGAGGATTGCCTGCCAAAGATCCTGTTCGAAAAAAGTGCCGCACCTCCGAATGGACCTGTGACCAGCCCATGATTCATCACTGGCCCGTCGCAGCGGCGCTGCGGTTCTTCCGCTGCGGCACTGCGGCCGCTCACAAGCAAACGCGCGAAACCATCGCGCGGATACGCAGAGATGGCCAAGCGTTGTCGTCTTTGCGAGATGGTGAGTTGGCATTGCGAATCGATGATCTGCGACGCCGCGCGCAAGCAGCCGATTCCGTGGCTCAAGATGAGATCCTGATCCCTGCCTTCGCGCTGGTCAACGAGGCCGCACGGCGCGTGTTGTCGATTGACCTGTACGACGTGCAGTTGCTCGGCGGGTTGGCGCTGGCACGCGGTGCCATCGCGGAGATGCAAACCGGCGAAGGAAAGACATTCGCCGCTTTGCTACCTGCCGCGCTTCACGCACTGACCGGCCAAGGGGTCCATGTGATGACGGTCAACGCGTACCTCGCCAAGCGTGACTTTGAGCTGCTCGCTCCGGTGTACCAACTTCTAGGGCTGACGGTAGGGTTGATCGAGGCGGAAACGGAGCCAGTTCTCAAACGCGAGGCGTACGCAAAAGAGATCACCTACGGACCAGGCTACGAGTTCGGTTTCGACTACCTCCGCGACCAGATGGCGATCTTTGCACGGCGAAATCCAACCCTCGGCGAAGGTTTTCGAGGTCGCTTGCAAGGACAAGTGCCAAGCGAACCGGTACCGCTCCAACGCGGCCATGCCGCAGCCGTTGTGGACGAAGCAGATAGCGTCATGATCGATGAGGCTTTGACACCGCTAATCCTCGCCCTCGGCGGCAATCAGCCTGCCAGCAACGCGAAAGTCTACCTCGCCGCGTTGCAAACAGCCCGGCAGCTAAAGGTGGAACAGCACTTCGTACTCAATCAGACTGCCAATGTCTTGACGCTGACTCCGCAGGGCCTGTCAACGGTTGCCAGGCACGCCAGCGACGTTCAACGATGTGGACTTGAGCGACCGTGGCAGGTGTATGTCGAGCAGGCGCTGCGTTCCGATCATCTCTATCGACCCGACGTGCATTACGTCATCCGAGATGATGAGATTCAGATCGTCGATCAGTACACAGGCAGGATCTTCGCAGATCGTTCATGGCGCGAAGGATTGCAGCAGGCCATGCAGGCCAAGGAGGGATTGCCCATCACCTCCGAACCCAAATCGATTGCCCGCATCACGCGGCAACGATATTTCCGGCGTTACACGCATCTCTGTGGCATGACCGGAACCGCCCAAGGCAGTGATCGCGAACTACGCGATGTGTACGGTGTGGACGTTCTCGTGATTCCGCCGCACCGTCCCTGCAAGCGGCAGACGTTCCCCCTTCTTGCGTTTGCGGACCGGACGTCGAAAGAGAAAGCCATCCTGTCTGAGATCATGCGTATTCATCGGACTCGACAACCCGTGTTGGTGGGTACGGCAGACATAGAAACCAGCGAGCGACTGGCGCGATTGTTGGACGAACAGCAGATCCCTTATCAATTGCTCAACGGCAAGCAGGATGCTGAGGAAGCCGGAGTGGTGGCCGGCGCAGGTGAACTTGGCGCCGTGACCATCGCCACCAATATGGCAGGACGTGGCACCGACATTAAACTGGGCCATGGGGCTGCAGACGTGGGAGGTCTGCATGTCATTGTGACCGAACCCCAAGAATCCGCGCGGGTTGATCGGCAACTTGTGGGGCGTGCCGCGCGACAAGGGGATCCCGGAAGTTGCCGGTTGTTTACGTCCGCCACCGATCCACTCTTTACCCGGCACGCTCCCTCTGTCGCCCGCCGACTCCAACAGACTGCGGAACACACGGGGGAAATCCCCCAGGCTGATGGCCTGACGAGTGTCATCGCGAGACTACAAGGCCGAATCGAAAGGGCAAAAGCCCAACAGCGCCAACAGTTGTACGCCCACGATGATTGGCTCGAACGCGTGCTACGCGATCTCGTCTAGCGGCGTTCTTTTTCGCCCCTACCTGACTTTGAGACCTGGCGATGGTTGCCAACGGGTCGGGCGGAATTCTTGGTTGGTGATCCACACGCCAGGTGGGAGTGACCTACGTTTTTGAACGAAACTGCGCGCTCACCAATGCTCGCAGCGAACCGATTCAAAGACATCCGCAAATCAAGCGGGGGTAGCCATGAAACCAGCATTCACAACTCACGCACGGCGCATTTCGTTCGCTTGGCTCTTCTTCCTGCTGTGGACCATGGGGGGGAATCCCTCACTGGCCAGGGCCATTGAGCTGGAAGGTTTCGCTGAACCGTTGCACACCGTGAACGTGGCGGCTGACGAGAGCGGCATTATTCAGAACGTACTCGTCAGTGAAGGACAGACTGTGACGGCCGGTCAGGATCTGGTCCGGCTCAACAGCGACGTGCATGAGGCGCTGCTCGCCATCGCCGAGCAGAACATGAACACGCGAGGGAGACTCGATGCCGCCCGAGCTGACTTGCAAATGCGTCGCGAGCGTCTGACGAAGCTTCGATCATTGCGAATCGAAGGCCATGCTCGACAAGAAGAAGTGGACCGGGCCGTTTCCGAAGTTGCCGTGGCGGAAGCCAATGTCCTCACTGCGCAAGAAGATCTGCTGAGTCGTCGGCTGGAGTACGACAAGATTCGAACGCAGATCGCCCGTCGCACCGTCCGGGCACCAATCTCGGGTGTCGTGACCACGCTCCAGAAAGTTGCGGGCGAGTTTGTGGCACCCAACAGTCCCGAGGTGCTCACCATGGTCTGCATTGACACGCTGTTGGCAAATTTCACGCTGCTGAACTCGCAAGCGGCGCAAATTCGCCCAGGTCAAGAAGTGAAGGTTCGCTTCCACGATAGCGGCTCGGTGGCAACTGGCAAGGTCGATTACATCTCGCCGGTTACCGATGCCGAGAGCGGAACGGTGCTGGTCAAGATTCGTATCGACAATGCTCAAGGACGTTACCGCAGCGGCGAACGTTGCATGATTCGTATCGGGAATTGACGACCATGGAGATTGACACGCTTGAAGCGAAGCCGGCGAGTGTCGATCCGCCCTCGGAAGATCTCGACGCGCTCCCCACGTTGCAACGTGAGATGCTAACCGCGGCGAACAAGGCAACCACCCCACTCGATCTGCTCGGCACGCTCGTCGATCTGATGGCCGGTTACGCCGAACCTGAAGCCGTTCTCTATCTCCCTCGAGATTCTCACGGGAACCTTGCCGATGGGGTACCACTGAGACCAACCCAGGATGACGGTCGCAGTGAGCGTTTCACAAAGCTGCTCACGTCCACTTGCCAGTTGGCGTGTCAAACTGGCAAGATCGAAGTGCGAGAACAGCCCTCTCGAAATCGGATCATCCTGTCTGCTCCCATCCCGCAATGCGGAAGAGATCCAGAATCACTTGGCTTTCTCTTCCCGGCCGGCCATTCAACAGCCCACCTTGTCTTGCTGGTGCAGATGGTTACCAGTCACATGGTGCTCTACCAGGTGTTGGCGGCTGGTCACGACAACCTGGCTCATGCACATGCCGCAGGCGCGCTGGTGGAGTTGCTGGACGAAGTCGGAGCGGCACCGGATCTCCGGCAAGCCTGCTACACGCTTTCTGGAGAACTGTTGCGGTTCCTGCAGTGTCAACGTGTCGCAGTTGGATTGCGTCCCGTGGGCAAGGATCATTGCCGGCTTGTCGCGGTCTCCGGAGTGGCCCAGTACGACAGTCGTTCGTCAACGGCTCATGCCATCGAAGCCGCCATGGACGAGTCCGTTTTGCGTCGCGAAGTGACCCGTTGGCCGGCGAATAACGATCAGCAACGGCACGCTGCTTTGGCGCACAAGAATCTATGTTCGCTAGATGGTACGCTTTCCGTTGTCAGCGTCCCTCTCATTGTCGATGAAATAGCGATTGGCGTTGTTGTTGTGTGGGACGACAAAGACTCCGTCCTCGCGCATGCGGCGAAGTTCCTCCAGGTTGGGGAGAAGTCGCTCGCTGTCTCGCTTGTCGCCGCGCAGCGCATTCAAGGGGGAGGGCTCTCCCGAATGAGTCGGGCCATCGATCGCTTCTGGCAATCGTCCAAAGGCAAATGCGCACTGGCCGGCATGATGCTTGGGTTGGCAGCGATGTTGATTCCATGGCCCCACAAAGTTCACTGCGAGTGCCAGGTCGAACCGGTCATCCGCCGGTTCGTTGCTGCTCCGTTCGAAAGCACGCTCGATCGTTCGCTGGTCAAACCTGGTGACCTTGTCCGCCAGGGGCAAGTGCTCGCCAAGTTGGACGGTCGAGAGTTGACGTGGAAAAGGGCAAGCGTGGCAGCTGATCAGAGTCAGGCCATCAAGAAACGAGATGCCGCTCAGGCTTCTCACGACTACGCCGACCAGCAAATTGCCCAACTCGACATTCAACGATTGAACGTGGAACTTCAACTATTGGATCATCGCGGGGAAAACCTAGAGATCCGGTCGCCGCTAGATGGAATCGTGGTAAGCGGAGATCTTGAGCGAGCAGAAGGGGCACCGCTCACCATTGGCCAGACGCTCTTTGAGATTGCACCGCTGGACCGGATGGTCGTCGAAGTGGCAATTCCGGACGACGAAGTTTCCCGTCTCGCTGTCGGACAAACCATCGATATTCGGCTGGACGCCTACCCTGGCCAACCTTGGCAAGCAACCCTGCAGAAACTCCAGCCTCGCTCGGAGATCAGGGACGAACAGAATGTCTTCATCGCTGAGGCCGAAGTGAACAACGCTCGAGGGCTTCTTCGCCCCGGTATGAAAGGCCGTGCGAACGTGTCCATCGGTAAGCATTCCATCGGCTGGATTTTGTTCCATAAGCCATGGGAATACGCCACGAAAATGCTGAGTTGGTAAGCATGCCGGAACCGACTTCATGGTCCGATACTCACGCCCCCCAATCGCTGACGAGCGTCCACCGTACTCAATGAATGTTGCGATAGATGCACCTCCAACCTGACCATAGCGTTCGCGAACTCAACTCCGTGAGACTCAAGCTGCGCGGCGACTTGATCTTCTCGCCACGGATGTCTGGAGATCAACCGTTCTACATGGTTGAAGATCCGCTCAACTCGCGATTCTTTCGACTCGGTCTGGCTGAGTACACGTTCGTTTCGCTGCTGGATGGAGACACAACCATCCATGGTGCCCTCAGCCACTTGTCAACGGTGATGCCCAATCACCGCCTGACGGAAACGGACGTGGCTGGCCTTTGTCGGTGGCTGGCAGAAATGGACCTTGCCCACACTCCGGAGTCCGCGCATGCCTCGCGATTGGCAGGTACCGTGGAGACCGCCGAACAGAAGAAGGCCCTTGCGCGTTGGAATCCCTTGATGATGCGATTGCCCATCTGCCGACCGGATCGCGCGTTTGCGGTACTCAACGAGTGGATCGGTTGGATGTTCTCGCCCGCGGCTGCTGTCTGCTGGCTCGTGTTGATCGTGATCGGCGGATATCGAATCGGTTCGCAGTGGGACCACTTCACCGCTTCGTCCCAGAGCATCTTCGCGCCGCACAACTGGCTGTGGTTGGCAGCTTGCTGGGTGATCTTGAAGATCGTGCATGAGACGTCGCACGGCATCGTATGCAAGCGTTATGGCGGTCATGTGCGGGAAACAGGTGTCTTGTTCATCCTCTTCGCACCCATGGCATACGTTGACGTGACGTCCAGTTGGCGGTTCCATTCGCGCTGGCAAAGGATTCATGTCGCCGCCGCCGGAATGTATACCGAGATACTCATCTCCGCGGTGGCGGCCATCGTCTGGAGTCAAACTGGCAATGGTTGGCTCAACAACTTGTGCTTCAATCTCATCATGATGGCCAGCGTTTCGACCATCCTCTTCAACGCGAATCCATTGATGAAGTTTGACGGCTACTACATGCTTTCCGACGGGCTAGGTATGCCGAACCTGTACGTCAACGGGCAAATGTATCTTCGATACTGGATGCGGAAGTATTTGCTAGGCGCTGCGACAACGCTGCCGGAATGGCCGCAAGGACATGCGGTGCTGATTCGGTTCTACGGCTGGGCGTCCTTCGTCTGGAGAATGATCGTTTGTCTGAGCCTGATCGTTACCGCGGCAGCGCTGTTTCAGGGAGCAGGAATGGCGTTGGCAGTTCTCGCTGGGATACTCTGGCTCGGACTTCCGACCTATCACTTCTTGAAAAGTGCCCTGCTGGGCGAACCTGGGATGCAGCCACGACGAATGCGCTTCGCACTCATCATGGGTACAGGACTCACGGTCCTTGCCCTGGTGCTGGGATTTGTCCCCTGGCCCGGCTCCCGGCAGGCTCCGGTGGTGGTTGAGTACTCGCCTCACATGGTGGTCCGTGCAGGTAGTTCGGGTTTCGTTCGTGAGGTTCATGTCGAAAGCGGACAATCAGTCCAGCTGGGGCAGTTGCTCGTCATACTCGAAAATCGCCAGCTTGCGTGCGATCTGGCGGATTTGGAGCTCCAGATTCGCCAATCGGAGATACGGGGCCGGCACCACGAGCAAGAACGCAACGTTGCGGCACAGCAGGCCGAGGTAGAGCGTTGTCATGCTTTGCAAAGCCAACTCGCCGACCTTCAATCGCGCGTTGACCGACTCACCGTCCGCGCTCCGTGCGCCGGCAACATCATCCGCCGCAATCTCAACACGCTGCTAGGAACCTATCTAAAAGATGGCGACGAAATTCTCTCGCTAGGGGACGAATCTAACAAAGAACTCCGGCTTTCCATTGCGCAGGAAGATCTAGACACGTTCGCGCAACGCGAGGGACAAACTGTGTGCGTCGATGTGCCAGGGCATGACCTGTCCCACAGTCTGCTAGAGAAAGTGATACCTCGGGCAACACAGAGTTCGCCCCATCCAGCACTTGCCGCGGTCAACGGCGGCCCCCTACCCATCAAACCCGTGGCTGAGAATCAGCGCGCTGCTACGGATGAGACGTACGAACTTCTCAATCCTCGCTTCACCGCTGTGGTTGGGCTTAGCCGAGCAGACGCGCAGACGCTGCGTACCGGCCAGCGCGCTGTGGTGACATGCCGGACTTCGAGCGAATCCGTAGGGCAGCATCTCTACAACGGGGCGTGTCGCTGGGTTCGCAAGCAACTTGCTCAGTGAGCGGACGTCTGTAGCGATTGTTCGCATCAAATCACGTCCTGGTGCCGAGATTGCGTTCCTAGCCCCGCCAATCCGCACAATCACGCGTCACGGATACCCCCAATGTTGCGAATGCGTAACGTAGAGTTCCATTGCGGCATATGAGGCGCACCCATTGTTTCGCAACTTGATTGCAACCGTTGGCACCAAGGCTAAACCGCGATGGCGTTCCGTGAACGACCGATAAGATCAGCACCAGACTACGGACAACTGGAAGACCGTGTGATGCTCAGTGCAGCGCCACTACCGGTCATGCCGGATGCCGCTGCGCCCTCCCTTGAGAGCAACGAGAACAGCGCGCCTGCCAATGCCGATCAGGCAGCTTCTTTGGTGCAGAACATCGACGTGAGTTCCCAGCCGAGCCAGTTTGGGGCGGAGTTTGACGAAGCCAACGGACAATCGCTCGATGATCCGCTGACGTTCCGGTTCCAGTCCAGCGATGACGTGACGCAGCTGCGCCGCGAACTTGTCGTGATTGACGAGTCCGCTTCCAACTATCAACAGTTTGTCGATGACCTACTGGCCCAAGAGAGCGACTCGCGGAAGTTTGAGATTGTCCTGCTCGACAGTCAGCAAGACGGGATCGAACAACTCAGCGAGATCCTATCCAGCTACGTTGACCTGGATGCCGTTCACATTGTTTCTCACGGAACCGCCGGAGCCGTCAAACTCGGCAACGCCTGGCTGAGCATGGATAGCATCAACGGCTACGCCGGACAGTTGGCGGCCTGGGGCGATGCCCTGACTGCGGACGCGGACCTGCTGTTCTACGGTTGCGATCTGGCCGCGAGTGAAGAGGGGCAGACCCTGATTCAATCGATTAGTGCCCTCAGTGGTGCCGATGTGGCTGCCAGTGACGACCTGACGGGGGCGAATGCGTTGGGCGGCGACTGGGAATTGGAATTCTACGCGGGCCAGGTGGAGACGCAGGTCGCGTTCAGCGCGGCGGTCACTGAGAGTTGGGAAGGTCTGCTCAGTGTGTTTCTCGTCACGAATACGAATAATAGCGGAGACGGTTCGCTTCGGAACGCAATTCTCAACGCCAACAGCAACTCGGGCTTTGATGTTATCGAGTTCGATCTCAGCACGGGGGACGCGAATTACATCGATCCGACGCCTGGCGCCCCGGGAAGCGGCGACGAATACTGGACGTTTCCGTTGACCTCGGTGCTGCCAGCGATCACCGAGGCGGTCGAGATTGATGCGACCAGCCAATCGGGGTTTGGTGGAACCCCGGTGATTGAACTCGACGGCACCAATGCTACCGGCAGCGACGAGAATGGATTCACCATCGAAACCAGCGGCGTCACGATTCGTGGGTTCGCCATCAACCGCTTTCTAGACGATGCGATCGAGATCGATGTCCAAGGCGGAGGCAACGTGATCGTCGGTAACTACCTCGGAACCGACATCACCGGATTGTTGACAGGCTATGGCAATCGCTATGGAATCACCGTCAAGAGCGATGGCAACACCATCGGCGGAACAACAGCCGCTGATCGCAATCTGTTCGGGGGGAGCTTGAATAGCGACAGTTATGGCATCGGGTTTTGGCAAGACGCCGACAGCAATCTCGTTTATGGAAACTACATTGGCGTGGGTGCCGACGGAGTGACGGCAATCGCCAACCAGGCAGGCGTCACGTTTCAAAATAGCTCGCACTCCAACCGGATTGGCGGCGAAAGCGGCGGACAAGCAAACATCATCGCCAATAGTATTGCACGCGGCATTGCGGTGACATCCAGTTCCAGCTACGACAACGCTTTTGTTCGCAACTCGATCTATGCGAACGGATCATTGGGCATTGACCTGGGCTCCACTGGAGTCACCGCCAACGACGCTGGAGATGGTGACTCCGGTGCCAATCGCTTGCAGAACTTCCCTGTATTGACGAGCGCTCAGACCAACGGCGCAGAGATCACAATTACGGGCACGCTCAACAGCACCGCTTCGACGAGTTTTCGGATCGAATTCTACTCTAATACCTCCGGAGATAGCAGCGGATATGGAGAGGGACAAGCATTCATCGGTGCGTACGATGTCACGACGAACGGATCAGGCAATGCCACCATCTCCGTGGTGTTGCCCGCCAATGTGCCAGTTGGCGGCGTCATTAGCGCCACGGCTTCGCGTCTGGATCTAGGGGATTCACCAGTCGAAACCTCCGAGTTCTCTGCCAACATTGTGGCCACCAACCCCACCCAGACATATCAACAGGGTGTCGGAAGTTACACCGGAACTCAGGACACCTATATCGCGTCGAATACGCCTGACACATCCTACGGCAATTCTTCCGCCGCCTATGTGGATACTAGTAATCCATCGGGTGGACAGGATCAGTCATTGATACGGTTTGATAGTTTGTTCGGCAGTGGGCCGAATCAGATTCCGCTCGGAGCGACGATTGTATCCGCCAGTTTGACGCTGTATGTTGCCGACGGTTCTTCATCGAGCGCTACGATCGGGCTCCACCGGATGCTGAGCAACTGGTCCGAGAGTTCCACCTGGAACTCGCTTGGCTCGGGAATCTCTGCAAACAACATCGAGGCCATGTCAACCGCAGACGGAGTTGTGGCCAACCCTGATTCTACGGGATACCAGTCAATTACTGGGCTGGAAGCTGCCCTGCAGTCTTGGTCGGACGGTGCCGCAAACTACGGTTGGGCCGTCCTGACAAACTCTAGCGACGGATGGGACTTCAACACGTCAGAGAATGGTACGGTCAACCGCCGGCCGCAACTCACGGTTGAGTACACCCAATCCAATTCGGCACCCACGCTGGACAGCACCAAGAGCCCCACGCTGACCGCACAAAACGAAGACTCCGGCGCGCCCGTGGGGGCGGTCGGAACGCTGGTGTCGTCGCTGGTGGATTTCGCCAGTCCTGCGGGACAGGTGGACAACGTGACCGATCCCGATTCTGGCGCCCAAATCGGCATTGCCATTACGGCGGCCAACACCACCAATGGCACCTGGTGGTACTCCACCAACGGTGGCACAAATTGGAACACCTTGGGGTCGGTGAGCAACAGCAGCGCACGCCTGCTGGCCGCTGACGCCAATACGCGGATCTTTTTCCAGCCAGGTGCCAATTACAACGGCACCATGGCAGACGCAATCACGTTCCGCGCATGGGATCAAACTAGCGGAAGCAATGGAACGCTGGCCAGCACCACGACCAACGGTGGCAGCACGGCTTTCAGTTCGGCGACAGATACCGCCAGTCTCACCGTCAACGCTGTGAACGACGCACCCACGGTTGCATCCTGGTACGACACGGATTGGGATCACCGCAAGCAGATTACAATCGACCACACTCTAGTGAGCGGAAGTGACCACACGGATTTCCCTGTGCTGATCAAGCTGAGCAGCGATGTCGAACTGGCCGCCAACGCGCTGGCCAATGGGCATGACATTCTGTTCACCAGCGCCGATGGCACCACCAAGCTCAATCACGAAATCGAAACTTTTACATCAGGCACGGGTGAACTGTATGCCTGGGTCAGAGTACCCACGCTATCTGCGACTTCGGACACGGTTCTGTACATCTACTATGGCAACGCTTCAGCGACTGACCAGCAGAACGCGGCCGGAGTGTGGAGTAGCGATTACGTCGGCGTGTGGCATCTGGACGGAGACGCCGTTGACAGCACGAGCAACGCCAACAACGGTACCATCACCGGTGCGGTTGGCACCTCGGGAAACTTCGGTCAGGCTTTGGACTTCAACGGCACCAGCGACTACGTGTCAGTCGCCAATTCGGCAAGCCTGCAACTTACTACCACGATGACGTTGCAAGGTTGGGTGAATTTGCGGACGTTCGGCAGTGGATCGGAAATGGATCCAATTGTCCGCAAAGGTGAAGCGAACCCCAACAATTACCAGTTGGGCATTCAGGATCAGACCGGGTACTTCGTGCTTGATGGTGGCGATAGTAGTGACGGATCGAATGGTACCACAATCCTTTCAGCAAATACGTGGTACTACGTGGTTGCCACCTGGGATGGGACGACCGCCAGTGTCTACGTGAACGGAATGCTGGACGCGTCCGCTGCGGATTCTTCGCCGGGCATCGACACCAGAGATTTGTACATCGGCGGGCGTTCCGGCTCGGATCTCGCGGATGGCTTGATTGACGAAGTCCGCGTTTCGAGCGCATCTCATTCGGCAGGATGGATCGCCACCGAATACAACAATCAAAGTTCGCCGGGGACATTTCTGAACCTCAGCGCTCAACAGTCCCAGAACGCGGTGCTTCCCACGACCGATGAAGACACTACGTCTAGCGGCACCACGGTCGCTACCATTCTGAATACGGTTGGCGGAGCGGATACGGACGCGGCTGCCTTGCGAGGGATCGCCGTTACCGGCACCACGAACAATGGCACCTGGCAGTACTCAACCGACGGAGGAACCTGGGCAAACTTCGGTTCCGTTTCGGGATCGAGTGCCCTGCTGCTGACATCCACGACCCAGGTTCGCTATGTGCCTGACGGCCAAAATGGCGAGACGGCGACGTTCAACTTCAGGGCCTGGGATCAGACCAGCGGCACGCCATCAACCAACGGCACGCCCAGCTATGCGAATCCAGGTGCTGGAGGGGGCAGTTCGGCTTACTCCACTCAGACGGCCATGGCTTCGATCACGGTTACCTCCGTCAATGACGCCCCGGTGGTGGACCTGGACGGCGACAATAGCTCAGGCGCGGGCGGAAACGACTTTGTTACCGTATTTACCGAAGGTGGCGGACCTGTCCCGCTGGCAGACATCCTTGACGCCACACTCTCCGATCCTGATCTGGACAATCTCGTCTCCTTGACCGTCACCATCGCCAACCTGCTGGACGGCGCTAGTGAATCGTTGGCAGCGGACACCTCCGGCACGGCCATTGCCGCCAGCTACGACAGCGGCACTGGCGTATTGAGTTTGACCGGCTCCGATACCGCCGCCAACTACCAGCAAGTGCTGCGATCCCTGACGTACAACAACACCTCTCAGAACCCAAACGCCACGCCCCGCGTCATCACGGTTGTTGCTAATGACGGGGTCCTGAATAGCAACACGGTTTCGTGGGACCCACTCGCTTCGCAGGGACTCGTTGGCTACTGGAATCTTGACGAAGGGACGGGCGACCAGGCGTACGATCTGTCAGGCAATGGAAATCACGGTACGCTCAACAATATGGATCCGGGAACCGACTGGGTGACAGGTCAAACCGGCCATGCCCTGGAATTCGATGGAACGAATGACTTTGTGCAAGTCCCCTACAGCGAAGAACTCAAGCCAGATGGTGACTTCACCATCACGCTGTGGAACAAGCCAGGCAGCATCGATTCGGGAACGCGCCGTGTGGCCGAATATGGACAAGGACAGTGGAGTACAGACGGCTGGTTGATCAACCAGTACGGCAATGACCTGTTCTGGTACTACCAGTCAGGCGGTCCCACATCTGTTGCGAACGATGTGTTTGCTGTTGGGGAGTGGACGCATATTGCCATTACCCGTAGCGGAGATACGTTCACACTGTTTGTCGATGGCGTCCAAAAGGATCAAGACACCAAGGTCGGTGTCGCGCCGGGTGACTATTCTCTCTACTTCGGAAGCGATGCAGGCACCCAACAATTCGACGGGACGCTCGATGACATTCGCATCTACGACCACGCATTGAACGCCGGACAGATTCAAACCGTGTACGAAGATCGGGGCGCGACGACTGAGGTGAATATGGTCACCGTCAACGACGCCCCGGTGGTAACGACAACCGTCTCCACCCTGGCTTACTCTGAGAATGATCCGGCCACACCGATTGACCCGGGCCTGACCGTCTCGGACCCGGACCATGCGAACGCGACCGGTGCCATTGTGCGCGTCAGTGGCAACTTTGCGATGGGCCAGGATGTGTTGGCCTTTACCAATCAGTTGGGTATCACCGGCAATTACGACAGTGCCACAGGCATTCTCACGCTCACCGGAACCACCACGGTTGCCAACTACCAAACTGCCCTGCGATCGGTGACCTACGCCAACACAAGTGAACTCCCGAGCGAAGCGCTGCGCACGATTAGCTTCTTCGTTGATGATGGAGTCGACTCCAGCTCCGCAGCGACTCGCAACATCAGTGTTGAGTCTGTCAATGACGCGCCCGTCAACACCGCACCCGGGGGAGTATCCACCAACGAAGATACAACGCTGGCATTCACCGGTTCCGATCAGATTCAAATCAGCGACGTGGATCACAACTCCGGAAATCTGCGAGTCCAACTCAACGTGGGGAGTGGCGGGCTGCTTAGCCTTGGCGATACAACCGGCCTGAGCTTCTCGGCTGGCGATGGTTCTGACAATGCGAACATGATCTTCTCCGGTTCGCTGGCGGCCATCAATAACTCGCTCAGCACCCTCACGTTCAATCCCACTTCCAACTTCAATGGCTCCGTCAGCTTTACGATCATCACCAACGACCTAGGCAATTCGGGCTCCGACCCTGGCGTGACAGGAGATGGTAGCAGCGAGCAGGATACTGACTCGTTCGTCATAACAGTCAATGCCGTCAACGACGTTCCGGTTGCCACCGACAGTACCGTCAGCACGAACGAAGATACCCCTTTCAACTTTGCGAGCGGGGACTTCACGTTCTCCGATGTCGAAGGGGACTCGCTCGTCAGTGCCAGAATTACCAACCTGAGCCTGAATGGCGGAACCCTGACCCACTCCCTCGGTACGACGGTCAACAGCGGAGACACGCTCACCAGTGCCCAGTTGAACACGCTGGTCTACACGCCCCCGACGAATCAGAACGGAACCTCCTTCGCGACCTTCGACTTCAGCGTCAACGATAGCGGAACCGGCGTGACCACAGCCACCATGACGGTCAACGTGGATCCTGTCAACG
>CALOEH010000037.1:0-5230 GCA_942492195.1 uncultured Planctomycetia bacterium | reverse complement strand
CGACAGAACCGCGGATCAATGGTGGCCGCACAATCATCCGCCTACGACACTTTGGATGCAATTCAGCACCACTCCACCCGCTATGCCGGGGACCAAAGACAAGGCTACTTGAGCCGTTGGACGCGAATTACTTTTCGCCCCTGTACGCTGCGATGGTGCTCGCGTTCACTCCAGGGAAGGTCCGATCAATTGATACGATTCGCGTTTCGGTCCACGAGGGCGCAGATGCGAGGCTCCCGGCGCAGCGCCATAGTCATTCTATGGCCAAGGCGGGAAACGCGGCAGATCTGCCCTTGTGGGCGAAACCCCGGAGGGGCCGGGCCTTTGCGCCCTTCGTACCGCGTTGCGCCTCGCTCATTGGCAACTCACTTATTTGCCTTGGGCCAACTTCGCTCGGTGCGCCTTGTGCGAGAGCACACAAAGGCGCCTAAACCCCCGGTATCATTGCGGTTTTGCCCCACGCATCATGTCCGGGCGCGTTTTCGGTGTAGACATCAAACTTTAACTGGACTAAATATTTGTGAAGCAGAAATAAAAAAAATCCCGCACCACGGATGACTAAGAGGCGGGCTCAGGGGAATAGTCATGCGGTCGATGCTACGTTCTTTCGGGGAGCTTCTGCGCCCCAATCGTTCCTTTCTCAGCTTAGATCTCCTCACCCATTCTCTGCCGGCCAGTACCGGCTCAAGATGGCCGATCGAATGGAAATCCGTGCCGTGTCACCGCCCCGGTGCCGGTCGGTTGAAGGTCCGCAATGTTTGCGTTGGCGCCATTCGTGGCCTGGGTTTCAAGACGATAGAAACAATGGGCGCAAAGGCAAGTCCAGCAGTCCAGCGACCTTGGGGCCATGTTCTCACTCCGAAGAGGTATCTGATTCTCAGCCTCATTGGGCTGCTGCAGGCTTGTAGCCATCCCCTCGCCGTGGAAGGCGAAGGTGACATCATTTCCAATACGGAACGAGGATGCACCCTCGCGCAATTTCGGGCGGGGGAGGATGTTTGCGCCAAGAACCTCGTGGTTCGCGGGTACCAAGTCGTTTACAAAGCGGTACCACGCGCTGGATGGACATTTAGCGAATGGAAAAACTGCCCGGGCGGTCAGTTTCCCGATTGCAGTTTCGATGTCAAAGGTGGGGTTGTGTTCGACAATTGGGGCAAAACGGTCCCGGCCCTGGTCGCGGTATTCGAGCAGGAAACCAACGGTACCCCGATCCAAGCGCTCTCATTCGCAGATCCATTACTCGCCCAATGCGTTCAGTCCGCGGCTCAAAGCAACGGCTGGAAAGGCAGTCTCGACGTCACGCGCCTGACATGTGCCGAGGACGGAATCAGGTTGTTGGGTGGCCTGCAGTCACTTAGAAATCTCGAGGATCTGAACCTGCGCGGCAATCCAATGTTTGGCCTTGATGCTCTGGGCGAACTGGCGAAGCTTAAGACCGTCAACCTGTCGGCCAGTCCCAATATCGTTGGCATAGATTCTTTGATGCTGCTCAATGGATTGACTTCGGTGAACCTGAACGGCAGCGGTGACGGCGAACTCACCTGTGCCAGCCTGGATGCCCTGAGCAACAAGGGTGTTTCCGTCACGCGTCCGGAAGCCTGCAAGTTGCGCATCGCCGACGTCGATTTTGCCGACCCGGCGCTGAAGGCCTGCGTCGCGGCCGAGGCCGCCTTGAGCCAATTGGTCTTCACCCGGGAGATCGTTCAACTGGATTGTCCCGACGCCGGCATCGCACAACTTGACGGCCTGGAACAGCTCGAGAACCTTCAAGGGATCAACTTCAGCGGCAACCAAGTTACCGATCTCACACCGCTGGCGAACCTTGCATCGTTGGAGTCGATAGATGCTTCGGCGAATCCGATAACGGACCTCAGCTCACTCGGGCAGCCTTCCGCTCTCAAGGCGCTGAATCTGGCAGGCATAGAAGGTCTCCAGAGTGTGGAAGGGCTATTGGCCATAGGGTCGTTGGACGAGGTCAAATTGAATGACAGCGGTTTTCAGGACCTCAGCTGTGAAAGCCTGGATAAGTTAGCGAATCAGGTTGATTCGTTAAATCGACCGGCAAGTTGCACGACCCTGATCAGGGATGTTGCTTTTGAAGATGCCGCCTTGCGGAACTGCGTGTTGCAATCGGCCGCATCCAGCGGCATCACTTTCACCAGTCAATTTGCCGGGCTGCTGGGCCTCGAGTGCGTGAATCTAGGCATCAAAAGCCTGGTCGGAATGGAGGAGTTCGGAAATTTACAGAACCTGACTCTCAGCGACAATGAAATCGATGACCTGACACCATTGAGTGGCCTGGTGAATTTGAGCGGGCTGAACCTGAACGGCAACGACATCAAGAATTTCTACCCGTTGAGCCGACTTCCCGAGGTGCGAGAAGTGAGCGCGGGCGGGAATACGGCATTGGTGGATATCCGCACGCTGGTCTACATGGACAACCTGTTCTTTGTCAACCTGACGGGCTCCGGTGTGAACGGCCAAATCAGCTGTGCTGACTTGGATCTGCTGGAGCAAAGGATTGGTAAGCGCCTTCTTCGACCGACACTCTGCAGCACTGGGAGCGCCATCGTTGGTGGAGACCGGATCAACACGGATGCAAATGACGATGGCAGCGCCGATCTCATTCTGGAGTATCGGGCGGACTCTGGCGTTTCCACGGGTGCATCGCTTGATGCGAAGTTTTGGGGTTTTGGCGTCGCGGCCACAAATCGATTCGATACCGGGGGTCTTGCCCTGGGCGCATTCGATACAAGCCGATACAGCAGGGCCAGAGCCATCGCCGTGGCCGACGCCAACGGTGATGGCAGGGATGACATGCTGGTGCAACTGGATGCCAAGGACGGATCCGTGGCTTGGCAGGTCCATCAATCCGACGGCTCCGGCGGCCTCGGGCTCACGATGGGTTTGCTTGTATTGCCGGACGGAATCGGAAATGACGCTCGAGCGGTGGCGTTCAGAGATATCAATGGAGACAGTATTGCAGACATCCTGGTCCAGCAACAGGTCAAGGGTTTGATTTCCTATCATCTCTCGATCGGTACCGGCACCGACTACGGACCGTTGGCGCAGATCTACAACTTCGACCCGAGTCTGGGCCGGCCCAAGATAATCGCGTTGGAGGATGTCAACAACGACGGCACAGCGGATCTCGTGTTCGACCGCTTCAATGGGCAGCACTGTTATTTCGTCAGGCTGTACCTGAACGGCGCCTTCGAGCGACAGCCCCGTAGCCGCGCATGCTATGAGTCATATTCTGGCCCAGGGTGGACCCAGGTCGCAGCGGGTGTCGCCGACATGAATGGTGACGGCCGCTCTGAACTGGTCATTCAGCACCAACGGAAAGGGCATTATGCCTACTGGGAATACCTCAGCTTTAGCCCTGGTCAAAGCGGCAGTGAGTGGGGTTCGCTGAAGTATATTGGTGGCGGTAGCATGGGTGCCGGGCAGTCCGTCCGGACGATCGCGGTAGCGGATATCGACAATGATGGCCGGGCGGACATACTGAACGAGGTCACCATCGGAACGACCAGGATCTGGCAGGCTTATCTTGCCTCTGCTTACGGTCAGTTCGTGCTGAAGGACTGGCTGACCGGAGGATTTACCAACTACCGGACACTCGGAGTCCGCGACTACAACAACGACGGGCGCCTGGATTTGCTGATTGAAGTTCCACAGAACGGGACCTTGACCCAGAGGCTATACGTCAAGATCAACGACGGCACCGACTTCTCGGGTCCATGGAACATCTGGTATGAAGACGTCCGGAGACCCAGAGTCGTTGGCCTTGAAGAGGATGGATTGACGTCCATTGCGAATGACGGAAGTGCCGTGGTCGCGTGGATGGGACTTGCTGACACACCGTACTACACGCCCAATGAAATCCGCGCGCTCCTTGCCTCCAAAGGTCTCGCGCTTAAGCAAGCTTCAAGTCAGCCACTGAAAGAAAACGAGTGCGAAATGAGCTGGACCGACGCGAAGGGTGCGAAGGCTGGCATCGGCACCATGACCTGCCTGAAACGAAAGCAAGGCGGGCTATCGCTCGAAATGCAAGGCATTTACGGTGGCTGCGGTCTCAGCAAGAGTGACGTCCCGGTTGGCTCGGTCCCCGTAAACGGGATCTGCTCCGCCGGCGTCTTCAGAGAGACAATCGAAGTTACCGTTGGCGGAGTAACCCAGACTACAAAGGCAGGATTTGCTACGGCGGACGCCTGCAACACCATCTCGTTTAGTGGCGGCCCAACGTGTGTTGGTGCAAGCGCCAACTTGGCTTCCGTCTCTCAAACCTACACAGTGAACGGAACCGGTGTTGGTGCGGGGCTTTCGGCCGGGGTCGGCCTCGAAGCCGGCGGCTCGGTTAAGGACGGTGTGATATCCGGGTCCGTTGACGTTGCGTTTATTGCGGGGGTGTCTGTTGAGTTTTCCGTAAACTACGAGGCACTTGCCCGTGGCGGTGCCGCAGGAGTCGCAAAGACCAGAGACTTCTTGATCAAAAACGGCGCAACGTCGGTGGTATTCGTAGGCGACAACGCGGTGGGAGGGGTTGTCGCAGCGGGGAGTGCTCTCTTCGATGCATACAACAGTTTGTCCGGGGTCCAGAAAACGGCGGTCGGCGACGCCGTTTATATCGCCGTTGGGGGTACCTCAGCGGCCGCCGTGATCATAACCAAGAAAGTCTTGGAGAGTAAGACGACCGATCAGGTTATCTCTGGCGTCGAAAGCGGTCTAATCGCGGTCGGTGGAGTTGTGGAGGATACGGGTGAGGCCATCATTGACATCGGGGAAGGTATCGGACAAGGCGTCGGAGCCGGTGCAAGCTGGATCGGTGACAAACTCAATCCTTTTTAATGCTGGTTAGAGCAGGACTCTCATTCCACGGTTGAGCGTCCGCGATTGCATTTCGTGTTCAAAGCGTGATCTTCCCGTTGCTCACTGCAGGGAGGCAGGAACACACTCTTTCCAGTGCGCGGACTGAGTGTGCGTAAAATGGAACGAAAAGGCAGCGATATGAGAGTGCTGGAGACCCCGTTTCAGCCGCCCCCGGCTGAAACGGGAGACTCTCAGTTCTCTCTAGAGATCGAGAACCAGTCTGTTGCCTATTGCCCGAGAGCAACAGATGGTCATCAAGCGGTTGGAGGCCTTTTCCGCGTCGGTCAGAACACTGTCGTGATGCTCGGGCTCCCCCTCCAGCACATTGGTAATGCAGGTCCCGCAGATACCCTCTTCGCAC
>CALOEH010000036.1:0-16164 GCA_942492195.1 uncultured Planctomycetia bacterium | reverse complement strand
TCGCAAGCGCGGCCAGTCGCCGTACCGCTCGTTCAGTTCCAATCGGACCTCCGGGTGATCACGCAAAACTGCATGAATGATGGTCTCGACGGTGACCCAAACCTGCGGGTCCTCCAGATCCGTGACCAGAGCCTGACCCTGCGCCGGGGAGAAGATGTCAGCAGCCGGCACACGTCTTCGTAAGCTTCCGATTCCAACGCCGCGAGCAGGTCATGGCGAAAGTTGTACGGTTCCTTGGCATAGCTGCCACCAGCGTCCGCCACGGCTTTCTCGGGCAGTTTCCGCCCTCGTTGTCCTCGGCCGCGTCGTTGTTGGCTGCCGGCTCATTGTCAACTTCTGGTTGGGCCGGCACGTCGCCGTTCGCCACAGGGGCCGGATCCAACAGGGGAGGTACTGCTGGTTCTGGCCGGGGCTCGGCAACCGGGTCCGACTCCGGGCGCGCCGCGGCGGGTTGCTCGGGCGGTTCTGGAGCAGTTGGTGCATCCGGCTCAATGACCGTTTCCGTCACAACGACCTTCTGATCCGTCTTGGGATGAACCAGTGGATGCGTGGGCTGGGCCGCAGTTTCGGGGTCCAATGTTTCAGGCCCCATCCCCACCGGAGGAGTGCGCATCTGCTGCCTGGCCACCATCGCGACAAGCGCGCAAGCCACTAGGGCCAGGATTCCTACCATCATTCGGACCCGTCGGGAGTGCGAATCCGTGGGTTCTGCAGGTGCCGGGGCACCGGGTTTGGCAGGGCGAGGGATACCTTCCAGACGCAGCCCTAACCGTTCGACGGCAACCATTGCCCGCAGTTGCAACTCGCCGTCAGATTCGATCGTTTCGCGAAATACGAAGCAATCTTCGAGCGCCGCGGCGATATGTTGCAAGCTTGCCTGAGGTAGCTCATCAGGTGGTGTGGTGGACAGCTGCTCGACCAGTGCGGACAACTCCGCTGGCATCAGGGGGTTATCGGGAGCGGCCGACGAAGGATCTTGCATGGTGTTCCCGGACGAACGTTGTGGATCGAGATGCGCCCGCGCGGCCACCATCTCTCTGAGTCTTCAGTATGGCGAATCAACCGGCTGGAAGGAACGTTATCTCGCAAAGTTCTTGGGGCCGGTTCGGATTTCGCCCACTAGTTTCCATTTCGGCAAGCGTTATCATGCAAGGGTGAAATTCCATGGTCTGCGGGAGATCATGCTCCCCGCATTGCTCTCGCTGCCTGACGAGGTTCTCTTGTTCGACCCTCGAATCGCCTGAGCAAACTCTCCGCGCGAATTCGTTTTTTCCGCGCTTCCAACCATTGGTACCGTTTCGATGCCTCGTAAGTCTTCTTCGCGCCGTTCTGGTCCCGGACGGCCCGCTTCCACTGATTCCGGTTCCAAGCGAAAGGGCACAGGTTCTGGAGGACGTGGGTCCCAAGGCGCGGGTTCTCGATCAAAATCGTCCAGTCGCGCGGGAGGTCGTAAGAAGTCCAGTCGTCGTCCCGCTACAAAATCGCGGCCTGCCGATGCGAACGCTGCTGGCACACGCCTGCAGAAAGTGCTGGCCGAGTCGGGCTTGGGAAGCCGTCGTCAGTGCGAACAGCTGATTGTCGAAGGTCGGGTCGAAGTGGATGGCGAGGTGGTCTCCGAACTCGGCTCGCGAGTGGATCCGGTGCACCAACAGATCCGGATTGACGGAGTCACTTTGTCGCTGCAGAAAAAAGTGTACCTGATGCTGCACAAGCCCACCGGTGTGGTGACTTCGGCGCACGATCCCTCAGGCCGCCCTCGGGTGGTGGACATGGTTCCGGACAACCCAAGGGTGTTCCCGGTGGGGCGTTTGGACATGCACAGCGAAGGGCTGCTGCTGCTCACCAATGACGGTGACTTGACCAACGGTTTGACGCATCCCAGCTTCCATGTCGAAAAAGTCTATCGGGTGGTGGTTGCTGGCGAAATGACGGTTGAGAAACTGGCCGAGCTACGCAAAGGGGTCTACCTGGCGGAAGGTTTGGCCAAGGTGGAAGGGGTCCGAATCGTGGCCAAGCACAAACACAGTACGCTGCTGGAAATGGTGCTGACCGAAGGAAAGAACCGCGAAATTCGCCGCCTGTTGGCTCGGCAAGGTAACAAGGTCATGTCCTTGCAGCGCGTCTCCGTCGGAGGCGTTAAACTCGGTGATCTCCCATCGGGGGCCTATCGACCTTTGCGGCCCAACGAAATTCAGCGACTGCGAGCCGTGATTGAGGATCAGGGGGATGCAGCGGAATCAGAAACCGCCCCCAGGGCCTTGGAGACAAAAGCTTCATCGCCCCCCAGTCGCAAGAAGCGTGCCGAGGACAAACCGGTCCGTGCCGTGGCTTCCAAAGGGCGTGGCAAAGCCGCAGATGGCACCAAACCCGCGGCTGAGTCCAAGTCGGCCAGGCATTCGCGAGCGGCGATCAAGGCAGAGAAGCCGAGGCTCAAGTTCCCCTCCATGGACCAAGGGCCCTCAAGTGGCGCGCGAGTCGGCACGACCATTGGCCTGGATGACGAGCCGCACGTTTCCGGCGGAAGTACCCAAGGTGAAAACCACCCAGGATTCGGACGAGGCCCAAACCGATAAAGCCCAATCCGATAAAGCAAGGTCCAAGAAGCAACCTCCGCGTCGCAAGTCGACCATCAAGCGGGAAGAGGAACGGGAGGCCAGAGCCGCGGGTGGACGAAAGTCCAAATCGGGTGCTCCCAAATCTGGCCTTCCCAAAAAGGCTGCCCGTAAGGGGGGGCGTCCGGCCCAAGGTAGCGGCGGTAAAGGGAAGAAGAAGTCTCGTCGCACGCAACGAAAGTCTCGCTGATGACGGTTCCACAAGAAACTTCGGCAAGTTCGCCCATCGCCGATCAGGGAGAAACCTCCGGGTTCTGGCAGGGGACGGTCCGTGTGATCGAGAACGTGCCTTTGGCCCGAGATACCTATCGCGTGCGAGTGCATTGTCCTGAGATTGCCGGCAAGATACTGCCAGGCCAGTTTGTCATGTTGCGATTGGCCGGCGCCAACGACCCGCTGCTGGGGCGACCGCTGGCATTGTACGAGACCGGATTCGAAACCGGTTCATCATCGAATCGCGGGCAAGATGCCGTTAGCTTGGACCTCGTCTATCTGGTGGTTGGCAAACTGACTAGTCGTTTGGCACGCCTGACCGTAGGTGCGGAACTGGAGATTTGGGGCCCGCTGGGGCATCCTTTTGTCCCGCCCGCTGCGGATCACCTGGTGATGGTAGCCGGCGGGATCGGCCAAACCCCGTTTTTGGCTCTCGCCCAAGAATGTCTGGCGGCCGTGGAGGACTTATGGCTCTCGCAAAGTTCCCGAAAAGCCCGTGCAACAGGTGACCTTCTGCTACGGTGCCCGCAGCGCGGATCTACTGGCAGGGGTGGAAGACTTTCGCCGGGCGGGAGTGGATGTGCGGATCAGTACCGATGACGGAACCTGTGGGCATCATGGCCTGGTGACCGATCTCCTGGCGGACGTGCTCACTTCGCACGCTTCGCAACGCTTGCATGTGGTCTGTTGTGGGCCCGAGCCAATGATGGCCGCCGTGGCTCGCCTGACCGCTCAGCATGGCGTGCCGTGTGACGTATCGTTGGAAACGCCGATGGCCTGCGGTATTGGCATCTGTTTCAGTTGCGTTGCCAAGGTGCAGATGCCGGACGGCAGTTGGGACTACCGGCGGACCTGTGTCGAAGGGCCCGTGTTTGATGCCCAGCAGGTGATCTTTGATTAGACCGATGCTTGTTGCGGGCAGTGGTATGGGCTGCTGCAGAGAGGAAGCATCTGCGTTGATTTCGCGTTGAGCGCAAAGAACGGTCGCAGGCACAATACCCTGAGGCTTTTCTTTATCGCGAGTTGAATAGATAGATAGATAGGTTTGGGGGAAGACTTTGAATTCCTTCACTCGCAGATCCTGTGGCTCCATGCTCGCCCGTGCGCCAGGCCAACTCTCTCGGCAAGAGCGAAGGTGAACTTGGGGCTCAAATCCGCAACGGAGGGAGTTGACAGTTGCCTGCATATTCAGCAAGTTCGGAGTTGTACGATTTCGCCTAGAATCTTTGGGGCAATGCTGGTCTGATGAACGATGAGTTAGCGTGCGGAATCGAGTTTGGCGGATTTTCCGCTCAGATGATTTGTTTTCACTTCTGTTGCCGTGGGTTCACAAAGGACGTTGATGGACGGGTCGATTTTGCTGGCGGCTACCGCGGGTAGTTTGACCGCATTGGGAATCGTCGAGTCTTGGGTCCACCGCCGAAACTTGCAGCGGATACCGGTTCGCGTACATGTGAACGGAACCCGTGGCAAGTCGAGCGTGACACGGTTGATTTACGGCGGTCTCAAAGCGGGGGGGCTGCGTACCTGCGCCAAGACCACCGGCACACTGCCGCGGATGATTCTGCCAGATGGCACGGAGTATCCCGTGTTCCGTCCCTCGCGAGCCAATGTGCTCGAGCAGATACGGATTGTCCGGACGGCCATTCAGCATGAGGCCGAAGCGATTGTGCTGGAGTGCATGGCGCTGATTCCCCATCTCCAGTGGCTCTCAGAAGAGAAGCTGGTTCAGGCGTCGCATGCGGTGATTACCAACGCCAGGGCAGATCATCTCGATGTGATGGGGCCTGGCGAAAAGGACGTCTGCCGCGCGCTTTGCGGCATGGTCCCGTACCGCGGCAAGCTGTTTACGGCCGAGCGCCAGCATCTGGACATCATGCAAATGGTCTGTCGGGATCGGAAGTGCGAATTGCTGGCGGTCACCGACGCCGAGGTGGACGCGATCACGCCGCTCGACCTCTCGGGGTTTCGCTACATTGAGCATGCCGAGAATGTAGCCCTGGCGCTCAAGGTCTGTGCGGACCTGGGAATCGATCGGTTTGCGGCACTGCGAGGAATGTGGAATGCCCCACCCGACCCCGGCATGATGACCGTGGCAGAACTGAACTTCTTCAGCCGCAAGATTGTGTTTGTGAACGGGTTTGCCGCCAATGATCCCGAGTCTACCCAGCGCATCTGGGAGATGGCCCTGCAGCGATACCCGGACGTGACCAACCGAATTGCCATCTTCAACTGTCGGGCAGATCGGCCCGACCGCTCTGTGCAACTGGCCGAAGCGTGCGTTGATTGGGCTCCGGCAGATCACTACCTGTTGATCGGCTCGGGCACATACATCTTTGCCAAATATGCCGTGGCGAAGGGGTTGGATGCGAACAAGATTTCGATGGGCGAAGACCTGCGGGTCGATGAGATCTTTGAGCGCGTGATTGACCTGTCAGGTCGATCTGCCTTGGTGATGGGGATGGCCAATATCGGCGGGCCGGGGCTCGATGTGGTGCGGTATTTCAAGAATCGTAGCGTGGCGGATGCAACCGCCTTCGGCAAGTAATCCGCGAAAGCGAAGTTCCATTGTTCTGTAGGGAGATTCTGTTGTGGATCTGCTGACCGTCGCCATCGGCGTCGGACTGGCCATGAGTCTGGTGTTCTCCGAACTGTTCGGCCTGGCGGCCGGCGGGATGGTGGTGCCAGGCTACTTCGCCATTGCGCTGGATCAACCCGCGCGGGTGGTTGTGACCATTGCCGCCGCTGTGATTGCTTATGCCATTGTGCATGCCCTGAGTTCTGTGGTGATTATCTACGGCAAGCGCCGGACGGTAATGATGATCCTCTTTGGCTTTTTGACCGGCATGGCCTTCCGGATGCTTCCGCTCGAGACGGTCGAGACGCTCCAGCCCAGCGAAGGATTGGCCCCGCACGAAATCGCTGACTACAGCGTGATCGGGTATATCATTCCCGGTTTGCTGGCCATTTGGATTGACCGGCAAGGTCTGATCGAGACCATCTCCACGTTGGTCATGGCATCGATTGCCGTCCGCATGGTCTTGATCTGTTGCGGCGTGGAGGGGCTCTCATGAAGCGGCTGTATTGGCGTCCCCGATCGGTCTCGCGCAACGTCCTGCTGCTGCTCGCGCTGATGGCCATTCTTGGTTTTGCTGCGGTGGAGTACTTCACCATCGATGCGCAGCAGCCCTACTACCAAGAAAAACTGCAAGCTACTGAACTTTCCAAAACCTGCATGGAGGCCATCAAACAACATCGCCTCACTCTGGGCCATGAGATTGATTACGAACTCGACCCGGCAGACTCTGGCATGATCGGCGGCTTGATGACCCCAATCACCACGGTGGCCGGACATCTGGGGGCCAAGCAAACTTCCGTCAATCCCAACTGGGCCGCCGTGCTGGTGGACATGCTCCGTCGGGCGGGTGTCAAAGAGGGGGACCTGGTGGCCGTGGGCTGCTCTGGTTCGTTCCCCGCTTTGAATACTTCCGTCTATGCCGCGCTGCTGACCATCAAAGCCAGACCGGTCGTCATTTCAAGTGCCGGGGCGTCGCAGTTCGGTGCCAACTTTCCGGACCTGCTCTGGATTGACATGGAACGGCTCCTGGTCAAAGAACAGAAGATCCCGTTCCGGTCCGTCGCCTGCTCCATCGGAGGCTACGAAGACCTGGGACTTGGCATGTCGCCCGAGGCACGCAACATTATCGTCGAGCGGATTCGAGATAACGGGCTGCACCTGATCACTTCCGACACCCTGGCCGCCGCCATTGAAGAACGCATGCAGATCTATCAAGACCATGCCCACAGCGGAAAATATCAGGCCTACATCAATGTCGGCGGGGGAACCATCTCCGTGGGAGGTGCCGTGGGCAAACGCAAGTACCACCCCGGGCTGAACCTCAGGGCACCGTTTGGAGCAACCAGCATTGATTCCATCATGAGCCGGTTCATGCGAGAAGGCACGCCGGTCATTCACCTCACGCAGGTGGAAGAGATGGCACTTGATTACGGCCTGCCCATTGCCTCGGATGTGAGTGTGGCACCCGGTGAAGGAAACGTATTCTACAAACGAACCTACAATCGATGGTTGGCGCTGGCGGTGCTGTTGGCCATTCTGGCCAGTCTCAGGGCGGTGATCATGACCGACATCGGCTTCCGATTGATGAAGGGACGCTCTCGAAAAGAACCTGGTCAGCCCGAGCCGATGGTGTAGAACAGCCAGCCGGACTCGGTCGCCATGGTCCCAATAGGTTTTGCTGAAAGTTATTTAAGCGTGAGCATTCTCGACAAAATCGTACAAACCAAACGCCAGGAAATTGCTGCCGCCAAGGAGCAACTGCCGGAGTCTGAACTCGTCAAGGCCGTGGCTGATGCTCCACCTACCCGTGATTTTTGCCCCGTTGGCCCAAGCGGGGCCCATCCGGCTAATCGCCGAGATCAAGAAAGCGAGTCCTTCGAAGGGATTGATCCGTGCCGATTTTGATCCCGTGCAGATTGCCTGTACCTATGCGGAACATGGCGCAACGTGCTTGAGTGTGCTGACGGACGAGCAGTACTTCCAAGGGCATCTGGACTTCCTCCGGCAAGTGCGCGAGGCGGTCGACCTGCCGCTGCTGCGCAAAGATTTCATCCTGGACACCTATCAGCTTCTCGAAGCCCGACTGGCGGGTGCCGACGCGGTATTGCTGATTGCCGAATGTTTGGACGATTGCAACCTCCGCAAACTTCATAACGAAGCGGTAGAGCTAGGGCTTTGCCCGCTGGTGGAATTGTACGAACCGGCCAACTTGCCGCGTGTGTTGGAAGCCGGGGCCGCTTTGATTGGCATCAACAACCGCAACCTGCATACCTTTGAAACCGACCTCAACCACACCATCCGGCTCAAAGCCGAGATCCCTGCTGAGCATGTGGTCGTCGGGGAGAGTGGTATCAACACCAGGGCAGACGTACTCCAACTGCAGCAGGCGGGGGTGGATGCCATGCTGGTGGGCGAAAGCCTGATGCGGCAACCCAACGTGGGCCGCGCGGTTCAGCAGCTCTTGCAAGATTGAACCTTCGCAAGCAACCAGCGCATTGCCAGCCTCGGCTTAACTCACCGCATTCGGCAGTCCGCGTTGGAGTGGGTTTTGTCCATCGACAAGACAGACGGTAGACCCTTCTCTGCGAACCTCCCGCGGTCTCTGCGGTGAACTTTGTTTTTCCGGTTCCAACCCGAAGTTATTCTTCGGGCGTTACTGAAAAGGCAGCACTGTGAAACCGTGCGAAGTCCGGCACTCGGCGGTTGCGGCAAAGCGGACCGGCACGGCGATCTATCGGGCTTTCTGCGGCGAAGCTGGACGATCGACCGCGGGGTGCTCGAACTTGCGGCTCTCTGGCTCAAACGGGACCGGCTTGGCACCTGCCCAAAGTTGCTCCAGCGAAAAGTACTCGCGGGTTTCTTCGTCGAAGATGTGGATCACCACATCGCCGTAGTCGAGCAAGATCCAGCGGCTTTCCTGGTAGCCTTCGATGCTGAGACGGTGGTCTCCCAGATCGTCCTCCAGCGTGTGGTCGATCGCTTCGCTGATGGCGTGCAGTTGCCGCCGGCTGGCACCGGAGACAATGACGAAGTAGTCAAAAATGGGAGTTTGCTCCCGCATGTCGAGAATCACGATGTTTTGGCCGCGATTGTCGTCGGCCGTTTGAGCAGCGGCCAGTGCCAATTGCAAACTCGTTGGGGTGCGTTGGTCAGATACGGTGTTGCTGGCAGATGTGCTCGTGTTTTGCACTCAGTTCACCTCCTCAAGGGATTTTGCCTTCGGGGACGTCGCCACTGGTAGCGAACGCCTTCACTACTTGCATCTTATACCGAAACAGGACATGGAAACCAGTAATCGGGTTCACCTTAGGCAAACTCTCCAAAGTTCTAGTTGCCAAGTTGCCTGAATGTTTGCTATCGTCGCTAGCATTGCTGTCGCCTTGGCCGGTTTTCCGCATGACCCAAGTCGTGTCACGAGGGCAGGTTGGGTGGAATTTGAAGGTAAATTCATAATTTGGTTGACACCTTCGTCAAAGTTTGTAAACTCGGCGGTCATGCAGCATGTAGTGTCGAACAAATAAGCGGCCCCCACATCTTGTGGTTCAAGGACTCTTTGAGGTCGCCTTGTTCTGGCGATCCCGGAACACTTTCTTCCTCCCATTCGGTCACTTTTGCCATTACCGAAATCGCGGATTGCAGGTTGCCAAATTTTTTGTTGATGTGGGCACCGGCAGTGAACTGATGTACCATGTATACGGTGGTGCATAGTGTACGGATGCCCACTCAATTTCTCATTCAAACTAGACAAGGAGGTCGGTCATGGCCGATTCTGCCGTAGCCAACGGGTCCCAAACGTTGGACACCCATTCCACTCAAGCCGCCGACGCTGCCACCCCAGGGTTGCGGATCGAAACTCGTTTTTGCCCTCCGCACGTTGCTGACCCCTTTGACGCGGTGGAGTGGGACCTGAGGTCAGCCGCCATCAAAGATGAGTCTGGCGGGATTCTCTTTGAGCAGCATGACTGCGAGATTCCCAAGTCGTGGAGCCAGCTGGCGACCAACGTCGTGGTGAGTAAATACTTCTACGGCGAGATCAACACGCCCGAGCGGGAGACGAGTGTCCGCCAGTTGATTCACCGGGTGACTCGGACCGTTGCCGATTGGGGCATCTCCGACGGATATTTTGCCACGCCTGAAGATGGCGAACGGTTCTATCGAGATCTGACGTGGCTCTGCGTCAATCAGCACGGTGCCTTCAACTCGCCCGTTTGGTTCAACGTGGGCTTGTTCCATCAACGGGGCGTTAAGGGAGGACGCTGCAACTGGCATTGGAATGCTGAGACAGAGCAGGTCGAGCAGCCAGAGAACCCGTACGAATACCCTCAGGCTTCGGCATGTTTCATCCAAAGTGTGCAGGATGACATGGAAGACATCATGGAGCTCGCCCGCAGCGAGGCCATGTTGTTCAAGTTTGGCTCGGGCACAGGCACGGATCTTTCGACCGTTCGCTCCGCCCGAGAGAAGCTCTCTGGTGGCGGTCGCCCCTCCGGCCCGTTGTCGTTCATGCGAGTGTACGACCAGATTGCCGCCGTGGTGAAGAGTGGCGGCAAGACGCGCCGGGCAGCCAAGATGCAGTCACTCAAGATCTGGCATCCGGACATTCTGGAATTCATCGAATGCAAGGCCAAAGAAGAACGCAAGGCCCGGGTGCTGATTGAGAATGGCTACAGTTCGAACTTCAACGACGAAGCCTATAGTTCCATTCTGTTCCAGAATGCGAACCTGAGCGTCCGGGTGACGGACGACTTCATGCAGGCCGTCGAGGCTGACGGTCCTTGGGCCACGCACTGGGTTACCAAGCCAGACCAACCAGGACCCAAATACCAGGCCAAAGAGTTGATGGGAGCCATGGGGCAATGTGCCTGGCTGTGCGGTGATCCTGGGGTTCAGTACGATACCACCATCAACCGCTGGCACACCTGCCCCAACACCGGGCGGATCAACGCCTCGAATCCGTGTTCGGAATACATGTTCCTGGATGACACGGCATGCAACCTGGCCAGCATCAACTTGATGAAGTTCCGCCAAGGGGATGGCACCGTCGATGTCGAAGGTTTTCAAGCCGCTTGCCGACTGTACTTCATTGCCCAAGAAATCCTGGTGGATCACGCCAGTTATCCCACGGCACGCATTGCCGCCAATAGCCACAAGTTCCGTCCCCTGGGGTTGGGCTACTCCAACCTCGGCAGCCTGCTGATGACGTCTGGCTTGCCGTACGATTCGAACGGAGCCTTTGGGCTTTGTGGAACGGTCACCGCCTTGCTGCATGGTGCGGCCAATCTGGCCAGTGCCGAAATTGCTGCCGCGGTCGGAACCTTCGACGGTTACGCAGAAAACCGCGAGCCGATGCTCAACGTCATGCAGATGCACCGCGATGCCGTCGAGCAAATTGATGACGCCTGCCCCGCGTATCTCAAGGACGCCGCTCGTGAGACTTGGGACCGTGTGCTTTTACCGAAGGTACCCCGGCACGGATTCCGCAACGCACAGGCCACGGTGCTGGCTCCCACGGGGACCATCAGCTTCATGATGGACTGCGACACCACCGGGATCGAACCGGACATCGCGCTGGTGAAATACAAGCTGCTGGCCGGCGGCGGGATGCTCAAGATCGTCAACCAGACGGTTCCGCTGGCCTTGGAAAGCGCTGGGTTACGAGCCCGCAAATCGAGTCGATCATCGACTACATTGACGAGAACGACACGATCGAAGGTGCCCCGGAACTGAAGGACGAGCACCTGCCCGTGTTCGACTGTGCCTTCGCCCCGCGCAACGGCAAGCGTTCGATCGCCTGGAGAGCCCACGTCGGGATGATGGGAGCCGCCCAGCCGTTCCTGTCCGGAGCGATTTCAAAAACGGTCAACATGCCGCGGGAGTCCACGCCGGAAGACATTGCCGAAGCCTACCTGGAAGGGTGGAAACTGGGGCTCAAGGCTTTGGCCATCTATCGTGACGGTTCGAAGAGAGCCAGCCCCTCTCGACCAAGAACCGAGAAGGATCGAAGAGGCTGCGGAGAAACTCAAGGCTGCCCCCGCCGCGAGCGTTTGCCCGACACGCGCCAGTCCGTGACCCACAAGTTCAACATTGCTGGCCACGAAGGCTACATCACCGTTGGGCTGTACGAAGACGGCCGCCCTGGCGAACTGTTCATCACCATGGCCAAGGAGGGCAGCACCATCGGCGGTTTGATGGACTGCTTCGGTACGGCCATTTCCATGAGCCTGCAGTACGGCGTGCCGTTGGAAGTGCTGGTCAACAAGTTTTCGCACACCCGATTCGAACCCATGGGGCACACCTCCAACCCTGATGTCCGCATCGCCAAGAGCATTGTGGATTACATCTTCCGCTGGCTGGGAATCCAGTTCCTGCCTGGCTATCGCGAGGCGATGCTCGGCCTGGACAAGACGGACTCCAGCGAGTCCGGAGACCTGGAGGGTGAGAAATCCGATTCACTCCCCGCCACCGGGACGGTTGGCGGGGTAAAGCCCGGAGTCGGAGATTCCAAGCCGTCAAACTCAGGGACCTCAACCATTTCCAGTAGTCGTGCCAACGGACAGGCGGCCCCCAGTGCCTCGACAGCCACCATCGGCGGAAGCTTGTTGCAGCGTGCCGGCGTTGCTCCCGATGCAAAACTCCTGGATGCCAAGAACGAACTGTTCGCCAGCTTCCAGGTGGATGCTCCCTCGTGCGACGTCTGCGGCAATATCACCGTCCGCAACGGCAATTGCTATCTCTGCCATAGCTGTGGAAACAGCATGGGTTGCTCGTACGGGAAGGGCGGGAGGGCGCCTACGTCAGAGCCACGGCCGCGCGCGCCCGGGCCTCGTTCGGCCGTTGTTTTTTCCAGCCCTTAGACTCAATGGCTTAGCTCACCGCGGAGATGGGGGAGACCGTAGGAACAGAGCCAAGGATTCGGCAATCTGTCCCCGGAGTGAGTCTTATTCACTCGACAAGGTAGAATGTAGTGCTTCTCCCTCGGCGAATTTCGGCGTCTGCGGTGAACTTTGTTGTTCCGGTTCTCCTTTTTTCGTGCGCTCCGCCCCCCCGCTTACCTCCAAGCACCCCCCCCACCTCCTCCCCCCCCCCCCCCCCCCCAACGTTTCCAGACTTCTTCCAGCCAGTCACGATCCGGCACGTACCCGCCACCCCAACTTATCGAACGGCTGCTGCCGGTCTCTATCCGACCGGCACCCCCCACACACACCCACTTATCGGACCCTCATTTGCTCGAAGTGAGCATGCTACTCAACTCGCCGGCAATGTCGCTGGGTTTGGCAATCTCTGCATTCGCCATCAGCGCCACGGCACGTTTGCCGGCCAAGACGGCAGCCCCTTGAAATCCCATATACATGGCCAGGCTGGTCAACCCTGCGTACAGCATCGGCGTGATGAACTTCGAGCGCTTGAGTTCGTCGGTTCTGGCCCAAAACATCTGCCAGACGCTGATGGCCAGAATGATGTTGGCGTTAAGCACTGCCACCATGCCAGAACTGACGCGGTGCGTGCCCAAGTCTACCATGGCCTTGAGCGTGTCAGGGTGTGGCGGCGCTTGCTGTTGAGCGATCTGTTGGAAGTCACCTCGAATGCCGCTCATGCCGGTCGTTACCAACACAGCGCCTAGGATCAACACCAGCGCGGACGCAATGACCGCGGCCATAGCAACCCGACCCAACGCACAACGCCCTTGGGCTTGGGCCAGCCCTACCAACACGCAGATCAAACCGGAACCCATGCCTAAGGATGCCCAAAGCGTGACGTTCAAATCTTCGTGCAGTCCGTTACCTGGCTCCCCTCCGATGGCCAAGAAGACGCGGACTAGCACGCCTGCCGAAATGGCCAGGAAGACAGACGAGATCACGGCCAGCAAGACGCCGGTGAGCATCAACACGCGCGAGGTAGTCATGGATGTCACCATATCTCCATCGAGGCTTCGAACATCGCATGCAGTTGCGACTTGTCGGCCGGTCGAGGAGAGAGTTTGGTCACCCGATGCTGCGGCAGCGTCCCCTTTACCAACTGGGGGATGTCTCGCGCGGTGAAACCGAGCGCGGCAAGCCCCCGCGGCAACTGCATTTGCTGCATCAGTTCGATCAAACGATTCGCGAGGATGTCCCCTGCTTGAGACACCTCTGCCCCGTCAATGTTCGCGCCCAACAGCGAGGCGGCTACCAAGTGCCGCTCAGGACAAGCGGGCGCGGTGAATCGAAACACGGACGGTGCGGTCAACACCACGGAGATTCCATGCGGAACCAGTGGGTGATCGTCAGGGTAACCGGGGGGTTGGTAGTCTCGGCTCAGCCCACTGATGGGATAGCTCATGCCGTGGCAAAGGTGCACGCCAGCGTTGCCGAATCCGATGCCGGCATAGGTGCTGGCCAGCAACATCGACTCTCGAGCTTCAACATCATCTCTTGAGCGAATTTCTCGCTGGAGAAACCTGGCCACCATGGCCATCGATCGTTCCGACCAAATATCGCTGACCGGATTCGAACCCTGGTAGGCCGGACGTAGCACGGGTCGCTCGGGACGGGGGCGTTGATCAAAAGGGATGGCGGTGTAGGACTCGAGTGCGTGGCACAACACGTCCAAGCCGGTGCTGGCCGCTACCAGATCCGGCATGGTGATTGTGTGGTCCGGGTCCACAATGCCTAAGGTCGGTTTTAAGCGGCGATGGGCGATGCCGGTTTTGACGTGCTGTTCGTCCAGGTCAAAGATTGCCACGCCGGTGGTTTCGCTCCCGGTCCCGGCTGTGGTCGGGATGGCAATCAGCGGCTTCAGCGGACCAGGGACACCAATCCCTTGGCCAATGGGAGCGTTCACGTAGGCCAGGAAATCGGCAGGGTAGGTGCTGTAAAGATTGGCCACTTTGGCGGTATCAATCGCAGAGCCACCGCCAACCGCTACGAATGAATCAAACCCACCCGACTTGGCAACTTCGACCGCTTGCCACATCGAGCGCTGGGTAGGCTCGACGCGAACCTGATCGAACAACTCGTACGAGACGCCGGCATCTTCGAGCGATTGCCGTACGGTTTTCACCGGGGACATTTCGGCCAGACGGGGATCGGTCACCACCAGCACGCGGCGCGCCTCGAGTTCGACCAAATCCTGGCCGACTTCGGCAGTCACGCCTGAGCCAAAACGAATGTTGCTGGTGGCCATCTCAAACGCGGTATCGCGTGGGCCGTCGGTGGACATCGTGTCTCTTCCCCTCGCTAGAACAACCAGAATTTCGAACGTGCGTCTTGCTGTCGCATGCTCTCGCCAGTGAGCACAGGTCGCCTGAACAACATGGACGGAACAAACGCTACGGCGTTGCTTCCGTCGTGGGCAATTTCAACAACTTCGCATCGACATCAAGTTGGAGCTTGCCGAACTCGCTCTCTTTGGCAACCGTCCACAAGATCCCTTGAGCGACCAAACGCCGGTATTGGGCAACGCTCCAATTCTCATGGAAGTGCAAACCGCTGAACCCGAACGACCTTCCCTGCTCAGGCCGATTCCAAGCCCAACAGACGGTCTCGTCGCTACCTTCGATGTTGACTTGCAGCAGCGGCGTTAATCCTTTGGCTGCCTGAGGGAGTTTGAGTTTGAAATAGAATTCCTCATGCACATCAAACGGCTTGATTCCTTCGGTCACCGGATGGGTGGCGAACTCGCAATGGACATCCACCACTTTGTAACGCCGATCGGGGCCGCCATGGCAACCGCCAAACAAACGGACGAAGTCGGCAATGTTCGCGGCGTCGCGGGTGCCCATCCCCCAGTGTAGGACACTCAGGCCGCCACCGCGTTGAGCCAGCCGCGCGAAGGCTTCGCGGCGACGCGGATCTTCGCGCACCCAGTGAGCTCCTTCGGAGACGAATAGCACGACACCATCCGCTTTGGCCAGCAGTTCTGGTCCCTCAGGCCAAGGAGAGTCTGCGTTGATTAATTCGATCTCCAGTCCAGGAATCTTGGAAAGCATTTGCTGCACAATCCGCATGGCCGGCAGGTATTCGTGCGTACCTGGGGGGTGTCCGTCAGGGCTTTGCCCCAACAGCAGCAGGCGTGTCGCTTTTTGCCCCGTTTGCCGGGCGGCGGGGTCCGCCCCGATTTGGTTTGATCAGCGCCCGACCGCAGCATTGCTGAGACGAAACCAAACATCAGAGTGCGTCGCATGGTTCACTCGTTTCGTGTTCGAATTGGCACTGCAGGCAAAAACCCTTGTTCACAATCTCTGGGGGAAATCTTGCCAAGACCGTGGTGGCGATAGTAGGTGCTGCGGCACCGGCACCGCCGACAGGTATTCGACATGGTCCGGACAACCGCGCGTTGCCCTTTGCCATACAATTTCTTGAATGCAGCGGTTGAAACAGCGTCTGCTGGTATAGAGAATCGAGCTTTGGGATGTGCTTGAGTCGCAGAAACATTGGTGGCGATTGGAAATCCAAGCTTCTATGCAATTCTTGTCGATGGTGCAAATGAGTGCGTCAGAACTGCGATTCTCAATCTGCGTTGTTGCTAGCTGGATATTCTTCTCCCTGCTGGTTGGGTCAAGAGACGCCCCAAATACCACCGTTCGCCGGGCGTGGTTGCTGCTTTCCCTTATCTTCTCGCCATTGACAGCGTTCATTTTCTCAACGTCGCCGGGATTTCTTACAACACGGTGGTAAGGAAGACCAAGGAGCAGCGACTGGGAGCAGAGCACACAGAGCTGGCAGGTATCGCCAAGGAACTTGTGTTGTACGAAACAAACTGCCCTGCCTGCCACGCTCAAGT
>CALOEH010000035.1:0-18678 GCA_942492195.1 uncultured Planctomycetia bacterium | reverse complement strand
GGAAGCTTGTTTACCAGCGGTATCTTCAGCAAACGCTGTGCTGGCCTCTTGAGCCAACACCGGCGCTTGCATGATTAACGTCATAAACGCCGTCAGTACGGCAGATCCCATCAGAAGTCGCATTCCCAAGTCCCCTCGGCGGCGTGCTAGCATAATCCGTGCACTCACCACGAGCGCTACATTCCTCAGATGACTTCGGAACAGAACGAGCGGAATGTCGAGTATTCCTGGTGCCATGCCTACAACCGGCATAATCGGCAAAGTCAGACACCGCGAGACGGATTGCGATGATCGCCTTGAGAGAGAACGCATGCACCCGTGCGCACAGGCGGACTTCAGGGTTTGGCTCGAATCCGACGTGATCGAAGCAAAACCGGAGGTTACCCTTCGGCATTTGCATGCTTGAGCGATGCGACGCCCAGCCGGGTGAATATATGCCGGAACTCAACTCACCGCAGAGCGCGCAGAGAGAAGAGTCCTATGATTCGGCAATCTGCCTTTGAAGAGGATTTGCTCATCGACAAGACAGAATTTCACCCCTTCCGCGATCTCTGCGGCGAACTTCTCTGTTGCTGTTCAAATCCGAAGTTATTCTTCGTGAGCGACTAAGCGAAAAGCTCACTGACAACCCGTCCACCATTGACGAGCGGCACGGGCCGACCGAGCGGGGTGTGGTACATCTTGTCAGAGTTGATGCCTAGCAAAGTGAAGAATGTGCGGATCAAATCCTGCACGCTCACCGGTTCGGTGGTGGGGGCGGCTGCTTGACCGTCGGTGGCACCAACAATCATGCCTGGCTTGATTCCGCCGCCTGCGAGGATCACACTTTGGGCCATGGACCAGTGATCGCGGCCGGCGCGGTTGTTGACGCGTGGGGTGCGTCCCATTTCACCCATCATGACGACCAGGGTGTCGTCCAACAGGCCGCGCTCTTCCAGGTCGGTGACCAAGGCGCTGAACGCCCGATCGGCATCCGGGAACAGGTCATTCTCGAGCGTGGGGAAGCAATCGAAGTGGGTATCCCAACTGCCGTTGTCGATTCCAACAAACCGGCAACCAGACTCCACCAGTCGGCGCGACAGCAGGGCACACTGGCCAAGCGAAGAGTGGCCGTACTTCTGCCGCAGGGCATCTGACTCTTGATTGAGATCGAACGCCTGTTTCGCATCGCGCGAGGTTACCAGTTCGAAGGCTTTGTCGTAGTACGTAGCCATCTGGCCGGCACGGCCTTGGTAGTTCTTTTCTAGTGTCTCAAGGCCAGAGAGGAACCGACGTCGCCGATCCATCCGACTGGCGACGGCTGCAGGCTGCAGGTCTTTGACCTCGAAGTCCGGCTGTACCGGATCAGATTCAATCACAAACGGAGCGTACTCGGCACCAAAGAATCCAGGGCCACCGCCCGCCATGGGATCCGGGACATTGATGTACGGTGGGATCTTACCGCCAGGGCCCAACTCGCGGGCCACGATGGACCCGATCGACGGATAAAGATCATTGTTGGGGACCGGGTTCTCGCCATCGCGGAAATCCGGGGGATAGCCGGTCAGCATGTAGTGGTAGCCGGTGCTATGCCCGTTCACTTTGTGACTGTGACTGCGGAGAATGGTGTACTTGTCCGCAACCTGGGCACAGCGGGGAAGATGTTCGCAGACGAATGTGCCTGGCACGTTAGTCGAAATCTGCTTGTAGGGACCTCGAATCTCAGCCGGGGCGTCGGGCTTCATGTCCCACATGTCGATGGTGCTAGGGCCCCTTCGAGGAACAGGAAGATGATGGACTTGGCCTTGCGACGCTGCTGCTCGGCGGCTGCGGCCTCCGTCTCAAGCTTCAAAAGCTGAGGCAGGGATAACCCACCCAATAGGCTCGTTGCCCCAACTTGCAACGCCTGACGACGGGGAATGCGATCGCAGAAACGGCCAGTCGGGCGGTCGAGAGAAATCTTGAACATCGGAATTCCTCGGTAGCTGGTCCAGGGGGCTTATCTTCCAACAGGCAATCGGTCGGGGCTCAGCCTCGTTAGTGATTGAACAAAAATTCCTTCGTATTGATTAACGTCCAGAGCGCATCTTCGATCAGAGCGCGGCGGTCGTCCTGATTACTTACATCGGCAAACGCGGTGCCAAACAACGCACGCTCTTGCTGATTGGGGTAGCGAGTCAGGGCCGACAAGAACAATTGGTCCACGATCTCGTCGTTACTCAGGTTGTTGGTGGCAAGCTGATACGTCACGCTCCGACGTGAGCTTAGTTTCTCAGAGAGTTCGGGAGAATTCAAGAGATGCAGGGCTTGGGCAATGCTCGGCTCGTTGCTTCGTTCGCATTCGCACACCGAGACTCGCGTTGGCCGGCCGAAAATCCGGAAAAAGTAGGACGGCATCCGGTTGTCCCACACCTGCACCGCCCGGTATCCATCTGGCCAGCCGTTGAACTTCTCCGAAACACCCGTCACCTGGCACACCGCATCCAGGAGGACCTCGGCCGGCAGGGCCTTGGGCCGGGCATGTGAGAAGTTTTGAGCGTCATCCTGATTATCCAGCGTGGATTCGCCGGCTCTTTGATACAGCTGCGAGTTCAACACGGTGCGGGTGAACTGCTTCAAGTCGAATTTCACGTCCACGAGATGTTTGGCCAACTCGGCCAGCAGCGGCTCGTTGGTGGCGGGATTTGTGGCGCGGATATCGTCAATCGGTTCTACCAGGCCACGCCCTAGGTAATGAGCCCAAAGGCGGTTCGTCAGCGCCTGAGCGAAGTACGGGTTCTCGCCGCTGGTGACCCAATCAGCCAGTGCGACGCGGCGGTCTTCCTGCGGTTCGAACTCAACCGCCTCGCCTCCCAAGGGGCGAGCCAAAACCACTTCGCCAGTCCGCGGATGCTTGAGATCCGTGCCAGGCCCGGCCACAATCACCTCCCCACCACTGGTGAGCCGCTTGTGTTTGATCCCGGTGAAGAAGCCAGCCAGGGCCACGTAGTCATCTTGCCCCCAACGTTCGGCAGGGTGGTGATGGCATTGGGCACACTCAATCCGGACTCCCAAAAACACCTGACTGACCGAACGACTGGTCTCCTCGGCGGTGGCCAACGCCTTGTAGAACGAAGCAGGTCCGTCTAGCAGCGTATTGCCCCGGGCGGTCAGAATGTCATGCACTATAGCATCGTAAGGGCGGTTCTTTTCGAACTGCCGATGCAGCCAGCGGGTCATCGCCACGGCACCTTGGGCCGTGATGGCACTACGATCCACGCGCAGGATGTCGGCGAATCGCATGGCCCAATAGTCGGCGTACTCAGGCCGGTTCAAGGCGGCATCGATGGCCTTGGCCCGCTTCTGCGGATCGGTGCTGGCCAAAAACTGGGCCGCTTCCTTGGCGGTGGGCAGAACCCCCAGCACGTCCAGGTACATCCGGCGGAGAAATTCTCCATCCGCAGCTTGTTCGCTGGCCGGAATTCCCAAACGCTCTAGCTTGTCCCAGGCCAGCTGGTCAATGAAGTTGGCCACTGGCGGGTGTTTGACTTCGACCTGACGCCGAGGAATCGTAATTCGGGCAACCGCCACATGCTCCAAGAAACGCACCAAAATGGCGGCCTCGCCTGGTACGTTGGTGGCCTGCACAAGCCCTCGCCGATCGACCTCGGCGACCACGCCAGCGTTGGACTCGTACTCGGCTTCGGCAGTGACGCAATGCCGCACACCGTGGGCGTCAATGGCGGTCACACGCAGTTGCTGCTGTGTTTCGACAGCCAGGCTCTGCACCTCAGGCTCAACCTCAATCCGTACAATCGCTTCTTGGCTTTCCTCGTCCAGTTGGGCACCTTCACGGATCCAACGTAAGAAACGCCGATGCGCCAGGCTGCCGAGCTCCATCTTGAGTCCGCCGCCATGTGGCACTTCGGCCGTGCCTTTGAGGAGCATCAGGCTCCGCGAAGGGGTGGTGACTCGAACCCGTCGCCCGCGGCCATTCTGGACAATCGCTTCGTAGTCCGCTTTAGCATCAAACCCAAACACGCTGAGCTTGAAACCGTTCTGTCCTTCGGCCTTGCCATGACAGCCGCCCGAGTTGCAAGAACTCTTGGTAAGAATCGGAATGATCTGATGCCGAAACGAAACAGGCTCAGGCTGCGCCACTCCGGTAACTTCCACCGGCACGCGCATCTCTTCACCAGAGAACTCAATGACGATCTCAGTCTTGCCGTCCCCTCGCGCTTGCACCAATCCCGTAGCGTCAACGGTCGCAATCTCTTGGTTCAACGACCGATAGCTCGCCTGACGGGTGGCATCCGCACGGGGCGAGACGCCGGGTGTTGGCGAAGGCCGACTCACCAATAACTGCTGCGTAGCTTCCGGCGAACGGAGCTGTACCGTCTCTGGCGAAATCGCCAAGCCTGCGGCGTTGGCGTTCTGTGCTAACGTAATAATCAAAGCGAGGAGGAGCAGCGTGGAAAGCAGGCTGCGAACCATTTCATAACTCCTGGGCTGCAAGCGAAAGGACGCTGCATCCCACACAAGGCAGGAAAATCTAGGAGGGAGTTGTGTCAAACGAAACCGACCCAATCGACCTTGAGCATACCAGAGCCAGACCAATAATTAAACTCTTATGAGAGCAGAATCAGGCTTTTCGTCCCGCTACGGACCGAATTGCTCCGACTGGGAAAACCTGTCGATGCCCCCCATGCGGGGCACCTGCGGCGGCTGCAAGCACCCTGGGTAGACCGATCCGATTCGCCGATCCGAATTCGCTAGCAGCACCATCGCTCGCCAATTAAAATTGGGAGGCGTCTCGCTGGTGGCGTTCTGCTTTCAATTCCCTTGGCTTTCGCGGGACACAACCACCCTAGTCATTGCCTGAACTATCTCAACGCCTGAACGATGACGCTGCAGATTGCGAATGTCGCAATATGTACCGTTGCAGATTGTGGAACCGTTAAACATGAAGGGTACTCGCGTGATTCGTGGATCACGGCTGCGAGCAGCGTCATGGGGTCGCGGTCCACGCCGGCTTCGCCGACTCTACGAAATTCTCGAAGCTCGGACGATGCTCCATGGCCACGCGCTGGAAGACCCGGCCGAATCGGTCCTGGTCGCAGAGTTTCACGATCCCACACTCCAGCACGTGGTGATTGATGGTGTCACCTACGAGCTTTATGCGGACCTCCCGCTTCCCCCCGCTCCGGCGGCATCCACCGACGGTAGCTCGCTGGGAAGTCGTGCAGTGCATCCGCTGAGCAGCCTGCCGGCTCTGGATAGCAATCTGGGCGCTTCGGTCTCGTTGTTCTTGGATTTTGATGGGCACTTCCAAAGCAATTGGGGCACGTATTCGAATATCAATACCCCGGCGTTCGACAATGACGGCGATGCGTCAACGTTCAGCGATGCCGAACTCGCTTTGATCGAAGAGATCTGGCAACGCGTGGCGGAAGACTTTGCCCCGTTCCATGTGAATGTGACTACCGTCCAGCCTCCCAGCTTTGCGGACGGCGTCGCCCTTCGAGCAGCCATCGGCGGTTCGTCGGCGGATTGGTACGAAGCCCAAAGCGGCACACCGGCCGGGGGCGTCGCCTATGTCAATAGTTTCACCAACCCGCTGGCAAACGTGGTCTACGCGTTCAACAGCACCGGCGCTGCGTCGGAGATTATTTCCCACGAATTCGGACATGCGCTCGGCCTGAGCCACCAAAGCACCTTCTTGCCTGACGGGAGACCGCTGGAGGAATACAACCCCGGGGGAGACGGTTGGGCACCGCTGATGGGCATCAGCTATTACGAGCCCGTCACCACCTGGCACAACGGGCCGACAACCTCGGACACCACCTTTCAACTTGACATGGACGTGCTTGCCAGGCCTGCCAACGGGTTTGGCTTTCGCGCCGATGACCATAGCGGCTCGACCGTCGGTGCGACTCCCCTGTCGGTCAATGGAAGTCTGGTCAGCGGGACTGGCATCATCGAAACCACCACGGACGTCGATGTCTTCTCGTTTACCACTTTGGGAGGCGGTGCCAGCTTGCAGGTCGAACCTGCCGCGGTAGGGCCGAACCTGGACGTCGTGCTGACGCTGCGAAATGCCAGTGGTCAGGTGGTCGCCATGGCAGATCCCTCGTCAACACTCTCGGCTTCTATGACCACGGTGCTGTCGCCAGGCAACTACTTTCTGGAAGTGAAGGGAATCGGCACCTACGGGTATACCGGCCAGTACACGGTCAGTGGTGATCTGGCCATCGCCGCGAATGCTGAGATCCATGGCACCGTTTGGAATGACCTGAATGCTGATGGCCAACTGCATGCGAATGAGCCGAGGCTCTCAGGCTGGGAAGTCTTTCTGGACGGCAATGGAAATCAAGAGCACGATGATGGCGAAACAGCCACCCTGACCAATAGCAGCGGGGCCTACAGCTTTACAAATCTTGTGCAGGGAAGCTACGAGGTGGTGGTTGCTCGTCCCAGTGGATGGAGCGGAACCGCTCCGCTGGGCCAGGTTCGTTCGGTAACCCTGGCAACGGGCCAGACCGCAACGAATGAGAACTTTGGCAATCTCTTGAGTTCGCCGGGGCAACTCTCCGGATTGGTTTGGGATGATCTGAATGCCAATGGATTGCAAGCTTTCCCGGAAAGCCCGCTTCCCGATTGGGAAGTCTATCTCGATCTCAATCGCAACGGTCAGCTCGAACAGGCGATTGCCAGTCTCTCCAGCCAGCAAGTGGTGCCGCTGCTCTTTTCGCAGCCGGTGACCTCAACGATCAACGTGGGCGGGCCGAGTCTTCCCCTGGTGGATGTCAACGTGACGGTCAACTTCACGCATCCGTTTGTGGGGGATCTGGATGTTTATTTAATCAGCCCGTTGGGAACTCGGGTGGAATTGTTCACCGACGTGGGAGCGGGATCTCAGAATATCGTCAACCTCACCCTGGATGACGAAGCGCTCGCTTCGATCACCAGTGCCAGTCAACCCATTGCCAATGCCACTCACCGACCCGAAGGAATGCTCAGCGATTTCGATGGGGAACTGCCGGCCGGCGCGTGGCGACTGGAAATTACGGACGATACCTCAGGCGAAGAAGGACAATTGGATTCTTGGGAATTGGAACTGATCTTCGGCGAACCGAGTACTCGGTCCGATGCCGCTGGGCTGTACACGCTTGCTGTCGAACCGGGTGATTATCGCGTGCAGCGGGTTATCCCCAGCCCCTGGCAGGCGACATGGCCGACCAGTCCTCATGGTGGGCATGAGATCACCGTGGCGGCAGGGCAAAGCCTGGCAGGTTTGAACTTTGGCAACCGCTTGGAGCCGATCGCGATTCAGGCCATTGATGATACGTTCGCGCTGGTCGAAGACGCTCCGCAAACCTTGATTGACGTCTTGAACAACGATAGCGGCAATGGGCTTTCGATTACCGGTTTCTCCACTCCGGCATCAGGCACATTGACGAACGAGGGAACCCATTTCCATTTCACACCTGCCGAACATTTCTTTGGCGAACTGACCTTTACCTATTCGATTTCAGACAGTGGACTGAATACCGCGCAAGCCAACGTGACGATCACCGTCACCGGCACCAACGATCCGCCGCAGGCGAACGATGACACGATCAACGCCGGGAGTGAACTCCTCACCACCATTCACCCACTGGCCAACGACGCGATCTCGCCGGACGCCGGTGAGACGTTGAGCATCCAGTCGCTGGGGCCAGGCAGCGCAGGCGGAACCCTTTCTCACAACGGCACCTCCATCGAGTACCGATCCGCGCCGGGATTCCTAGGGATTGAAACGTTCTCCTACACCATCAACGACGGAACTCCTGGCAGTAGCTCCAGCGCCACGGTCACGGTCCATGTGGCACCTGATCCGGCTCCGGTTCTTTCGATCGGGCAGCACGGTGGCCGTCCGCTCGATACCGTCACGATCCCGGTAATGCTCAACAACTCGGCCGGTGTCCAGCAGGCTGAGTTCGTGATTTCCTACGACACGACCCTGCTCGATGTGGAACTTGCCGACCTGCAGTTGGGCAGCTTGACCGCAGCTTTCATCTTGGATGCCACGGTTGATGATCCGGCCGGCACCATCACGGTGACCCTGTCCGGTGCCCAACCGCTCAGCATGGATACGGGCAGCCTGCTCGAGATCGACTTCCACATCAAGGAGGATGCCCCGTTAGAAACCAGCAGTCTGATCGCGTTCACCAGTGTCTCGCTCAACGAGTCCAATCTCGCGGCGACATTTGTTGATGGATCGCTCGAGATCCTGACGCCGGCATTGCAAGTCGTTGAGATGTCGGTCGATGCTTCGACTATCTACTGGACGTTAAGTCACTCGCTGGATCCCACGTTGTTGAATCTCTACCGAGGCGCGTCCAGCGCTGCCGCGGCAGATGTGTTGGTCACCGAGCAAAACCTGGGATCGATTGCCGGCAGTTTGTTGTGGGACGAAGGCTTGCAGCGCCTGGCCTTTGTCAAAACCGGAGGGCCGCTGCTGCCGGGGGATTACACCGTCACGCTCTTCAGCCGTGCCGATGGAATCGCCGATACCTATGGCGAGATGCTGGACGGAGACGGCAACGGAATCGGCGGCGATGACTATGTCAGCAACTTCAACATTGCCGCGACCACGGCTCGCGTGGTTTCGATTCCGGATTTTGCCCGCGGTCCTGGTCAGGGGGTGAATCTTGTTACCCCGTTGTCCGGTATTCCGCTGACCATTGACAACGCAGACGGTGTGCAGCACGTGCAACTGTCGCTGCGTTTCGATCCGGATCAGTTGCAGATCACCGCAGCCGACGTAGGTGCGCAACTGCCAGGCAGTTGGCAGATTGATACCTTTGATACATCGACCGCTGGCCTGCTGGTGCTGGAACTTTCTGGCGAAGCGCTCGCTGGCAGCCAGACGTTGGTTCATCTGACAGCGAATGTCCCTCTGGACGCCGATCTAGCAAGCTTCCACCTGTTGCAATTCGAATCGCTCACGCTCAACGCCGGGGCGATTAGTTCGGTAGGCGATAGCGCTGCGGCGGCGGTGGCATTCGTTGGGGATACCAGCGGCAGCGGCAGTTACTCGGCCCTGGATGCTGCTTATGTTTCCCGAGTGAACTTCGATTTCGATACCGGATTCGATGGCTTTCCGCTGATTGATCCGGTGATTGTGGCCGACGTGACGGGTGATGGTGCGCTCACCGCCACGGATGCGGACTGGATTGCCCGCAAGTCCGTGGGACTTCAGCAGGATGAAATTCCGGAACTTCCTCCCGGCTCCGAGATTCCGGCAGCACCCGCTTCCCGCAGTACGACGCTTTCCATCGATGACGTGCTCGGCGTGGCCGGGACGAATCCTACGGTCCCAATCCTTATTGGCGATGCCGAAGGATTGATCGCCTTCGACTTGACCTTAACGTTCGACCCCGCCTTGCTCGAAGTGTTGGAACTGTTGACCGGCAGCGTGACTGGCGGATTCAACCTGGTGTCGAACGTGGATCAGGAAGCTGGCACCATCAGCGTGGCGATGTTTCGCCGTATCCCGGCACCAGCCGTCAGCGGGAGCGTACTCGAGATTCATTTTGACATCCCTGACGACACCAACGGGGCCGCGCTCTTGGACTTCGCTGGCAGTTTGAACGAGGGGCAGATCGAGGCGCTCAACACGCCTGGGAGTATCTACGTCGGCGGCTGGCAAAATCCCAACAACCCGAGTGACGTCGATGACAATGGTGTTGTCGAAGTGGTCGATGCCGTGATCGTCATCAACCAACTGTTGCAGATTGGTCCTCGGCAATTGTCTGTGCCAGTTCAGGTTGGTGTTCCGCCGTTTCTCGATGTTGACGGCAGTGGCTACTTCGACGTGGTTGATGCCGTGATCGTCATCAATGCGTTGCTGAGTGCCAACCCTTCCGCTCCGGTTGGGTCCGCGCCTGTCCCAGAACCGCCGGAGCCGCATGCCGTGACCGATTCTCTGTTCGCTGAGTTGGGGGAAGACATGACTCCGGAACTCGCCCCCATAAAGCCCACCACCACAAAGCCAACCATCGTAGAGCCCAGCACCGAAGAGCCTGCCCCCGTGGCAGAAGGCGAACCGAGCGCGTCCGTTCGGCACCAACCAGTTCCCGCTTCGGTTGAAGCAACCAATCCGCATGACTGGGACGATCTTCGCTGGGCGGCCAGTGCCGGATTCTTTACGGATGTGCCAGCTCGCCGGGAGCCGGACCGGTTCGGTAAAGTTCGGCCCACGAGGTAGGAACCTTAGCCCGAAGCGTCAGTGAGGAAGCACGACAGGCCGATGTTGCCACGGTAGTCAACACGACGGCACTTCCCTCTCAGGCAACTGGCGTTGAGGCACTGCCTGGTTGTTCTTGGTCAGGGTCGAGACCGTGTCGCAGCGCCATGGTGCGAATACTCATGGCCCCGCGACGGACCAGGATTTCATCGGTTCGCGCGTCATCCAGACGATCACGCACGGCCACTTGCGGCGGTTGGGCCTGAATCTGGATCTGGTCCAAGAGCTCACGGTCGAGACGCCCGGCCAATGCAGCTGAGGTCAGTGCCTGGCGGAGCAAGGCAACATCGTCCACGATCATGTCGTGCTGCAACCGCTCGAACATCTTCACCGCAGGCCCTTCGGCGACCAGTGTGCTACTGTAGTTGGCATTGCTGGCATCGCTGGTGAGCATGAACTCCGGCATGACCAGTCGGCTGGCCACTGCACGGAGGATTGCTTGAAGCACATACACATAGCGCGTGGCATCCAAACCTTGAGCGGGAAAGTCGTATTCGGTTCCGCCATACACATCCAGAATGGTGCCCGGTTCGAACTTCTGGAAGTACGCGGTTCCTCCGCCTGAAACAGGAGGTCGGGTGGCGGTGGCCAGGTTGCCACGCAGTTGCTCCAGTGCCGAACGCCCGCCAGCCTGATGTCGGCGGATCAAGGCAATGGCCGTTTGAATGTCACTGACCGCGGCCATGTTGCGAAGCAGTTTCTCGGCCCGCAGCAGGTTGCGTCGGACCGGGTAGAAGAGTGGAATCCCGCGCGGCGCGTTGGCGTCGACATTCGCCTTGCGGTGCTGGATCTCAGTGGCTGGGACGAACTCCGTTTCGCTTTCGTCCACGAGCCAGAAGCCACGCACGCGCTCGGCATCGTCTGGATCCGTTTCAATTCCCCAAGGGGCCTGATGGGCTTCGGCGGCCGGTGCGGCAACTTGCCACGGTTCGACAAATCGCACGTGGGTCATACCACGGCCATCCACAAACAGTCGCAGCAAGGCTTCGCCATCGCGGTCACGACGCCGCACAATCTCTTGCTGACGCTGATGCCAGCGGTTGACTTCCAAGAATTCATCCAGCACCTGCTGGGCCGCGTTCAAACCGGCAGGCGAAACCGACACGCCCCGTTTCGGCGTGATCTGATACCGATGCCCTGTGCCGACGATGTACGAGATCCGGTTCTCATGGCCATTGATGGCAAACTCGTTGGTGAGCGCCAACTGCCGACATTCTTTGCGGATCTGCCGCAGTTGCCCTGGGCTGAAGCCGTCAGGGCTTGGCTGTTCGCTACCACCGCTGACCAGGTCCCACAGTTCGCCTTGTTCGTGCAGCGCTTCCTGCGGATCGACCAGTCCGTCATAGACGGAGAGTGACTCTCGCAGCAAGGTGTTCTCCCGGCGGATCGCCTGCGCGGCCAACCGTTGCCGTTCTTGCCAGGCCAATGCAAGTTCTGCATCGTACGAAGGGGAGGTGGACGAAGCGTCAGGCGTGCTCATGGTTTTACTTTCTTAAGAATTGGAGAAGCAAAGAAGTATCGTTCTTCGCGTGTTACTTAATCTCGCTCGATCGGGAGTCGGTCTCCGAGTCCATCGGCTTGATGATCGGCCAGCAATCCGTTGGCCAACCGGATGGCCATTTCTAAAGCGTCAGGGCCATCGTCGTGTTCGCCGACGGGAAAGTCTTTCAACTGATCCACCAGCAAACTGGTGCCGGCACTCCCAGACTTGAACCGCAACCGGCGTTGCGATAAGAACGGCCCCAGGCGGCGGACGCGGACCAGTTTGGATTCGTGGTTGTTGATCGGCCAGGGGCGGGCGTCCAACATCCCGGCACTGCGGAAGGCCGCTTCGAACTCGCCCCCTAGTAGCTCTTGCCAGGCGTTGGACTCGCAACCAAACACGTCAGGTTGAAACTGCCGGATCCAGGCCACGCCGTCCTGGACCATGTCTTCGATCGCGCGACGGCGAACGTCGGCTTCGACATACAACAAGCCATCAGGGCTGACTCCCAACAGCACATACGCCGAGTAGTCACCCACCTTGGCGTCACGCCCTTTGCTGGGATCCAGAGCCAGGCTGCGAACCACCAGATTCTGGGGCCAGTGGTTGAACCAGATCTCAGGGGAGAAGTAGCTCTCCGGCCATTCGCAGAGTTCGGGATTGAGCGGATTGCCTTGTTTCTCAGACTCGAATGCCGTGCGTCCAATATCGACGCGCAGCTTCATCAAGAAGTACAGGTTCTCATGATCAGGCCACAGCAGCTCCGCCCCCGCTTCCATCTCGGCGCGGTGGTCGCAATAGAACTGCCAGGCTCGGCGTCTGCCCTGAGGGCGTTGACGGTCCGTGTACAATTCTTCCCAGCGGTGCCAAAGGGTCTCGGCAACCGGCCAACGCTCGATGGCGCGAAACCGCTTGGCTTCCCAGCCTGGCTGAACCAGCAGCCGATCGACCAGTGCCTCGCGGTGCAGTGCCGTGCCAGCCACCAGGTACTTGGTACGGGGCGAACCGACATTCAACAGGTCTTGCGTGAACCAGGTCCATTGGTGCCGGCGCAGAAGTGCCGAGGCAATGTGCTTGCGCCCCTGCGGATCATCCACAATCACCAGCGTGGGGCGGGACTCCGCATTCTTGCGGCCGCGAATGCTACTGCCGGTGCCGATGGCTTCGAGTTCGACCCCGTTACGAAGCGTGGCCCGATGGACGTTCCACGTTCCTCCAGCACCAGCCGATTCTGGATACGCCTGACGCAAGGCGTGATTCGACTCGAGTTCCTGTTTGATCGAACGCAGGTAACGCCTGGCTTGATCGCCTGTTTCGGCCACCAGCAGGATGTAGCGTTCGCGCCCCAGCAACGCTTGCCGCAAGGGGAACGCGAAACTCAACCAGGTGCTCTTGGCAGAATTGCGAGGTGCCACGATCGCCAGTCGGGCACCTGGATCCATCTGGGCCAAACGCTCGTCGAGCCAACGGTGCATCCTGCTGGCAGGTCGGTGGAAGTAATGCGGCAAGAACTCTGCGGCCCAATCTCCCAGCGGCTCGGCGCTACCGTTCAACATCCGCAACCGGCGGAGAAACTTCAGTTTCGCCAGCTTGGAGAACTTTTGCCAGCTCCCGCTCGATGGCGGCGTCGATCTGGACGGCATCGCCATCTCCTTCGCTCGTGCGTTGCTCTTCTGGATAGATTCCCAACAGTCGGCAGCGGTCCTTCTCAGCTTCCAAGGCAATCCGCCGGTCGCCGTTCTTGACCGCCTCGTGGTAGATCCGGTCTCGCCGCTTGACGGCCAACGCCAGATGCTGCGGATCCCATTGCCGTCGGGCAATCGCCTCTCCTTCGGTACTCAGTCGTTGCCAGACATCCCGCAGGTCGGCCTGAATCTGACGAGGGGTCAGGCCATACTTTTCGGCGAGCGCTGCCATCACGTCGTGCGGTTTGACTCCATCGACCAGCGCGCGTTCGATCAACCGCCGTTGTTCGTCTCGCTGCTGAGGAGTCCGCCGAGCGGTGGTCATGGTGAATCTCCTGGTACTTCGGGCTGTTCTTGGTGGTTCAAACCGGCGACGAACTGCGCGGAGACCACGGTGCGGCCGCGCGACGTCAAGTGAACATTCTTCCGCTTTGCGAATGCTCCCCAGCGGCTACCACCATGGACCACCCGCGTGACTTGCCAATGCCGGGCGGACCGCAGATGGGCCACCATGGCAGGATGGCTGGTGGTGATGCTGAGCCGCTTGCCGGACTGTTGCGCGATCTCACCCAGCGCGCGGCTGACAGCGCCGCCAATTCCAATCCCTTGGAAGTCTGGCAGAACCACCAGCCGCGAGATCCGCCACACGTCACGCCGGCCAATGGCATTCAAGAGGGCGGCGAAGGCGACCGGCTGTTCTGGCTCGTCGGTGCCTTGGCATGCTTCGGACGAACTGCCTGAGGCCGGCACGCGGCAGGTGCCTAGGTAGCACCGCGCTGCCGGGTTCAACGCACCACTTAGATAGTGATGCGGCGCAAACTCCGCCCACGCCGCCCGATCACAGCGGGCGATGTCAACGGCGAGCCGCGGTCGCCGAAGCCGCCTCCGCGATAGAGTGCCAACTGCGAGATCGCACACCCAATCAGGTTCTAGCCACTGGGCAATATCCCGATGGCAGCTCACCGCCACAAACCGACGTGCGAACTTGCCGCTCCGCACCGCCTGCGACACCGCGGCAGCACCCACCCGCGCCACGGTGCGGTCCACCACACTGGTGAACTCATCGAAGACGACCAGTTCCTCGCGGCTCAAGAGAGCCCTGGCCAGATCGCAGCGAAACTGCTGGCCGACACTGAGCACTTCGTACGGTTTGAGCCAACTTGGCGGACTGCTGAAACCGACACGTGTGAGCACTTCGGTCACTTCGCGCAGTGATTGTTGCGGATCGAACCCGTCCACCACCGCGGCTTTCCTGGGCCAAGGGGGATTGGAGAAAAGTGCCGGTCCGTAAACATGCCGGGCCAACGTGCTCTTGCCGCTACCAGAAGGTCCGACGATCAAGCCTACCTGCCATGGTTCGCTCAGGTCAGGGAGTTCGGCCGAGATGTGCTCGCGGCAAACTTCTGAGGCAGGCAGATCAAACATGCCGGCCACTTGCTCCACGCGGAACGAACTGGTGCGCGGAGCTTCGACTACAACGTCATAACGCGGCATGGGTAGCCCTCTTGGATCAAACGTTCGTAGAGAGCCCGCTGCTCACGTTCGCCCTGACACGTCACCAGCAGTTCGTAACACTCTGGCACATCCACCTCAGCAGGCAGAGGTTCCGGTTCGGCATCTTGCATCGAGACAGGGGGTTCTTGCAGCGCATTCAGCAGAGATTGCAGGGCGTCGTTGGCGGTCTCAACGCCGGCCAACAGCTCCGCCAGATGTTGTTCATCCCGACCGGCCATGGCAGCCAGCGGATCATGGACTGCCAGCAACATGTCGGCCTCGCTGGCCGTGAGATCGACAACCAGGACCGGGATTAGGGCGTCCGGGGCAGTTTCGGCTCGGAGATGCCCATCAATCAGTTCTAAGCTGCCATCTTCCAACTCCCGCGCAAGCAGGGCTCCGGCGAAGCCAATCTCAGCCAGCACCCCGCGAAGTGCGTCACGTTGCTGGGTGGGATGGGTTCGCCAATTCTTAGGGTGAGGCCGCAGTGACCCCGCTGGCACGCGACGAAGCTCTCGAACACGATCACGAATTTGCACGATGGTTTTGCCTCATAGAGAGAAGCGAACTTGCCGGACGTTGCCAGCAACCCAGGGAGCAACTGTACAAGCCATGCTGCGTACATCCCAAGACATGGAATGGGCAGCGCTGGTTGCCGTGCCACGCATCAGCTGTGCCAGCGGCGGCAATCTCGTATGCAACTTGACTGGATTCCTCAAGTCGTACGATCCGCAGATCCGATACGTCCCCTAGATGCAGCACAATCGGGCCGCGCGCGTGCATAGGGTATGCGAGCCGCCAGCAGTGCACCCTGCGCAGAGGCACGTTCTATGACCACCTTCGTCAGTTCTTTGTTTGGCGTCGTTCGAGATGGTGTTCACCCTCGCGAAATTGCCTGGGCGGTCTTTCTGGGAACTTTGGCCGGCTTTGTGAGCGGCTGGAATCTCACGCTGGGCTGCGTGTTGCTAGCTGCCTTGATTGTGCGGGTGCCGTGGAAACTGGTCTGCCAGAGTTGGGCGGTCAGCGCCATGGCCGCCTGGATGATCACCCCCATCCTGTTTCGTGCAGGACGGATGATGTTGGACGAAAGCCCTCTCGGCAGTTGGCTGGCTCCGTACAGTCAACAACTCTGGTTCGCGCTGTTTGACTTTGGCCGCTACACGTTGGTCGGAGGTTTGATCTGGGGAATGGCTACAGCCATTTGCCTGGCCGTGCTTGCCGCACGTTTGACGGCGTACCTCCAGGCCCAGTTTCGCCGCTTGCACGAAGTCTTGAAGACCAATGAGCGATGGTCCTCTCGATTGAGTATTCGCCTGGCCTGTTGGGCAATCTTTGGCAGTGCCGCAGCCGCCAAGCTCGAAGTCTCCACGCCGCGCACCTTTCGTCCCTACGGAATGGCCATCGCCTTTCTGTTGCTACTTCCCACGGCCGCGCTCTCTTGGCTGTATGGGGACCAGTTGATCGAACGCAGCGTCATGAACAGTCTCTCAATGGCCAATCAGGCAGAAGTTTCGGCCAAGGGGTTCGATCTTTCGTTCAACAATGGGTTGCTCAAGATCACAGATCTTGAGATCGCCGACCCTGATGATCTGGATCACAACCGCCTGCAAGTTGCCAACATCACGGCCATGGTCAACCCCGCTTCGCTCGTGCGTGGCCGCGTGCATATCCAACAGATCCTGCTCGAAGGCTTGGAGTCCAACGTGGCTCGCAACGCCCGGGCCGAAGCGTATGGGCTGCGGCTCCCTTCGTTCCCAGGCACCGAAGCGGAATCCTCCGCCGAAGAAACCGCCGGAGACGAAGCTGCTGACGGTACCGATTGGGGAAGCAAGCTGGACGAGTACGTTAGCCAATGGGAAGAAGTCAAACCGCAGGTGGAAGAAGCTCGCCGTTGGTTGGAAACTTTGGAGAAGTACGTCCGCCGCAACGATGATGATGCGGATCCAGCAGCCGAGGTGGATCCCGCACGAGAGGTAGACCCCAAGTACCAGGTGATGCGAGACATGCGCAGCAGCTTTGGCCGCGCGCGTTTGCCTCGTTTGCTCGCTCAACAGGTTCGCGTCAAACAACTGCCGGCGAGTTGGAAGCTAGGAGCGGATGCAACCATTGAGTTGCTCAACCTCAACAGCGACCCCCGTTGCGAAGGAAAGCCAACCGAGTTCAAGTGCGCCTTGCCAGAACTTCACGCGCTGGCCAACGTGGACTTGAATCTGCACCAGCGACCGATGCGGCACACGCTGCATGTGGAAGCCAAGCAGATTGAACTTGCCCGACTGGTAAAGCTCGAGAAGATCCAGGGGTCTCTCGAAATGCGTGGTGGCCATCTCGACATCGTGGGCGGCGGTACGCTGGGCAGTCAAGATTTCTCATTGCCGGTTTCGGCACATGTGTACGACTTGGACATGCGAGTCCGCGAAGGAGAGAGGTTTGCCGGTGTCAGTGCGAACTTGTGGAACACCGGACTCGCGCAATTGGGCGGCCTGCATACCGAAGCCTCACTGGCAGGTCGCTGGAAGTCTCCCCGGCTCAAACTCAATACGGACCAGCTTGCAAAACAGTTCCGTGACCAACTTCAGGCCGCAGGACACCACATGCTGGCCCAGGCCGTTGATCGCGAAGTGGACCGAGGCGAGCGGAAGTCGCTGGCCGAGGTGGATCGCGGGGTGGCCAAAGTCCAGCAAACCGCCGAAGCTGCCCGGCAGGACGTTCGCCAAGAACTCGCCGCCGGTCGTGAGCAAATCGAACAGCTAGATAGCCGCGTGGCCAGCGAGACCGCCACGGCCGAAGCCAAGATTGAGTCCGAAACCGCCCGCACCCAGCAGGTGGTCAGTACCGGATCCGGCAAGGCTTCTCGCGAAGTCGACCGAGGTCGAGATCAGGCAAACGCCCAAGTCAATCGCCAGTTGAGCAAGCTGGGGCTCGACGGGCTTGCCCCGAGTGCCTCGCGGTTCCTTCCTGGTGGAGCGTCCCAACCGGAAACAGGTGCCGCACCCGCGCCGAGCCTGGTGGATGCGACAGCCGCCCGGCTGCAACAAACGCTGGCAGGGGCCGAGCAACGGACCAATACGGCGGTCGGCAATGCTGGAGCCACGGCTCAAGGTACCGTCCAACAGGCGGACACCGGACGCCGAGAGACCGCCCGATATGTAGGCGACCGCTACGCTCAGGCAGAAGCGGCGACCGAACGGACCGGCGACCAGGTCCAACAACAGGTGGGGCGTGCTCGCGACACAACGGCCGATCAATTGCAGCGAACGGCCACGGCGACCAAAGCCATGGCCCAGCCCACTGCTGCTACCCCTGCCGAGACGGCCAAGGAGCCGGTTTCGACTCCGGCCCAACTGATTGAGTTCGCGCATTCGGATCAGGTCCGCAATCGGTATCAAGACGATGAGCTCCAGGATGCCGGCTCGGCTGTGATCACTTCGTCCGATCCACCTCAAGCCATGCGTTTGCCGGACCCCAAGAGCGTCACACCGCGACCGCATGATCGGCTCGCCGGCCTCTCCGCACCAGCGGGTTTGACCCGCCGGCCAAAGCCGAGAAGCTTTCGGATGAATACTGCGAGATCGAATCGCACCAGCGGCCCGACCCGCGCCATGCGGTGTTGCCGTCCAAGTACGGTCAGGCCTTCGCGACCGCTTCGCCAACCGCCGAAGGCAAGGCGAGCGGTGCTCCCCAAACTCAGGCGGAACAAGTCCAAGCGGCGCTGCGCGACGACACGAACGAACGCGCCAGTTTTCCACCTCAGCGGCCCGTGCGAAACC
>CALOEH010000034.1:0-34920 GCA_942492195.1 uncultured Planctomycetia bacterium | reverse complement strand
TCACAGCCGGGGCTGTTTACGCTACGGGAATTTCGTGCCAAACGGTGATCTTGTTCTTGTTAGTGGAAGGGCCTTCATCAAGATGCTCAGACCTTGGAACACGGTCATCGGCCACGAAGGAGTTTCTTCGATCACCATCGCTGGTCTCGTTGTCCGACTGAGCAACTACCGTCCGGACGCGACAATAGCATTCGTTCGGAGAAGGCAGACACCAACGCGCCTGTTGGTCGACCGGTTCGTCGCCAAGAACTCATACGGAGGAACTTAGCGCGAGATAGGGACCGTAACATCGGGGTCGAGGAAACCAATTAGACCCAGCTCGCGGGGATGCCAACGTTCGTCTCCATGCCGCTGACCATCTCAACCACCGCCGGCGCAGTGGTCCCAGGCCAAGACGGCGGCATGTTGGGCAAGAAGTACGATCCCTTCCGAATCAACGATTATCCGGACCACGACGACTTCCAAGTCCCCGCCTTGCACCTGCCAGACGGCATGAGTACCTCACGCCTGGCGGCACGGCGGAGCTTGTTGTCACAAGTCGAAGACGTGGCTCGCGTGGCTGAGCGTTCTCGGTCTGCCCAGTCCATGGACAACTTCTACCAGCAAGCGCTCGACATGGTGCTTTCGCCCAAGGCTCGTCAGGCGTTCGATCTACAACAAGAAAGCGAAGATACACGCTGGCGTTATGGTTGGCATACGTTCGGTCAAAGCACCCTGATGGCCCGGCGGTTGATTGAGTCGGGTGTCAAGCTCGTCACGGTCTACTGGCATCGTGAGAAGGCAGGCGTGGACTCCAGTTGGGATACGCATCGTTACAACTTCCAAGAACTCAAGAGCCGTTTGCTCCCCTCGGTAGATCGTCCGTTGGCGGCACTCTTCGAAGATTTGCAGTCGTCCGGACTGCTGGACGAAACGCTCATCATCTGGAACAGCGAATTCGGACGAACTCCCAAAATCAATAAATACGGCGGTCGCGATCACTGGGGGGCCTGCAATAGTGTGGTGATGGCTGGTGCCGGCGTGCCAGGCGGACAGGTCTACGGTGCAAGCGACGCTCAAGCGGCACATCCCACCCGAGACAAAGTCACGCAAGACGATATCGCGGCCACGGTGTACCACCTGCTAGGCATTGAGCCAGAGTCCCCCATTCAAGACCGCCTGGGCCGTCCCTTCCCGGTGGCCTTAGGCGAACCGATTCGCGAACTTATCAACGGACAGTGTCCTGCCGAGTCGGCGGCTGATCCCCCACCGCGCGAGCGAATCCCGCAGATTGGCCCCTTCACCCGCATGCTGATGGATCGGGGGAAACGCTACGTGACCGCCGACTTGGGCAACCCCGACAGTGAGGCCGAGTGGAAGCCTACCGGATTCCTGGCAGTTGCCGGAACCGCGCCAGATGGCTATCGTCCTCTTGGTGATACGCCTGGCGTGCTCGAATTCCAAGGGCATTACCCTAACGTGTTCGACTACGCCGTGCTGGCGGTTCGACTCGCCCAGCCTGCGGCACTCACTGATGTTCGGATCAAGCTGGGGGATCAGGTGCTGCCGTTTTCAGACGAGTTGCAGCAACAAGGTCCGCAGCGACTGTGGCAAATCCCCCTGGCTTCCGGCCTGGCCAAGAGTCTCAGCACGCTACAGATTGAGATCCTGGCCCCCGGTTGGCAAGTCAGTGATGTGGCAATCTTGGGGGATCCGATTCATGCCAGGCACCAACAAGGGTTGGTGTGACGGCCCAGGACCCGTGAGAAACCGTGCCCAGCGCACTGGACGAATCGGTGCTGTGGTTCCCTACACTTGCTCCGCGTTCCCACCTTTGACTCTCTCCCAACTTTCTACGAATTGAACGGACGACATGAGCGATACGCCTGAGATCATCACGCTCGACATGATGCGCGAGTTTTTCTACAGCGCGGTGTTGTGTGATGCTTTGGATGCCCTGGGCTACAAGAATCAATCTCCCCGAGTTTCGCTCGAACCCTGCACCGTTCAAGGAGTGCTGGTCGGTCGGGCCAAGACGACGCTCTGGACCGAGATGTATCACGAAGACGCCAGTCCTTACGAACTGGAGCTTCAGGCGGTAGATGGGTGTCAGGCAGATGACGTGCTGATTGCCGCCGCGGGAGGTTCGTTCAGGTCAGGTGTATGGGGTGAGTTGCTCTCGACCGCAGCCAGCAATGCCGGATGCGTGGGTGCCATTGTGGACGGGGCCGTTCGCGACGTCACCAAGATGCGCAGCATGGGCTTCCCGGTCTATGCACGTGGACGAAGCGTCTACGACAGCAAAGACCGACAGCGCGTGGTCAATGTGGACGTGCCGGTCGAAATCGGCGGCGTGTTGTTCTCGCCTGGTGATCTGGTGATTGCGGACGAAGACGGCATTGTGGTCGTCCCGCAAGTGATCGAAGCCGAGGCGGTTCGTGGAGCGTGGGAGAAAGTCCACGCCGAGAACGTCACCCGGGATGCCATACGGGGCGGGATGAAGGCCACCGAGGTGTTCAAGAAGTATGGCGTGCTGTAGAACAGATTCGCCGTTGAGATTCTGCGAACTCTGACATCGAACGCATCATGCCACCATCGCCGACACCGCTGCCTACCGGTCCCCCACGAGTGCTACAAGCCATGGGGTGCGCAGCGCTGCTCTTGACGTTGATGTTCTTGTGCTTGATGCCGCTGTTTCTGGTCGACGCGATGCGTTTCGCGCTCGAACAGCTGCACTTGTCCCCCGGTCAGGCCGTGGCGACCGTGATTGCTATCTTTGTCGGTGGGATGTTCAACCTGCCGCTGTATCGCATGGTGCGCGAAGACGATCAAGCCACGGAGCCGGTGGCCGAGTTTGGTATGTATGGTTGGATGCCGCAGTGGCGGCGGATGCGACGCGAGACGGTGATTGCCGTCAATGTCGGCGGGTGCCTGATCCCCTTGGGTTTGGCCATGGCGCAACTTTATCATCTGCGCGGTGTCGGCGGCACTCCCTGGACGGCCGTGGTGGTGGCCTCTTTGGCCAACATTGCCGCCTGTTATTACGTGGCCCGACCGGTGGATGGAATTGGGATCATCATGCCGGCGTTTACCTCTCCGTTGGTGGCGATTGGTGTCACGCTCTTGCTGATGATGCCGGGCGAGATGGCTGGCTACCGAGCCCCGGTGGCGTTTGTTGCCGGGGTGGTGGGGCCGTTGGTAGGGGCTGATCTTTTGCACCTCAAAGATATCTCTCGCGTTTCAACCGGGATGCTCTCCATCGGCGGCGCGGGAACCTTTGACGGAATTGTTCTCTCTGGCATCATGGCCGCATTTGTCTGTGGACTGCTCGGTTCGTAGCCGGCTCAGGTTCTTCGATTGCCGTCGAATGTATGACGCGGGGGCTTTCTGCTACGCTTCCAACATGGACTCGGTGGGACGGAGTACTTTGGTGTTGAAGCGAATCCCAAAGATGCCGCGATAGAAATCACCGGTTGAGTTGCGCGCCAGGGTGTCGAAATCGGTGAACAGAATCGAGGCGGGGCCGTCGCACTGAAAAACTCCCGGAGTATCTTCGCGCCGCGCGGCCGCAATCCTGGCTTTATCACAGGGATGGGTGTCGAACAAGCCGGTCGACTCGGACTCATAGGACTTGCGAATCCGTTGGGCCACTTCCGGTGGCAGGGTCTTTGCCCTAGCGACCACCAGCTTCGGCAAATTGTCCGGCAGCTTGCCGCTGGAGATGTACGTTCCCAACTCCTGCATCACTCCGCCATAAGTAACACCGAGTGTCCGCAACTGATGCGACGTTGCCTCGAAGGTGTCACTGCCGGCAAACCGCGTCTCGTGCAAATCAGCGTCGTACTCCATCTGCCGCACCAAGAATCCTGCCACCAGATGCCCTACGTACATCAGCACCCACAACACCCGACGACTCAGCCAGACGCAGAGTTGAGCCAACCCCACGACCAAGGCAATGTACCACTCGGTGTCTTCGTGCGCTTCTTCAAGCCAGGCGTCCCAAGCATCTCGCTCGTAGACCACCCTGACGAACCAATGGCTGATCAAGCGGACCAAAAAGGAGAGCCGCATGGCCATCCCCTGGCTAAAATGCCCAAACTCGTGGGCAAGCACTCCAGCAAACTGTTCGACGGTCAGGCCCGCTGCGAGCGGCGTGCCGATGGTCAAGATCAACTCACGCGAGAACAGACCTCGCCACCCTTCACCAAAACTGGCGGACGCGTTCATGTCGGCATCCACACGGATTCGGTCAGGACGTGGCGCACCAACCGATTCGCAGAGATGATCCACAAACTCGAACAGCACCGGTTCTCCTTGCCGAGTCAAAGACCTGGTCCGTCCCTCTTCAGCCGGTGGAGCAAACAGCGGCTTGATCATGAACAGCACCATGATCCCGCCTGCCACAATCGGGCCGGCGTAAAGCACAAACATCACCAACGCCCCGCGGCCTCGGACGACGGTCAACATGCCAACATGATTGACCAGGTGGTAGTACACGGCCCAGGCGGCCAGGGCGATGACTCCGATGTAAATCAGCGGCAAGACCACCATCACCACCGAGGCCCACAACATGCCGACGCGGTAGAACAACGAGGTTCGTACCGGCTTGATAGGCCCTGAGATGCCAGCCAGAAGCCGGTCGCGAACCGCCGGCTCAGCGCTGGCTTTGGCTGGAGAGCCGGACGAGGCGGCTTGGGCTGTCGCTGACTTGGTGCGGGAAGATTCAGACGCTGCGGTCCGGTTGGGTGCGGCTGACTGCACGTCTGCCAGTTGCGGCACTTGGACCACGGCCCCGCATTTGGAGCATTTTCCCTTCCGCCCCGCCGCCGCGTCCTTCACGACGAAACTAGCCTGACACCCACCGCAATCGACACGAATGCCCTTTGTTTTGCCCTATCAGTCGTCAACATATGAACGGATTCAATACTATATCCGACATATTCTCCCTGCCGAACGTCGGCTTGTCTATTGAATAACAACGCGCGATGCCATCAACTCGCGATAAGCATTAACGGAAGCGACGGTTGATAAGGGAACCGTGCGGCACCACGGTGCCTAGTGGCCACTCGAGGCCGAATCTTGCTTTGCATCAAGACCCCTGCCCTGTAAACTAGTGGGTGGTCACCGCAAAGTTTTCGGGTGCCATGCCCTCGCTTGTGTGGGCATGTTCGGATGCAAGTAAGTGCGATTCTGGTTCCACTTCAACATGGCCACGCGAGCGAGGCCATGGCACCCAACCCGAAATTTAAGCGTTGACGCAGCACTCGTGGTGGTCCACGCGAGTGCCAAAGTGCCTGGAAGGATGGACCACCTACCAAGATCCCTACCGACTTCCACCACGCCTGAACGATCCCCCCCCAGCTTACCTCAATTGTTCTCGCGCCGGCGTTTGGAGCTTATGCCTGATGATTCGAGATGTTTGCCTGACGACCCGCCTGATGAAGTCCATCCGCCTGGTTGCCGTTTGCCGATTCGCTGTTCTGGCGACGCTAGCGATGGGCTCGATTTCGCTGAGTGGTCTCACGGGGTTGAATGCCCAGGCCGCCGAACCTTTGCATGTGCAGATTGATCGCTTGATTGCCGCCAAGCATCCTCAAAACATGGGCCCGAACCTGGCGACCGATGCCGAGTTCTTGCGGCGCGCCTATTTGGATTTCACCGGGCGAATCCCAACGTCGACCGAGGCCAAGGCTTTTCTTCAAAATGAATCTAAAGATCGCCGGACGCAGCTCATTGACCAACTGCTGGCCTCGCCTGAGTACCCGGCGCGGATGGAGTCGCTGCTGCACAATATGTTGATGGAACGGATGGGGGACAACGAGCATTGGCAAAACTTTCTCCGCGAGGCGATGCGGCAGAACCTGCCTTGGGACAAGCTGGTGGCCGCCATCTTCAATCCGGATACCGAAGATAAGAGCCGACAAGGAGCCGCGTTCTTTCTCTCCAAACGACTGGAGAAGTATGGTCAAAACCCCGTGGACCTGCCTGGTTTGACCCGCGACGTCGGGCGGATGTTCCTCGGAATTGACGTCCAGTGTGCCCAATGCCACGACCACCTGATGGTGGACGAATACAAGCAGCAGCACTACCAAGGTTTGTTCGCGTTCGTCTCGCATCTGTCGACACGAACCGATCTGAAATACCCTGCGGTGTCCGAAAAGTTGGTCACCGAGCCGGTGCCCTACATGTCGGTCTTCGACAAGGAACCGCTTACCACCGGCCCTCGCCTTCCGCATCAGGATGAGGTTGTGATCCCGGTCTTTGCCAAGGGTGAAGAGTACGAAGTGCCGCCGGATCGCAAGACCCGCTTCCCCGGCATTCCAAAGTTCAGTCCTCTGACGCTTCTTAGCCAACAGCTACCCACGCCTGAGAATGACCTGTTCGTGCGGAACATTGTCAATCGGTTGTGGTTTGTGCTGGTGGGGCGTGGAATCGTACATCCGCTGGATTTACAACATGCGGACAATCCCCCTTCGCATCCGGAGTTGCTGGACCTCTTGTCCGAACAGATGAGGGCACACAACTTTGACATCAAGTGGATGCTCCGCGAATTGGCGCTGACGGAGACGTATCAACGGTCGAGCAGGTTGCCTGAGGGACTCGAGCAATCACCGCCGGAGCAGTTTTTGGTGGCCATCGAACGTCCACTAGCGGCCGAGCAACTTTTGGCCAGCATGCTCTATGCGACCGGGGAACAAGAACTCTATCAGACCGCACAACTTCCCCCCGTGGAGACGGTCGAGGATGCAGAAGCTGAAACCCCCGCGGCAACCGAGGCTGATGCCAAACAGCCGAAGAAGGATCCTGGTGCGGAAGCGCGCACCAAGCTGAAGGATCTCGAGGGCATGTTTATCAAAGCGTTCGCCAACCCACCACGCGAGCCTGAGTTGGACTTCAACCCATCGGTTCAGTCGGCGCTGTTCATCCTCAACGGAGATACCATCCAAGCTTGGATGAAACCGCAATCGGACAACCTGATTGGCCGCCTTGAGAAGCTCGAAGCGGCGGACGCTTTTACCGACGAATTGTTCCTCAGCGTGCTCTCTCGCTACCCTGAGGACGAAGAACGTCAGGCAGTCGTCCAGTACCTCGCCTCGCGCAATGACGATCGAAGCCGGGCGGTGTCCAACCTGGTTTGGAGCCTGATGGCTTCGACCGAGTTTTGCGTCAACCATTAAGTCAAATCTTGACCGAGGAATATCGCTGATGAAACGTCCGCAACTTTGCAAACCGTGGGAGCATGCTCTCTCCCGGCGTCAAGTGTTGGGATCGCTGATTGGTGGGGCTGCGGCCACGCTTGCCGGCGGCACCTTGGCACCTGCCTGGGCGAAGGATTTGGAGAAGCAGCAGAAGCAGGTGCTGTTCATCTGGATCGATGGCGGCATGAGCCAGCTCGAGACGTGGGATCCCAAACCCAAGACGCAGTTCGGCGGGCCGTTTCGATCGATCCCTACGGCACTTTCGGGCGTTCAGATCAGCGAACTCATGCCCCGCTCGGCGGCCATCATGGACCGCCTGGCATTGATCCGCAGCATTCGTACTCAGGACAACTCGCACTCCGCAGGCGTGGCTCGTGTACAACGGGGAGATCCCAAAAACCGCGGCGTCACCTATCCCTATTTCGGGTCAGCCGTGGCCAAGTTATTGGGACCGGGCGGTAGCGGACTCCCCCCCTATGTCTGGATCAAGCCGGGCAGCGGTGGGTTCATTCATAAAGACGCGGGATTTCTGGGACCCCAGTACGGAGCATTGGCTTTCGGAGACGGCAAACCGCCGGAGTTCATGCTCCGTCCGGACCATATCACGCAGCAAGATGACGACGAGCGAAATGCTCTGCGCACGGTGCTCAACGAACGTTATGCCGCGCAGCGCCGCACTCAAGCGTCAGAGGCCAACGGCTACGTCTACCAGGTTGCCCGAACATTGATGAAGCGGTTGGACCTGTTTGATTCCAGCGATTTCTCCCCGCGTGATGTGGAACGGTACGGCGATACCGAGATCGGCCGGCACATGCTGCAAGCGCGCAAGATGCTCGAAGCTGGTGTCACCTTCGTCAAAGTGAATTCGTACGGCTGGGATACCCACGGAGACAACTTCAATGGACACGCCAGCCTGGTCCCCAAATTCGACGCCGCGTTCGCGTCGATTGTAGAAGACCTGGAAGACCGCAGCATGCTCGACAACGTGCTGGTGATCGCCATGAGCGAGTTCGGGCGGACCCCTCGAATCAACGGCAACATTGGCCGCGACCATTGGCCTGAAGCCTGGTCCATTGCCATGGCCGGCTGTGGGATGAAGCGCGGCACCGTGGTCGGTGCCACCAACGAGCAGGGGACTTTCGTAGCGACCGACGAGTACGACATCGGCCACATGTTCCACACCTGGTTCCATGCCTTGGGAATCGATTCCAAAGAAATCGAATACAACAACAACGGTCAGCCGTTGCCGTTGGCGCACGACGACATGTTCGCGATTAAGGAACTCCTGGCGTAGGTGTGGCATCGGCGAATTTGATTCAGTTCACCAAGTGCTACGGCCCGCCGCGGCGTCTCACTCGCTGGAGTCAACCAGGATGGATTGAAGTCGACTGATGCTACGGGTCAGCATGACCCGGATGGCACCGTCCGTCTTGCCGAGGCGTGTGGCGATCTCTTTGGAAGGGAGCCCTTCGATGTAGCGCAGCCGGAGGGCCTCTCGCTGCAGTTCAGGCAATTCGCCCAAAGCAGCCAGCAAGTCCCTTTCGCGCTCGTTCCGCACAAAGACCATACTGGCGGTGGTCATGCTGGCAACGATCATATCAATCACGGCTGGCCGGCTGGAACTTCCTCCTGGCGAGCCGAGCGCGACTTCGCGCCCCGCATCCCGTTTCTTGGCACCGAAGTATCGCCGATGGGCGTCGATGATCCGTCGCTGGGCCACATGGCAAAGCCAGGCGAACGGAACCCGTTCTTCGAGTTCCACCTGATCGATCACCCGTACCGCTTCGGCCACGGTCTCCTGCAAAATGTCCTCAGGTTCAATCTTCGAACCCAAGCGAGGCCCAATCTGCCCTTGAATGTAGGCCAGCAACGGAGGACGTTTCAACTCGACATAATCCGCCAAGGCATCGGCATTGCCGGACCGAATCTGAGCGACCAGTTGCTGTTCTTGTTGGCTGGCAGAGAGTTCCATGACGCGCTAGGGATCCTGGGGTTCAGGATGCTTGGATACGGGACCGGGCATCCAACTATCTGGGTTGCCCATTTTGCGGAAGCGCCTGCTGCAACTCGAGTATCTTACGTTCCAGCATTTCGACTCGCTGCTCCAGTTCGGCAATACGTCGGGCATCCGGATGCGGCCTCGTCAACAGGGGCGGCGGATTGTTGGGTACCGGGAGTTCGGCCACCGGCGCTTGTTCCTGGTTCACGGAGGCAGCTTCGGCGGGTGGATTGGGGGTCGGGATCGGATCCGCCAACCGAACCGGTTTTTGCTGTAGCGAACGTCCACTGTAGTAGCGGATCTGCACATCGTTGCCGGCTCGTTCTTCGAGAAGTTTGGACAACTCGCCTGGATCACCTACCGGCACGTCATCCACCCCGACAATCACATCAAGGCGCTTCAGCCCGATGTCCTCGGCCGGTGAGTTTTCCATCACGGATTGCACCAAGGCTCCGCGCTGGACCGGCAGTTGCAACTGACGATTGACGGCATCAGTCAGCGGAACGGTCACCGCTCCCAAAGTGATCTCAGTGGCGGAGATGCCGTCGCCGATTTTTCCGAACTGTTCGAACCTCCGCTCCTGAGGACCAGGTCGGGCTCCGAGCGTAACACGGTAGTTGAGCCGCTGCCCATCACGTTGCACATCAAAGGTGTAACGCGATCCAACGGTCCCCGAGGCGAGCAGGCGGCCGAGGTCTTCCATTCGTCGTACCATTTGTCCATTGACGCCGACCACCAGGTCATTGGCAGTCAGACCTGCCGTCGCCGCGGGGCTTCCAGCGAAGACTTCTCTGAGCCGAACGCCCTGGCCCACCGTATCCCGGTCGTCGGCCACCACGCCCAGATAGCCTGGTTCGGGTCGAGCTTGAATGTTCGGCTGAGCAGGTTGTCCGGCTTGAATACGTTGCTCGAGACGGTCGAGGGCCGGCTGTGCCTGAACCTGCGAAACGAGACTTCCACAGACGATTAGCAAGGCCAGAGGGATCGAACTCACCAGATTCAATGTGAGGCGCATGGTGGAATTCCTTCGGAAATGACGTGTTTGCGCGCTGAAGCGAGATTTACGCTTCGGGGCTCCTCTGGCATTATAGCGGGCAAACGAGAGCCGATCGGCGAAAATGGCGTTACCGCTCGGGATCCACCTGCCAATCCATTCCCCTTTCTCCGAAAAACTGGACATCCGCCGGAACGCCGCACATGGCCCAGCCTGACATTCGCGCAGTTCGTTACGATCGTTGCCCTCAGCAACATCTGGCCTCCGCACGCCAATTGATTGCCCAAGAACTTCCGCCGGACGAACGTCGGACCTACCTTGCGACCAGGAGTGTGGGGAACTCGATTGAACCCCCAGATCAGGCAGTCTTGACCTGGGTAGCTTTGCGGGGTTCGACGTTGGTAGGCGCTATCGAAGCCATTTGCCAAAGTGGGCGGACGGCCTACGTCAGGATTCCAGCCACAGTTCCCGGAGAACCTGACGACACCTGTGTTGGCCTGGTGACGGCGATCACGCAGCAACTGGCTGATACCCAACAGACCGATCTCGCTCAATCCATGCTGGACGTCACAGCAACCAAGGCTCAAGCTTCGTTCCAAGCTGCTGGATACGAGTACGTGGCAGAACTGCTGTATCTGCTTTGGACGGCTGGCACAGAAGTCCCGCCAGGTTTTCCAAGCATCCCTAACTTACGATTACTGCCGGTCTCGCAATGTTCCCCTTCTGTCTTGCCTGAGGTGATCGAAGCGACCTACCGTGAAACGCTCGATTGCCCAGCGCTGGACGGAGTGCGTGACATGCAAGACGTGTTGGATGGTTACCGGAGTGTTGGGCAAACTGGAGACAGGCACTGGATGCTCGCCTTCGACGGACAGCGGCCAGTTGGCTGCCTGCTGCTTGCTGAGCATCCGGCGAATCCTGAGAGCTCTTCTCAGGCAGGGACTTGGGAGTTGGTCTACATGGGGCTGATTCCCGGTGCCCGAGGACATGGCTGGGGGGCGGCTTTGATCCAGCGGGCTCAGCAACTGGTGACCGAGCATCAGGCAGAGCATTTGATTCTGGCAGTGGACGCACAGAATCGCCCCGCGCTGGGGCACTACCTGCGAGCCGGATTCACGATCGGCAATCGCCGCTTGGTTCTACTTAAGCAACTAGCGCACCGTCACACCTGAAGATCAGGGTGGTACTGGCAACTTGTCTACCAGTGCTTTGACGCTACGGATCTCAACCCGAGTTTCAAGCGTCGACACGGCAATGGGCCGTGGCCGGGCGACTGGTACCGCAAATCGTCGAAATGAACAATTCGATGCTAGCTGTCAAGCCTTGGATTTTCAAAAGACTGCTAGTTGTCTGCATAAAACAACTTACGCGCACGGGTCGAAACCGGGGCACCCCCAGGTTCGCCATACCGAACACGTTTTCCACGGCTGGGGAGAAAATTTTTCTGCCGAAAACGTTTGAAGAAAATCTTCATTTTCATGGGTTTTCCGCCTGCCAAGGGGATCGAGTTCGGAGGTTGTTGGCTTTCGCTTTTTGACAGCACTCCGGACCGGCATACAATGCGACCCGGTGACACGAGTTTGTTTCGCGAAGTGTGGCAAAACCCTTGGGCTGCGCTGCTTCTTCGCATGAGCGAAGGCGTTCTCTTCTTCTCAGCATTCCAATGATTGTATGCGCATCTGTCTGGCATTTCAGGCCGGATCGGAGGGAGGTAAGAGGTACGCGCTGGGGACACAGGACGTGGCGAAAGAACACGATACGGACATCGTAGCGGCCTTGCACGAAGCCTTGGCTCTGCGCGTGGGACGGAAACGCTACGATTTATGGTTTGGCGATAAAACTCACCTTAGTTGGCAAGGAGAAGAGCGTGAATTACGCATCGAAGCACCTTCCCAATTCCTCGTGGATTGGCTGCGGACGAAGTTTCGTCCTGATCTTGAGATCTGCGCGGCCAGTGTCCTGGGAACTCCGGCCCAGTTAAATTTTTGTGTGCGTCTTCCTTCTGTTGTAGCGGTAGTGGCCACGGAAGGCCCTGCCGTTGCGTCTTGTCCCTCAGCGGACAATTCCAACGCTCAGGCAGGAATTGCGCGGAGTCGGCACGACGAGCAGGTTGCAATCCCCCTCAAGACCGTACTGGGGGCAAGCGCCGCGGCAGCCACGCCGCCGCAGCGTCCCGGTGTGAAGCAACGTCGGCGGTTTGCCAGTTTGCGAAGCTTCGAAGTTGGGGACGGCAATCGCTTGGCGCACACCTCGGCAACCTTGATGCTGGAGCACGCTGGCGGATTTGATTCCTTGTTAATTCACGGACCCTCGGGCGTGGGCAAGACACACCTGCTCGAAGGGCTCTGGTCCGCCGCCCGACGTCGAGAAGTACACGCCGTCTATCTCTCGGCCGAGCAATTCACCACGCTCTTCTTGGATGCCTTGCGTGGCAGTGGGATCCCAAGTTTCCGGCGGAAATATCGCGATGTTTCGTTGCTGATGATTGACGATGTGCAGTTCTTCGCAGGAAAACGGGCGACCATTACCGAACTGCTGTTCACCATTGACTCCATCCTCCGTGACGGCCGTCAGATTGTGGTGTCGGCGGATCGACCACTCAGCCAACTGGGTGAACTGGGAGCCGAGTTGCACTCTCGCCTGCAGGGAGGCATGGTCTGCCCCATGCACCCCCCGGAACAGTCCGTGCGAAGGGCCATTGTTGCCAACCGCGTGAACCAACTGGAGCTGCGAGTGCCGGACGAAGTGCAGCAGTACATTGCCACGCGGCTCACGGCCAACCCTCGCGAGTTGGCAGGAGCGTTGCATCGACTGCATGCTGTGAGCCTGGCGACCAAGGGGCCCATCACCTTGGATATGGCGCAGGCGGAACTTGCCGAAATGGTTGCTCAAAGCAACCCCGTCATTCGGCTGGAAGATATCGAGGCGGCGGTCTGCGATACGTTTGGCGTGCAAGCTCGCGATCTACGCGGCGGAGATCGTTCGAAGTCCCTGACGCAACCGCGGATGCTGGCCATGTGGTTGGCTCGCAAATACACCAGGGCTCCACTCAGCGAGATCGGTCGCTACTTCGGCCGTCGTAGCCATAGCACCGTGTTATCGGCACAGCGCCGCGTGGATGGCTGGGTTGAGAGCGGCACCACCATGGATCTTTCGTCTCATCGCTGCCATGTCGATGAGGCCATCCGACGGGTTGAGTCCAGTCTGAGAGTCGGCTAGCAACCGACCGCGCGAGATGCGCGGCCAGGCGAGGACTCCAGGCCATCGCGACGAGCGTGATGACTACTTTCTGGGTGAACTACGCCGGATTGTCCAACGTGGGAAGGTGCCCTACTTTGACCTGCAGGCGTCCTTGTTCCACGCGCCAAGGCATTTCGTACAATCCGCGCGGAGGGGGGCCCGAGGCATGCGCGCCGTCTTCGTAATACACCCCGCCGTGGCAAGGGCACATGAACAGACCGGACTCGGCGAACCAATTCACAGGACAGCCGAGGTGCGTGCAGTGGACCGAAAACACCTGAAACTCGCTGGCACCCAGGTGCCGCACATACACCGCGGCCTTGGTGCACAGCCCGTCCACAGGCCGGCTCAACGGATTCTTCAGGTCCACCAACCGGGTTTGATTGTCGGCCAGTTCACTGACTTCGCCTGCATCCACCCACTCGTCCACTTTGCGGCGAATGACCGGTGTGAGCAAGAATCCCACGATTGGAATGCCGGCGGCTGCGCTGGCCAATGTCCCGAGTACGACCGTCAGCCACATCAAGACGCCCCGGCGTGAGGGCTCCGCTTCTGATGAGGGTTCGGCAGGCGAGTTGGATGGGTCGGAAGGCTGGTGCGGATCGCTCATGATGACGGGACTCCTGTTGCGTCGGCTGGGTCTCCAGGCTCCTTGGCCACAGGACGGCCGTTTGCCGATTCCCAAGTGCGAATGAAGGCAACCAAATCGTTGATCTGCTCGGCATCGAGTGGCTTGGCCAGCGGAGAACCCTCTCCCAGCTGGCGAAAATTGGGCATCCCTAAATCTGGCCGCCCGGTGATGATGATCCGGCGAATCAAGTGATTGCTGGAGAGTGCCAGAAAGGCCGAATCGTTCAGGGCTCCGGCCGTTCCTCCTTCACCTTGTTCGCCATGGCAGCGGGCGCAGATTTGCTTGAACAGTTGCGCTCCCTGCTGGGGATCCGCCGCGGCCAGGTCCTCGGCAGTCGCCGAGAACGGAGGAAGGTCTTCGGCGTCCGAACCGCTCCGCCACTGGCGAACTCCTTGGACCACGATCTTGATCTGTTCGCTCGCCAGCGGGCCTCCGTGTTCAGCTGCAAAGACAGGCATCAACGTATCCTCCCGACCGTTGGATACGATGTCCAGCAGTTGCTGGTCCGAAACCATCTGTTGGAAAAGTGGGTCGTTGAGCGGTGGGGCTGGTCCCAACAAACCGGTCGCCCCGTGACAGCCGGCACAGTTCTGCTGGAACAAGATGCTAAAGTTCGTAATCCGATCGGGCGGCACAACACGATCTGCTTGCGTCGGCTTTCCACAGCCCACCGACAGCACAAGCCAGACGAGCGCAAAAGCCCGGCACGCAACGTGCCAGTTGGCAAAAGGTGAACGGTGTTTGGGCGGTCGCTTCATAGGCTCAAGCGGTGTCATCGGACGTGATCCGTACACGTCCCAGAACAGGGATCTTCTCATAACGTACCACCACCAGTCCCATCACCAAACCGTAAGCAAACTGCGAAACGACAAACCACGGCCAGTCCACGCGATCGTTCATGACCGGATTGAGAACTCCCATGAATCCATAAATCGAGGCGGACCACAGCAGCGGGCCGACCAGGCCACCCCAGAGGATCGGCGAACGAGGAAGTGTAGGCAGCAACACGCCAAAGAATAACCCCACCCCCACCGACGTGGACAGATGCAGGATGCTGGCCGCAATCAACGCCGGCAAGCTGAACTGCTGCAGTTCCGCGTCCGTCAATGTGGCGTAACTGGGAAAGATCATGGCGGCCAGCAAATTGACTGGATACCAGATACCGCGCTGGCTCACCAAACCATAAATGAGTGCCGTGGCCGCCATTACGATTCCACCGGCCAACCCTCCTTTGGCACCCGCTGAGTACGGATGCATTTTCTCCGGAATACTGAGCCGATGTCCGGGGAGCCCCGGCCGCAGGGCAACGACCGATTTGGTCGAAAGCTCCACGGTCTTGGCCCTGGCCTCGAGCGGCACCAGCGGTTCTTCCACATGGCCCGCACCAGGTAGTAGTTCGCCAATCCAGCCTGCCAAAGCTATCAAGAGCAGGATCAGGCCGACCAGCGAAATCACATAACTGGTCACCAAACCAGCACACGCCATGGCCACACCGGTCGCCAGCACCATGGGCCAGGCGGTGGGCTTGGGCATTTCGACGGTTGGCCACTCGGCCGGCTCGGTCGTAGATTGTTCGCTCATACGTCTATCGGCCCAACACGTACACCAACAGAAAGATGGCAATCCACACGCCATCGACAAAATGCCAATACCAACTCACCAGTTCTGGAGCAGGGCTCTCCTGCGGCAAATGGCCACGAAGTTCCAGCAGAACCACGATCGCCATGACCAGCATACCAATCGAAACATGCGCTCCGTGGAAACCGATCAGCGTAAAGAAGGTGGTGCCGAAAAGATTGCGAGAAATGGTCAAACCATGCCCATAGATCAGGTCGTACCATTCGTACCCCGTTCCACCAATGAACAAGCCGCCGAGGAGAATGGTCATCACCATCCATTGGACGAAGCCGCGCCGGTTGCCAGCCTCGCGGGCTCGCAATGCCAGGGCGATGGTGCCACTGCTACTCAGCAAGAAAACACTATTCAAAATCACCAGCGGCAGGCTCAACGAGTCCTTGGGCGTTGGGCCAGAGGTGTCTTGGCCTAAGTAGATTCCGTAGGACAAGATCAACGTGCTAAAGAACGCCACTTCGGTCACCAGAAAACTCAACACCCCCACCTGCGCAGGCTGCCAACCCCCGGCATGCGGGATAAGGTCAGGCACTGACGGTTCTGGGTGCATGCTGGCTTCGCTCACAAGTCCACGCTCCCGAGAGGTTGCTCAGTCAGGCTCAAATTCTGGTACTGCCAACTTCTCATTCGTACTTCCAGTCAGGGTCGTCTGGATGCTTGAGATCCCACAACGGGCGGCGACTTCGCACCACGGGGATTTGTTCGAAGTTGTATCCAGCCGGCGGCGATGACGTAGCCCATTCCAGTGTCCAGGCATCCCAGGGATCATCTCCGGCGGGTTTGCCGCTGCGGAGCGAGACCACAAGGTTCCAGAAGAAGAACAGGAATCCGACGCCCATGACCACGGCTCCGATGGTGGACAGCTGATTCCAGATCTCCCAGCCTTGCTCGTGATAGGTGTAGACGCGTCTTGGCATGCCGAGGATGCCAGCAATGTGCATCGGGCCAAACAGGACATTGAATCCGATGAACAGCAGCCAGAAGTGCCAGCGACCCCAGGTTTCGTCCAACATCCGGCCAGTGGCTTTGGGAAACCAGTAGTAAATGGCGGACATCATGGCGAACAGGCTACCGCCGAACAGCACATAATGAAAATGGGCTACCAGGAAGTAACTGTCCGAAACCTGCCAATCCACCGGCACAGACGCCAAAATGATACCGGTCAATCCGCCAATCAAAAACATGCCCAAGAACCCCAGGGCAAACAGCATGGGCGTCCTCATCTGCAACCGCCCGCCGTACAGCGTGGCTACCCAGTTAAAAATCTTGATGCCGGTAGGCACCGCGATCAAGAAGCTGGCCGCTGAGAAGAACGAATCGAGCCCATCGTTGAGCCCCACGGTAAACATGTGGTGAGCCCAGACGCCCAGACTGATGAAACCAATGGCCGCCGTGGCGGCCGCCATCGAGGCGTAGCCAAAAATCACCTTCCGCGAGAACACCGGTATCACCTCGGAAATGATCCCAAAGGCAGGCAGCGCCATGATATAGACTTCTGGATGCCCAAAGAACCAAAACAGATGCTGCCACAGCAGGGCCGAGCCACCCGCCTGAGTATCAAAGAAGTGCGCTCCTAGATGGCGATCCAACAGCAAGAACACCTGAGCTGCTGTCAGCGGTGGGAAAGCAATCAGGATCAGAAACGCATCAATCAGCATCATCCACACGAACAGCGGCACTGTGTTCAGGGCCATGCCAGGAGCTCGCATCGTGAGAATGGTGGCCACCAGATTGATGGCAAACGTCACCGTACCCACCCCGGTGACCAAGGTCCCCAAGATCCAATAGTCGGTGCTTCCACCGCGCGAATAGGCTGGCGAAGTCAGCGGCGCATAGGCGAACCAACCGACGTCGGGTGCCGAGCCCGCTCCGTAGAGCCCCTCGCCGGTGAAGTAGCTCATGTACAGGATGAACCCACCGAACAGGGACATCCAAAACCCCATGGCGTTCAATCGTGGAAAGGCGACATCGCGGCAGCCGATCATCAGCGGCACCAGGTAGTTCGCCAAACCGGCCAGCATTGGCATCACCACGAAGAAAATCATGGTGGTCCCATGCATGGTGAACAATTGATTGAACGCTTGCGGCCCGATCAGCGTGTTGTCGGCTTGCCAGAGTTGAAAGCGGATCAACAGCGCTTCGACTCCCCCCAGCACCAGAAACAGCATGCTCATCATCAAGTACATCAGGCCGATCTGTTTATGATCGACGGATGTTACCCATCCATGCAGCACCGTCACCATGGGGCGGGAAGGTGTCGTCGGAGTTGATCCGGAGGCCAAACTCATTCCACGGGTCCTGACGTCACTTCAAGGTTTCCAGGTACTTTGCCAGGTGCTCCGCATCTTCCGGTTTCAGCCGCATGTTGGGCATTCGGCAGCCAGGCTTGATGTCCTGTGGATCCAAGAGCCAATCCAGCAGGTTTTGGTGGTCATTGGGAATCATCCCCGAGGCCAACATCTGGCGGCTCATCAGGTGCGTCAAGTCAGGACCGAATTTCCCTTTCGCACGTGTGCCCCGAATGGTGTGGCAGTTGAAACAAGCGAGTTCCATGAATCGCTGCTGCCCGGCACTTCCCTCAACTAGCGCCGCAGGCTGCTTTTGCTGTTCGAGCCAGATGGCGTACTCTTCCGGAGTAACCACGTTCACGCGCAACAGCATGTTGGCGTGCTGTGTTCCGCAGTACTCGGCACACTGCCCGGTGAATGTTCCTAGCCGCGTGGGTACGAACTCCATGCGGTTGACCCGTCCGGGGATCAAGTCGGTCTTGCCGGCCAGTTGTGGCACCCAAAAACTATGAATCACGTCCGCCGATTCCAACTGCAGATGGATGGTCTGCGGATTGTCCGAATCGCTCAGCGGAACGACCAATTCGTTGGCGGTCACCACACCCGATTCCACGTACTCATATTCCCACCACCACTGGTGCCCAATCACGCGGACCTGGATGGCATGCTCACCCGGCTCTTCGGCACGCATTTCCAACACCGAGCGAACGACCACCAGCGCAATCACCAGCACGGTAATCAACGGGGCGACGGTCCAAGCCAGTTCGATGGGATGACTGCCGTACAGTTGCGGAGGCTCGGTATCGGCTTGTTCAGGGCGTTCGCGAAATCGCCAGATAAAGACGGCCATCGCCCCACCAACCAGCACGAAAATCACACCGGTGATTGCCAGCACGAAGATGAACAAACCGCGAATCGACTCGGCGGACGGAGATGCGGGGTCAAACATGCCAGGCACTTCACCCATGGCAGGCCGCGCGATGAGCACCGCCAGCATGGCTCCGCAAAGCCGCGGCCAGTTTGGGTTGATCTCCTTCAACCACATCAGCATGTACCACTTATCCGGTGTGGGAATGTTTCACCGAGTGCTGTATCAACTTGGAGACTTCGGAAGAGGGCCGAGACATCCAAGAAATCCTTGCAGACACATCACTCGTTGAGTCAGTCTGTTCTAAATGACGCAACTGTCCAGCGGACGTAGTGATAGGGGAATCGCGGGAAAACGTCAAACGATTCGAGTGGAGAAGAAAGCGCGCGGTGCCATACCACCGTTCTACAGATGCCCCAGCTACCGCCGCAGAGCAAAACGGACTGGCACGGCGACCTCGAATTCCACGCCCTGGCCGTCGCGCTGAGCGGGGCGAAATCGCCAGCGCCGAACGGCTGCCAGCGCCGCAGCGTCCAACGTCCCATGCCCACTGGAAGTCATCAGGCTGACCCGTTTTGGCAGTCCGGTACTTCCCACCATAACTCGGAGCACCACGCGGCCGGTGATCCCCGAAAGCAGAGCGGCGGGCGGATACGCAGGTGCGGGGTTCGAGACAATCTGCGGGAGATCATCGACGTCTGCCCCTTCGCGAGCCTGCGAGGCTGGAGAAGCCGCTTGGGCAACCGAAGAAATCTCGTCCGCTGCCAGTTCACGAGGTGTCTCGGCTGAGGTTGTCCGCTGACGCGGAGGACTCCCCCCTTGCAGCGCTGCCTGCGGTTGCGGCGGTTTGGACGAAGCCGGCATTCGCTCGGTTGTTGAAACTTCCTTCGTCGTATGCTCTAGCTCGACCGCCTGGTCCGCTACAGCCACCTGAGCCGAAATGGCCAGCAGCAGCGGCGCACGGCGAGTCACCGACTGAACGGCGGCCTGACGTGAAGTTGGTGGATCTTCCGCAGGCGGAGGAGGTGGCAAATCTGGCCGCGGCCAAGGGCTGGGCGAATCGACCGGCTCCGGGAGATCAATCTCCACGGCGGTCTCAGCCAGTTCTGTTGGTTCGGCCTCAGCCCTCTTGGCTGCTGACGGTGCGGATGCCATCAAAGCGACCGAGGCTCGACCTTGTTGAATCTCAATCTGCGGCGGTTGCCAACCGCACCCGTTTATTCTGGGAAGCCCGATGGCCAGCACAATCACGGCGACAACGTGCGTGAACTCACTGGTGGCCAGGCCGTAAAAACAATATCGATAGGTGCGGCCGGTGCGCGCATCCGCACGGGAGGAACTCTCGGAAGAAATTACGAACTGGTCCGGCATCGCATTTCCGAGTGTGCCAGATCTTTCACGACCTGACTGCCTGAGGGCGCAACGCTCCATCAGCCAGCACGTTTTGATCAAATGCACACGAGGTACCACAATCGATTGCGCGGAACCCGAACCCTCGCAGGTTTCCACAGCCACCGGCACTGGCAGGTCTTCTGACTCGCAGGCGAAGTGCATTCGTCTCGACGAAGCACCCCAGCAGAACCGGCCTTCTCGCCGCAAGTTGGTTGGTGATTCACGATCTCCAACCACGGCAATGGCCACGAAAGATAGGTCTGCTACATGCGTCTGCTTACAGCGGCGGGGCCGTCCCGGATTTGCACCGGAGTTCCCTTTAGCCAGGGTGAAAAGAACGGCTCACACCCGGCCACCTGTGCCACAACCCTTCTACGATAGCCCCCGCTCCCGCACAGGTCAACGAGAGTTGCTATACTGCAAGCTGCCCTATCTTACGCTGCTCCCAAAGTCATCTCAGTTCACCTGAAGGTTGCTGCCGTGAAGCGCTGGTCCTATAGCCTGGTCATGCTGGTCCTTTATGTGGCCCTGTTCCTGTTCTGGAAACAGTATCCTTCCCGAACCTCATTCGTGGCAGGGGGTGCCGTAGTGGCTACGGTGTTGGCAATAGGAATGTACCTGGCCGCCAAGCGAGGCTACTTCGTCAATCGGGTGGACCTGATGTTGCATGCCTACGTGATTCTGGATGTCGTGCTCGAAGCCGTGGCGTACGAAGGCTTGAAACTGGGGATGCGCTTCGGGACCGAAGGCCAAACGCTGGTGGGTTCGTTCCACAATAACAATAACTTCTACGGCTGCGCCGCCGCGTTCGCGCTGTTGATCGGTACCTATCGATTCGTCGCCGTGCGGAAGTTGGCAAGCACCGACAACACCGCACAGCCCAGCGACACAGGCGAGGCCAAGCCCCTGCAAGGGGTTGCCGGCACCTGAGGCCACGGCACCCGCGACACCTTCTGGTGCGGGGCGACTGGGGTTCAGGCTACTTGGCTTCGTGCTTGCGGATGAGTTCGGTTGCCTGATCGGCAAATCGTTGCCCAAGTTCGGCATAGCCTTGCTTGTTGTAGTGCAGGCCGTCGTTGCCGTTCAGATCATCCGTATCCACCCAAGCGCCGAGGGGTTCGTCAGCCGCAACCTTCTCTTGGGCGGCACGGACGGCATCCCAACCGGCGTGGTCCTTAAGATGGTCGCTCAGGCGTCCCACTACGACGCCGATCTCAGGGGTTTTCAAATCCGCCCGAAGTTGCTCAACCGTACCCCGTAAGGCGTCGTAGTAGGCGGCCTGCCAACCAGCTTTGGCATCCCGCTCCCCTTGCATCCAGACAAACACCACCGAGTCTGGTTTTTTGCCATCAAGTGCTGCGTTGACCGCTTCGATGAGCTGATCGTAAATGTCGCCGTTGCGGCTCTTTCGGCCCTTGCTTTCGGCAGCGCCCTCAGGCAGTTCCCACTTCTTATACCAGCGGCGGATTGGCTGCCCACTCTTGGCATGTTTGACCACAATCACATCGTCCCCCGCAAAAGCCTTCTCAACGGTCGGGGTGAAGGAGACGTCCGGGTTGAGGCCTGCCATGTTGGACTGGCCTGAGAGTACGAACAGCCGGACCTTCTTCTCCGCTGCCGCAGCGGGAGCCAAACCGATCACCAGGCACAGCAGCGACAGGACGAACGTACGAATATTCGGCATTGATGAACTCCATTGATGGGGGCGAAGACGGAACCCCATCATGCGCTGCCGGTGGGCAGCGTGCAAGCATGGCCAGATTCGCGATTCACCCGGATGACCTATCCATGGCCTGGCGGTGCTGATCCTGGTACGAAGTCAATCTCCGTGTTTTCCTTAAGCACAGCGACGCTGCGAATCGCTGCTACATCTCCCTGGATTCGCGTCATTGCATTACCGGAATCCCGAGTTGGGACGCGCGGAGGAGAATCTCCTTGCGGGCTTCAATCTTGACGTCGTTGTTGAGCGGCAGTCGGGCAGCGGGTCCAGAATCCCTGTCAAAGAGCAGGACCTCAATCCGTCGCGACCGCCGGCCGCCGGTGTCCTCTTCGACAATCCGGCATGATTTGACGGAATCGAAATCTACGGTTTGCTTGGCGGTCATTCCCCAGATTCCGGAGTGAACGTCAAAACCGTTGTCGCGAACGAGGACCCGTTCCAAGAGCATCGATGGTCCAAACACCAACGCCAGAATCGGGCCAGCGATGATCAATCCCCAGCCGAATCGAGCGGAATGCTCTTTGGCAACCCAACCCATCGGCACGAACAGAATGCCTGCCACCAAGATCCCGATGGGCAGCCACCAATCGTAATGCACACTGGTTCCCGCGTCGCTCACCGATTTCGTCACGCAACCCGAACTAACAAGGCACCCTATTGCCACCAGCCACATCCACAACCGCGGTCGATTCGACATGCCCACTCCAAAGGATAGAAAACAAGAGTTCGTTGACACTTCTCCCAACGGCCGACTCGCTCGGTGCCCCAACGCCCCGGGAGCAGGCCAATGATTCTTTTGCAACAAGGTCTGCGATTTCGTGCCGGATCCGCTGCATCCGCATTGACTGACCGGACGCTACTTGGAATCGCTGGTCGGCTTGTCCTCTGGCATGATGGGCGAATCCCAGCCAGCCAGGTCCGCCGGCAGGACATGCCGCCGGTAACCACCAAAGCGAAACGTGACCGGGTGATAAGGGCCGACAAGAGCAACGTCGGCGTCTGGCTTGATCTGCGATTCGAGCCCTGCAGCCCAGAAGCAGGCGTTGACCAGCATCCGGCGAAATCCCTCATTGAGAATATCTTCCGAAGCCCCATAGGTCGATGTAAACACACGCCCTGACTTGCCGGCCGCGTTCTGATAGGAACGAACCCAAGCGCCAGGACAAGGTTTTTTGCCTTCGGCCGCGGGGGAGTCTGGAGTCATACCTTGCAGCGGTTGGGCCAAGGCCAGAATTTCGCTGTCCGGCATCGGGTCGGTCCAATAGCCGCCCGCTTGAACCCAGGCATCCTGAACGCCGGTCAACACCGGGTGTCCCTTGGCGGCAGGAAGAATGTCCAGCCGGGTGCTCATCTTGTGATTCTGCCCGTAGTGGCCCGCCCAAGTTTCGCCCAACACCTGACGGCCAAACCCGTTCTTGAATTCCTCACCGCCGTGACGAAAATCGAACCGCGCGAAGTCCGAGTCCCCAGGGATTTTGAAGGCATGCGTTGAGGTACGCAGACCCACCACCGGTCCTGCCCGATCCAGATAGTCCACGATGTGCTGCATCTGCTCAGCGGGGAAATTCTGGAAGCGCAGGAAGATGACCATCAGGTCCGCGGTCTTCAAGGCCACCAAGCCTGGCATGTAGTTGGAGCCCGGGTTGATTTCGCCTGTCTGCTTGTCCAGGGTGAACAGCACCGTGCACTTGAAGCCATGACGCTTGGCCAGAATTCTCGCCAGCGCGGGCAGCGATTCTTCGGAGCGATACTCATGGTCGCCAGCGAGAAAGACCAGGTGCTTTCCCTTGCCAGGTCCCGTGGACCCTTCGTAGACCAAAGGGGCCTGCTCGACAGCTTGTGCCTGAACAGCCATGGCACTACCAACGGCCAAGAGCAAGGTGGCCACAATCGCCGGAAATCGCATTCGAAAATTCCTCAAACTGGAAGCGGTTCGGACAGCCTGGCAGTTGCACCCACCTGCCGAGCGGAAACAGTGCCCTATAGAAAACTCACTGCTCCACTTTTACTCGACCACGTGACCGATAGCAACGATTGCCTGCCGCCGCACCCAATGTAGAACAGTGGTCCCAACTATTCACCTGAAGAAGCAACGGAGACGTTTTTCTTAGCCCCAGAACAGTTGAGACAACTGTTCGACACTAGCGGCTAGGTCCACAAATTCCTGTCGAGCATCCGGTAGTTGATCGCTTCACTCAGATGCGAAACTTGGATCTGCGGTGCGTCTTCCAAGTCCGCGATGGTCCGGGCAACGCGGAGTACTTTGTCGTGGGCCCGGGCGGAGAGCCCCAACTCCTGCATGGCACTCTTGAGCAGCGCCTGGCCGGCCGCGTCCAGACGGCAGTGGCGGCGGATCTCTTGATGCCGCATCTTGGCGTTGTAGCGCGTGGGGGAATCGGCAAATCGCTCGGCCTGAGCGCGGCGCGCGGCCAGCACCTGTTCTCGCATCTGCGCGCTGGACGTGCCTGGCGTTCCATCCGAGAGTTCTTTGAACGGAACCGCTGGCACTTCCAGTTGCAGATCGAGACGGTCGACCAGGGGGCCCGAAATCTTGCTCATGTAACGCTCAATCTGCGGCATCGAGCAGTGGCAATCTCGCCGAGGGTCATTGCGATAGCCGCAGGGACAAGGGTTGAGTGCCGCGACCAGCATGAAGTTGGCCGGGAACGTGGACGTAGAGAGGGCACGGCTGATGGTCACTCTGCCATCTTCGAGCGGTTGACGCAGCACCTCGAGCGTGCGGCGGTTGAACTCAGGAAGTTCGTCCAGAAAGAGCACCCCGTTATGCGAAAGGGAGATCTCACCAGGACCCGGAGGAGACCCGCCACCGACGAGTCCGGCGTTGCTGATCGTATGGTGAGGGCTCCGGAAGGGGCGCGTGACGAGCAGCGGTTGGCCTGCGCGGAGCATGCCGAGCACGCTGTAGATTCGCGTGGTTTCGATGGATTCTTCGGCCGAGAGCTCCGGCAAAATCGTGGCGACCCGTTCTGCCAGCATGGTCTTGCCTGAGCCGGGAGGGCCTACCATCAGCACGTTGTGCTGGGCGGCCGCGGCGATGGTGAGTGCCCGTTTGGCCATCTCCTGGCCGCGCACGTCGGCGAAATCGATGGTGTACTGCCCATGCTCTTCGAAGATCCGTTCGAGCCCCGGAGGCACCGGCTTGAGATCCAGCGAGCCGGCCAAAAAGCCAACGGCTTCGCTCAACGAATCAACAGGGATGATCTCCAATTCTTCCACCACCGCCGCCTCGCGAGCGTTGGCGCTGGGCACCAACAACCCTCGCAGCTTCTGATCCCGCGCTGCCATGGCCATACTGAGCGCGCCGCGCGTGGGACGGGTGCCGCCGTCGAGTGCCAGTTCACCAACCACGGCATACTGGGTGAACCGTTCTGGTTGGATCTGCCCACTGGCTGCCAGGATTCCGAGCGTGATGGGGAGATCAAACGAAGCGGCTTGTTTCGGGAGCTCGGCCGGAGCAAGGTTGATCACAATCCGGCTCTGAGGACGTTGGAAACCGGAGTTGACCAGTGCCCTTTCCACACGGTGGGTACTTTCCCGCACGGCGGCCTCGGGGAGTCCGACCAGGAGTGTCTTGGGGAGCGCGCCGGGGGAGACATCCACCTCAACTTCGACCGGCAATGCCTCGATGCCGAGCAAGGAGTAAGTAAATAGCTTGGCCAACATGCCCCGCACCCCCTGGACACTTTACCAGACCATGAACCGTCCGGCGGTCTGATGGTCAACCGATGGTCACCGTGAGAATACCCGGCAATCCCCGCGTTTTCCACGGTGCCCCGGTGGGGAGCGTCGTGCAAAATCGCCCTACTGCGACGTGTTGATCGACGTTGGCTTAGATTGTCCCGCCTGTTCAGCTGCGAAGGATCCGAGACCTCTCTCCTGGCTCTGAACAGTTGAGACAACTGCTCGCACTACACTGGAAGCGGTCGCTCAAGCTGACTTGCGCCGCTGGTTCGTTAATGTTGGAACAGGAATTCCTTCGCATTCAGAACGGCCCAGCAGACGTCTTCCAGCCCTAGCTCGCGCTGTTCCTGTCCGGCAATGTGTTTGACGGCCGAAGCGAGTTCGTGTTCGCTCGGCTCCCGGCAGAGGGCGGAGAGATAGATCTGCCGTACGATCTCATCATCCTGCTTGCCGTCAGCAATGAGTTTGCGGAACTGCACGTTGCCCGCCCTCAGCTTGCCATGCACCAGCGGACCGTTGATCATCTGCAACGCCTGCGAAAGATTCGAGTCGCTTGAGCGTTCGCACTGGCAGGCCATCTCGCGGGCAGGCTGACCGAACACTTTGAGGAAGTAGTTGTTCACGTCCGGACTGGGGAGTTGGGTTGCCTTGGTGCCGGCAGGCAAGCCGGCGAATGACTCTTCGACTCCAGACACCTGACAAATGGCGTCCAGCAACTGTTCGGCACTGAGCATCCGTGTTCCGACGTGCGAGAAGTACTTGGTGTCACTTGCGTTCAACTCGTTTTTCTTCGAACTAAGTTGATACGTCTGGCTGTTGAGGATGGTACGGATGATGTGCTTGCGGTCGAAGCCAGAGTTGATGAAGTCTTTGGCCAAAGCTTCCAACAACCGCTCGTTCGACGGCGGATTCGAGGCTCGGAAATCGTCCACAGGTTCTACGATCCCGCGCCCCATCACATGTCCCCAGATGCGGTTCACAGCCGCCTGAGCAAAGAGCGGATTGTCTTTGCGTTGGAGCCACTCGACAAAGATCTGGCGGCGGTCATCATCGCCAGGAGCATCCACCGACCCCATCAGCGGCAGCCAAGGCTTCATCTGTTCGCCGGTACGGGGTTGGGTCACTTCACCAGTACGACCCATGAACACGAACATCTCGTCGGGCGAGGCGGTCTTCTTGCGTTGGATACGGTTGAAGAACGCCCCAATCCCGTAGTAGTTGTCTTGGGTCCAGCGTTCGAACGGGTGGTTGTGGCATTTGGCACATTGGATGCGAATGCCGAGAAAAATCTGGCTGGTGGTTTCTACACAGTCGTTGGTGTCGCTCGCCGCGCGGAAGTAGTTGGCCGGCGGGTTGTCGAACGTGCTCCCCTGCGAGGTGAGCAGTTCGGCCACAAACTGGTCGTACGGCACGTTGTCGCGAATCGCAGCAACGATCCACCGATGGAACTTATTCACGCCTGCGGCGGTCAGGTTCTTGTTGTTCACCCGCAGCAGGTCCGCCCATTTGAGTCCCCAATAGTCGGCGAATTGCGGACGTTCGAGAAGTTCGTCAATTAGCTCCGCCCTCTTGGCGGGGGACTCGTTCTGCAGAAAGGCTTCGGTCTCAGCCACGCTGGGTAGAATTCCGAGCGTATCAAGATACACGCGTCGGAGGAATTCACTGTCACTGCATGGTTCCGAAGGCAAGATCTGCAGCGTCTGGAGTTTCGAAAAAACCGCCTCGTCCACGTAGTTGCGGGTCTCGGGATTGTTCCAGGCAAAGCCAGGCACGTCTCGCAAGAACATCAAGTAGGAGGTTTCCATCTTCTCCAGATAACGAACCAAGATGGCTGTCTCTCCGCGACTGCTAGCCACAACCATGCCGTGGTCATCCACCGTGGCGACGGATTCGTCCGAACTGGAGTACACGGCCAGAGGCGTGACGTCACGCACCGTGCCATCTGAGAAGTGGGCAATCACCGAAATCTGCTGGGTGTGAGCCGGCCAGTTCAAGACCCTGTCTCGCGGATACACATCTACCTTGACACAGGTAGGAGCGTCAGGAGGATCGACCTTCAGACCTTCGGAGATCCAGCCTCGAAGGACTTCGTAGCTGGCGTCTTCTTCCGAGAGTTTGCGTCCGCCGCCGTGGGCGACTTGCATCAACGGCTTCTGGAGAATCAGGCTCAGCTCAGGCTCTTGGACATTGGTGCGGCGATTGAACGCTTCGCGGATCAGTGTCTCTTCGTCCAAGACGGCATCGTAGGCGCGGAGGGACATCCGAAATCCCCCTTTGCCGCTGGGCGAACCGTGGCAAGCACCGGAGTTGCAGCCTTGCTTGGACAACGCCACCAGCGTTTCGAACTGGAACGAATAGGGCTGCGGTTGTTCAAACCGGTTGACCACGCAGGGAACCTCCAGTTTGCTGTCGCCCACTTGAATGTGCAACGAGGTCTTACCGTTGCTGTGCGGTTGAACCAAACGCTCTCCTGCTAGCGAAGCAACTTTGGCATCCGCCGAAGTGATCTTGGCAATGCTGGTCACGTCTTGAGACCGACCATCGGCATAGTGGGCAGTGATGACCATCCGCACGTCGCTGCGCGGTCCGTCCAATTGAACCTCAGCCGGGAAGGCCTCAAGCCGCTGCGGCTTGCCGAGTTGGATTGGCTCGAGCGTCACGTCGGAGTCGGCAGACGGCGTTTCTTCTGCCTGAGCCCAACTGGCAGGTCCCGCAAGAACGAGCAAGGCGAACGCAGCGAAGTAAACAAACGATGAAATTCGGCGAGGCAAGGCGTCCATGGGTTTTCCTTCTATCCCTCATTGAGCGGTTACCGGCCAGGCCCTGGATGGAATGGGCTGGCCAGACGTGAGGTGGTTTTTACTTGTCTTGCTTGGCGACCAGCGGAACCTCGGCCTGAGCCGAGATGGTTTGTTTTTCGAACTTGGTGGTAGCGGAAACTTTCAGCGGGGCATTCTCGTCCAGTTTGGCATCGGCCGCAACTTCGACCAGAACTTCAAGCTCATTCTTGTCGGCCGGGATGCTCACCTTCTCCGGGAACTTAACCCCAGCAGGCACATCCGCGAAAGCCACTTCTACGGGACCAGGCAGTTTTGCGTTGCGAACGATGGACAGCCGCAGGCTTTGCTTGGTGCCAGCTGCCAGCGGTTTACCCAACTCGGCAGAAAGCTCCAACGCGTCCACCACCTTGATCAGAATCGGCGGCAGCGTCACGGACTGCGGTTGATCTGAGAAGGTTGCCTGACCGTTCAATTGCAGCGAGTACTCGCCAAGCGGCAACTTGTCCGTGGCGGCGATCTCGAGCGTTACGTCGTTCTTGCCTTTGGCAATCGGAGTGGGTTTGATGGTCAGACCAGCGGGAGGTTTCTCAGCTGCCAACGTCACGGCGTCCGCAAACTTGTTGAGCCGTTTGGTGGTGATCTTGACCCCGGTGGTTCCAGCCAGACGGGGAACCGTCAACTCTTTGGTTTCGCAAGCGAGCTCAAAGAAACTGGGGAACGGCGGCGTGGCGGTCACCGCCAACACGCCATTCAGGTTGTTGGGAGGCCAGGTCAGTCCTTTGAGTACCGTCCGCAACACATCTCGGGTTTCGGCAATTGCAGAGAAAGACTGGCCTTCGGCAACTTCGGCTGTCCCAATCAGTCTGGCGGTGAACATCGTGCCAGGTTTGATGGAATCCGGAAGGTGGATCTTGGCCACGCCGTCTGCCTTCTTGTCGGCAACCTCACCGGTCACCGTGGTGCCTTCGGGGGCCCCTTCCAGGTGCAGGGCAATGGGGCCCGTGTAGCCACGCCGGGTGACTTTGAGCTTGACCACCATGACTCCTTGCTGGGGCACGTCGTATTTATCTACCTCAGCAATCAAAGCGAACGAATTGGCACCTTCAGTAGCGGCCACCCGGTAGGCAAACTCGGGACCTCCGCGACGAAGCAGGTCTTCAGCCAACAAGACGAAGTTGCCATCGGCCGGCGCGGTGAAGGCCAGCACGCCTTCGTCGGTACCAGCATCTTCGGCTTGCCCGAGCTGTTTGCCCGCCTCGTCCGTGACCGAAAGCAGCAAGTCCACCGGTGAGCCCAGGCTGCGTGTCTGCCCTACAAAGCTGAACTTCTCCCCTTTTTTAGCGGCAAAGGTATATCGATCCCGGTCACCGGCCAACTGAAACCGACCATTGATGCCGCAGGGGATCGTGATCTGGTTGGCGCTGGACTTGCCGTCGGATTCGCCACCTGCCGAATCGTTGGGCTCGTGTTCCACGAATTCGGTTTGATTCGTCACTGCCACGGTAGCAACCAACCCTCCGGCAGGAGAGGGCTTGCCGATATGGATTGATTCAGCCGTTTGAGGAACCTTGACGTCCAGCGGTGCCTGGTCCTCAGCGCCGGGTCCCGCGAGCCAGAGATGGGCGCTCTTGCCACCTTCGACAGCCAAGGGAAACGGCGTGTTGACCAGTGGGAAGTCGCCAATGCGAAGATGATACCGATGCAGAGCGCTTCCGGCATAGTTGATGTCGCGAACTTCGAGAACGAAGCGACCGTCATGAGGGATGGTGACACGAAAGCGACAATCTGCCGGGATGCCAGGTTCATCATCACTGTAGGCAATCTCGCTTCCCGTTTCGTCCAAGAGTCGCATCACGGGATCAAGCGAGCTTCCTAACCGTCGGGCCCAGATCTCAAACGAAACCTTCTGACCTGCCTTGGCCTCCAAGGCAAAATACTGCGAAGCTCGCGAGGTTGCCGCACCATCGACGGACGTCGGGGTTTCGACCACTTGGGCTGTTGTTGGCGTTGTGTTCTTGCCGGTGCTTGCCACGCTGGGCAGGTCGTCAATCAACAACAAATGAAGATTGCTGCCTCCGTTTTCGGTAGCGACGCGTAAACCAACCACTTGCAGCGGTGTCTCTGCTGGAAGTTCGCACTTGAGCTTGAGAGGGCTGTTGGCCTTCTCTCCCTGTTCGGACACTTCGAGCTTGCCGGGGGCATTCGTCCAAATCTCGGTGGCCGGACTCAGGTTGGTGCCGGAGACCGTAAGCTCCGTACTCCCTGGCTGTAGTGACTGCGGCTGCACGGAAGTAATGGCGGGAGCCTGACCTGAGGCAACTGCCGTCAAACAAGCAAACGCTACCAGCGGGCCAACTCCGATTCGCACGTTGATTCCCCTCGATGAAGTACTGCGGTAGGTTCAGTAGGTAAGGCACGTAGGTGGGGTGAAAGAACCAACGGCCCACCACCAACCTGCGGTGGACGTTGCTCTCTCGGATGCTTACGGTGCCCAGCCTGGCAGGTGTGGACCGGAACACGCAACAACAATCCAACTATGTTAATGCGTCCAGTCCAGCCCTGTCAAAAGGATTGCTGGCAAACTGTGGTCATACGGTCTTAGGGGGTTTGCTCGAAACGCACCTTCTTCTCGCCAGCCAACGCGACCAAGTCCGGCAGATCATAAACCTCCAGGGCCCCGTGGACGGTACTCTCAAGTTGCCGGGCGGGAACCTGGCTGCGGACGACAGAAGTCCAATCTCGAGGCGTCGCTCGCAGCGTCACGGAGGCAAACAGCCCAGGATTTAGCGCCGCCGCGTGCAAGGCCACAATGCCTGCTTGACCAACACCCACCAAATGCACCTTGCGAGGGCTGCTACGATCTTTCTGGTAGTAGGCCACAAAGTCAGCCGCGGCGAGCGCGTCTTCTACTCGCAGCCCAACCAATGGCTTGCCAAGCAAGTAGGCCATGTAGTAGCTCTTCCAATCGGCCAGAAGTCGATCATTCTTTTTGTCAGACGACGTCTCCCCTTGTCCGCTCAGGTCGACACTGACGACCGCAAATCCATCGTTGACGAGTTTCTCAATCAGCCCGCCCGCTTGCGAGTCTCCCAGCTTTCCGTCTTCGTGCAGGTAGAGATACGCGGCATCGGCAGGAGTGGGGGGATGAAACGTCAACGCGGGCAGCGGAACTCCGGAATCGGTGTGCAGCACCAGCTTGTCAATGTGGTAGCCATCTCGCTGAACCCGTCCCAGGTCTTTCCAGGCAGGAGGTTTGAGCTCGGAGATTGGGCGAACTTGCAGCCGCTCGCGAACCTTCGCTTGCCGTTCGCCAGGTGTCAACGAACTCCAAGATTGTTTGCGCTCGGTGGCCAGCACCGTCGCTTGCTTTGTATTTAGATCGAAGACACTCTTCTCGCCCGGCAGGCTGGTAAGTACCTGCCCCGTCTCGGTGCACTGGAGTTCATGAGCCGGTCGGGTCTTGAGTTCGGCCACAGAGACAGGTTCGTCCTGTTCGAGCAACCAGCGGCGCATCCATTGGGCAATGGTTGCCAGGTTCTGCGGATGTACGCCATGCTTGCCTTCGACTTCGACCAGGTCCACGCGCTCGGGGAAGCCGAGCCGCGCGTAGACGCGTTTCGCCTGACGGTAGTTTTCCCATGATCCGCGAACGCTGAAATAGTCGCCTGTGGTGGCACTAATCAATGTGGGACGCGGGGCCCGGAGCAGCACGTAGTCAGGGTGATCCAGCCCGAATTGAATCTGGCCAAAGATGTTTTGCTCTGCGTCCTGAGGACCAAGCGCTTCGATCAAATGGCGGAACGTGGTCAGGTAACAAGCCGGCGCGGCACAGGCGACCCGATCATCGAGCGCCATCACGTAGCTGGTCACGGTTCCTCCGCCAGAACAGCCGGTGAATCCAATCCGCTTGGGATCCACTTCCGGCCGACTGGCAAGGTAATCAATCGCCCTCATCGCATCCCAAACGCGATATCGGGCGGTATTTCGACCCACCAGAATCGAGCCAACGCCGACGAGAAAATGTTCGGTGGTGGTGCCGTCGAATCGCGGATGTGCGTCCGCGCCGAGGATCTGAGACCGTTCGCCTTGCCCGATGGGATCGAAACACAAGGCGGCCATCCCTTGCCGAGCCATCATGATACCGAATCGCTGGTTGTAGTCGGCGGCCTTGGCGCTCCGGCTATGTCCGCTCGAAACCGCCACGCCAGGGACCGACGTGGATGCGTTGGGCAGGTACAAGTTAGCCGTGATGTGATGATCCTGTTGGCTGGTAAAGATCACGTTCTCAATCCGATAGCCGTCGGCTTGAATCGTGCGAACCGTGCGCGCTTGCAACGGCGAGGGCTCCGGAAAGCCTCCCAGTTGTTTGACGAAGAACGCCCGCAAATTCTTCTGGTAGGCACGGATTTCGTCCGGCGTCCGGAGCTGCTCATAAGCCGCATCGCGTCGCTCCAGCGCTGCATAGGCTTGCTGCTGCAGCGCGGCGTAGAGGTTGCCTTGCGCGCGTTGATCTTCCGTCAAACAAGAGAGGTCTTCGGCTTGCGCAACATTCGCAAAAGACATGGCCACCAGAAGCAGGAGCGAGACTCGTTTCACGATGGGCTTTCTAAAACGGAGGAACGGTCGAACGAACGAGGCAGAGCCTCGAAACGTTTATTGTAGAACAGTTGTCCCAACTGTTCAGGGACTAAGAATAAACTACTACCGGCTGCAGCCGGTAGGTTGAAGGGTCTTGTGAGCTTCGGACTGAAGTACTTCGCTCACGCTTGGGTCATGATGAACTCGAAGATCACAAGCCTCTCTTCTCCTTGCGAGCCAGGCAATCGGTGTTGAACGTTACGGAAAACGGGGGCGTGTCCCATAATCATCCATTGCCTCCGAATTCCCGCCGAGAACCGAAGAACCTAAAGGATTCGCCTGAAGGCGAGGGTTTTAGACCCATCGTGGAGACAATAAAACGCCGGTCAGAAAGCCCGCGCCGATGACCCAGGAAATAGCAACGGGATAGGCGCAGAATCTGTGGATCAGGCTGAACATTGTGTTATCGCGGCGAACGTCTAAAATCACCGGATCGCGACAAGAGATTCTCCATTGTCAAAACGCCCGACTTCGCGACTCGGGCGCATTTTTGCTATTTGGCTTCGTGAGACGCCGCCAGTCTGTATTGTATGGAACTGATTGCGGCATTGAGATCGGCGAACAGCCAGTCGGTCGTGCATTCCAGCATTTCGTCGCGAACAAGTGATGTAAGGCCGTCGAGGTTTAGGTCTGACGTAACCACGGCGACAGGAATTTTCAGGCCTGTTTCAATCGGGTGATTGGAGCAGTAGAAGAGAACGCCTGCCATTTCATCGCCCCAATCGTATTTCAGATTCGTGAAATCAAGGATGACGGCATCCGGTTCGATGGCGACCATGTTGCCCGCCGTCAGGGCTTCAATGTGGCGAAACGAAGATTGACCGTGCGAGCTGAATGCGTGTCCGTCAAACGCGGCGAGTAGGACAGTCGAGTGTGTATCTGCGTTCTCCGCAGACGCGAACGTCGCGTTGATGTCGCTAAAGGTCGATATGTCTAGCGGGTGGAACTTCATTGCCAAATAACGTTAGCGATCACCTAGCCGCTGGAATGATCGACCATTGTCAAAACGCACCGTTCGGCGGCTTAGGTGCCTCGCCTACCTCTGGCCCGTTCTTGGTGATGTTTTGTGAAGAAGTGTCCGTGAGGAAGTCGTCCGTTTCGTCTTTGTGGTAATTGTAATGGAAACAACGGTTGGCGGTACACCGCACGCCGGAAATATCGATGTTGTTGATCGCACACGGCCATCGCATCAAATTCACGATAAACAACAGTGGCGATCCTTGCATCGAAAGTGGCAGTTTTCATTTGCGGGCGATTCGCAGGGTTGCCCAGGTTGCTCGCCAACCTGGGTTTACAAGAGGCAGACCGGACTTGGGCTTATGATGCCCTCAATCGAGCGGGGAGCAGAGGCCGGAGATTGATCGCATGGCATGGCCCCGGTGCCGTTTCCTATTAGCAAGCGGGGCTGCACCCGGATGGGGTCACGCTGGCGGACATGCACAAAGACGCCGCGGCGTGGCCCTGTTGAGGCCGACATCGCCATAGCCCATGTCGTCAATGGAAATCACAGTCATATTCGGTTGCTCGGCCCAGCGAGCAGCAGCACAACCATGATTCCCAATAGGCACATAACAACACGTCGAGGTGCGGAGCGTATTGCTTCACCGCTATTCCCTGAACTCACCCACAATCAGGGTGATGTTCTGCCCCCCGAAACCGAAGCTGTTGCTCATGGCATTCTGGCAATTGGCTTCGCGAGTCTGGTTGGGAATGTAGTCCAGATCGCAGTCAGGATCGGGGTTCTCGTAGTTGATGGTCGGTGGCAGGAGGTTGTCGCGAATGGCCAGCAGGCAGACGATCAACTCGGTGGCACCGGCGGCGGCGATCAGATGCCCCATCATGCTCTTGGTGCTGGAGA
>CALOEH010000033.1:0-21479 GCA_942492195.1 uncultured Planctomycetia bacterium | reverse complement strand
AAGTGGAGTTGCACCTGTTACAGCATCAGTAGCCGATTGTGCAAATCCCGTAGGAGTTGGCCAGCTTGTCATCTGAACAGGGAAAGAAATTAATAAGAATACACGACCAACCAATGCAGGGTTGAAAGGATTGTTACCTAAACCACCAAATGATAGTTTACCAACTCCAATTGCAACCAATGCTCCAATTATGATAATCCATATTGGAAGATTTGTTGGAAGGTTAAATGCTAATAAGATTCCTGTTACTAAAGCAGATCCGTCAGTAATTGATGGTTCTTGATTTAGTATATATTTTTGAATTAAAAATTCGAATGCCAAACAGGAAACAACTGAAACCAATGTTATGATGATAGCTCCCATGCCAAAGAAATAGACTGATGCCAACAAAGCCAGGCACCATGGCAAAAACCACATCAAACATCAGCTTTTTTACCGATGTGTCCTCATAAACGTGAGGCGATGGCGATACTTTTAAAAATCTATTCATATCTATTGTTTTCTTGATCTGATGATTTGACTTACTTTAGCTTTTCCTAATCTGATATAATCCAACAGTGGAAGACCAGCAGGGCAAGTATAACTACAAGATCCGCATTCCATACAATCCATGATTGCATCATTTTCTGATCTTTCGTAGTTTGTTACCTGCACTAATCTGTTTAGTAAATATGGTTCTAATCCCATTGGACATACAGAAACACATTTTGCACAACGAACACAATTAGACTGCGCAGGACGAAGAGATTCTTCATCTGGGAACAAAAGAATACCTGATGTTCCTTTAACTACAGGTACATCCAAAGTATTTAATGCCTTACCCATCATTGGGCCTCCATTAATTACTTTTCCAGTATCTTCTGGCATTCCACCAGCAGCTTCAACTAAATCAGTAACAGGAGTACCAATTCTAACCATATAGTTAGATGGCTTCTTCAGATTTTTTCCTGTGATTGTTACAACACGATCGATAAGTGGCTTATTCTTCTGCACAGCTTCGTAAACAGCTACAGCAGTACCCACATTATGAACAACTGTTCCAACATCCAATGGTAAACCACCCGATGGTACTTCACGGTTAATACAAGCTTTTATCAATTGCTTTTCACCACCTTGTGGATACTGAACTTTCAATGCCTGTATTTCTATACCAGGATAATTACTCTTTATGCTTTCCAAGTGCTTAATAGCATCTGGTTTATTATTCTCAACTTTATTTACATTTAAAGTCTATAAAGGTATAATACCTACCATAATCTCTTCGCCTTTCTCCATCATCAGCTGGTGGTCAGCTGTAAGGTAAGGCTCACACTCAACAGCGTTGATCACTAAGTACTCAGCTGTTTTTCCTTTTGGAACAGCTAGTTTTACATGAGTAGGGAAGGTTGCACCTCCAAGTCCTACAACGCCTGACTCCATAAGTACTTTTTTTGCACCGTGAGTTGCTGAAATTTCTTCTTTTGCCGAACTCACGGTCGATGTTTTCCATCCCATTCATCACCATCAACTTTAATTATGATAGCCTGTTTCTTAGACCCACTGTAGTATCAATTGCACTATCAATCTTTTGTAACAGTACCAGAAACTGATGAGTGGATATTAGCTAGATACAAACCCGGAAGATGGTAGCGATAAACTGACCAACTTTTACTTTATCTCCCTTTTTCACAGCAGGAGCTGAAGGTGCACCGATATGCTGTGCAATTGGAATTGTCACAACTTCAGGAATTTTTAATGGTTCAATAGCTGCTCCAGAAGAAATTTTATTCTCTGGAGGATGAACTCCACCTTTTGGAAATGTTTTTAACACGTTACCTCCTAGTTTTGTTTATTCGTATCGTTATTATCTGTCTCTTTAGTAAGATCTTCAATGATTTTCTTACCTATACTTTTTTCCTCAGCTGGCTTTTCAGCGATTTTGTTTCTTCTTTCTTTAGGCTCTTCTTCAACAGGAGCGTCTTCCTCCTTTTAGGTGGTTCCGCTAGGCTCGTTCTTAGCTTCAGGTTTTGCAGCTACTGGTTTCTCAGAGTGGTGTCTAATTCCCTCTCTGGCTCAGGCGGAGCGAAATCGTGGGTCGATTCGTGATCGGTCAGGGACTCGAAACTCGGGTCGCAAACTCGGCCGTCGCCGTCATAGCTGATCTGACCGAGCGGCAACTTCTTCACAACCTTACTGGCTGCGAGGTCTTCGCAGCGCTCGTTGTGAGCGAGCAGGATCTTCGCGGCGCAGACTTCGAGCGCATGGTCGATCTCGGGCGCCATATAACGGTAGTTCAGCGGCACCGCGACAAGCCCGCACTTCATGCAGGCCAGGTAATGCACCAGCAGCTCCGTGCGGTTCGGCATAAGCGATGCGATTCGGTCGCCCGAGGCAAGGCCAAGGTCGAGGTAATTGCCGGCCAATCGGGATGAAACGTCATCCAACATCCGCCAAGTCCAACGCCGCCGGCGCGAGACCAAGGCATCAGCATCCGGTCCTCTGGTGAGACCGAACCTCAAAATACTTGGAAGGTCGATTGGCCCGTCCAATGGCTGTCCGGTGAATGGCATGCGATCCTCACTGGTCGGATTCAGTGACGCAATTATGGAACTGCCGTGTTCCAGATGACACTGGGACGGCCAGATGCATCCTCAAATCCCGGGTAAAAGTCTGAGAATGGGTTTCTTTCCATTCTTTCCTCCACAGGAAAACCACGACGATGTTGTATCTTGGAATCGACCAACATGCACGGCAGATCACGATTTCGCTGCAGGAGGAGCAGCAACAGCGCGCGGACTACCGTGTCAACTTGCACAAGATGCTGGGCGCACGATGACGAACATCGCCCCCATTCTCCAAAGTTTGTGAAGATCTTGTCGAGTCCGGTCGCTTTGCTAAGATGAATCTGTTCGGTTCACTGCCCCGAATCGGACACCGAGCCGTAGGTTCCTGCCCCACCTGCGGCTCCTCTTTTGCGCCCAGGTTTGACCGTCTACAGGCTGCGCTGACGTTGACCGGCTCTTGGTCATTGGGCTATGGTCTCAGGACGCTCGATCATCGGGTCGCAGCTGAGGGGCAGATACCTGCGGCCCATTTTTCTGACGGGCTAGACGCCGGAAGCCGACTGAAAATACCGCAACTACCTCGTCAGGTACTCTTCACTGTCAAGCCACACCCGCCGCTGGCCGGATGATACTGCCAACCGAATTTGCCATCAGATGACTTGGGTGGATTGGAAGCGGCGATCCCCACGGTGTTCAGCTCATTGAGTGGGTTCTCCGGAATGCGCACGATGTAGGGCCCGAAACCGTCACTGTCTTGCACGGTTAAATCCTTGGGAGTTGCAGGGGGATTGTCGCCATGCTGGACTTTGTACATTTCGATCTGCGACCGCAGGGTGCGGAGATTCGTCAAGGCCGTACCGGCTTTGGCATCCGTCGTGGAATCGGTGAAGTACGGGATGATGGCACCCGAGATGATAGCCATGATGGTCACGACGATCAGAATCTCGACCAGCGTAAAACCCTGGGAGTTTGCACCGTTCATGGCGTACTCGAACATGCTATTAAAAGGCCGCGCCAACACAAACATGCCTCACGGGGCGCGAAACGCAAGCGATTTGGGAGCGGGCGGGCCAATATTCTGAGTATCTTCGCCCCGGGTCAGCGACTCCCCCTTCCGTGTACTCGCGCGCAAGTATTGACTCCTGGGAGGCTTGTCGGTTTCGTTCTTGAAGCTGTGCAGAACGCCAACGGCATGTTGGCGAATGTGCCTGCCGTGGCGACGATCACTTCGTCGTCAACCTGGAACGTGATCTCACCTTCGAGAATGTAGAAGGATTCTCCCTCCCGGCAGATGTGCGGAGGAGGCCCGCCGCCTAAATGGCGTACTTGCCCGTCCTAATCCTGTTTTTGGTTATCTGAAAACGCCTCTGCCGCTGCAAACGTCTGCCTGTTCGATGGCCCCTGGCACAAATCTCCAGACAGCAAGAACTCCCGAGGTTACCCCTCACTTCTCGCCGGAGTCGCCCTGGCGGCGATAATTCTTCCCAGCCGGCATTGCCGGAGATTCGAGGCGAATTTATGATTGAAGAGGAAGGTGTGCTGCGGCGCAGTTTCATTTTAAAAGGATCTTCCATCTACATGCCTCCGCTGGTTTCACGCTACTTGCCAACTGCAAGCGCCATTCCGGCTATTGCCAGAGCCTTGCTATCAGCGCTGCTGGTCACCACGGTGCTGGCAGGAAGCATGTGTTGGCACGTTCCAGCAGACACGCAGCAAACGCCAGTCGCCACTCTCGTGGACCAGCTGACGGTTGGGCATCTTCTCGCGTTCTGCTGGGAGTGCGACGTCCCCTGGTCAACTATTCTCCGGGCGACTTCTTCACGCGACTTGCGCTCCGATCTGCCGCTGATGCCGGAAGTAGCGCATCCCTTCCCAGCAGAGCGGTTCTTGTCCGTCTTGCTTGGGACTCCTCTTTCCCTCTTTGGGCAGCACACGCGGTTACAGATCTGATTCTCGCGCCATTGCGCCTGCAAATCTGTCACCGTCACTTGCCCGAACGTACCCCGACTGCTCGATGGGCGCTCTGCTGCGCGCGTCGAGGAGCATCTATCGAAAGAGGAGTTGAACCAATAATGGGAAAGCATCGCAAACCTGAAGCCAGAACCGTCCAGGCTGCCTCGCAGAATGGTAAGCAAACTGCCCAACAGATACCCGCACCAGCCACTGGCACCCCGATGCTGGACAAAGCCATCCATTGCATTCAGGCTGGCCAGTTGGAAAATGCACTCAACCTGCTGCGTGGTGCCGGCGGAGCCCCGGAGTGTCGCAATGTATTGAGTGTCTGCCTAATGCGGCTGGGAAGATACGAGCAAGCCATTGCTGTGCTGCGGGATTTGGTTCTTGCTCCAGGCTGCACCTGGATGCGGCCTGACGTGCCGATCAGCTACAAACTGAACTTCGCCACCGCCCTGCTACTGGGGGGACGTCCTTCCGGCGCAGTGGAGATTCTAGGGGGCATTCACGACGAGAAACATGCCGGCGTAGTGAGGCTCCGCGCGGCGATTTCCAATTGGTCGAACACCCTCACATTCTGGCAACGGCTGAACTGGCGATTCGGCCAAATTGCGCCGGCTAACTGCGTTGTGTTGCTCAATTTCGCGCCGGGCGAGTTCGGCATTGCTGTACTGGATCATCCCGTAGATCCGGACAGGCCAACGTCGCCCGACTTTCGGCCTGCGGCATGACCGGGAGAGGTTCGTGACGCCGGCGGGTCACCATGTCTTTTATCCCTACCACGACAGGTGAACCACGACAATGTTGTACCTGCGAATCGACCAGCACGTACGTCAGATCGCCATTTCGCTCAGGGATGAGCAGCAACTGTGCATAAACGACCGTGTTAACTTGCACAAGATACCGGACACACCAACACGACCATCGTCCCTAAGCACCGCCGCCTTGCTAAGATACATTTGTTCGGTTCACTGCCCCGAATCGGACACCGAGCCGCAGGTTCCTGCCCCACCTGCGGCTCCACTTTTGCGCTATCGTGGATTGGTCAGATACCTTGCCGTCGATGTAGAAGCCGTTGCCCGAGTGGAGTCGCTTGCTCTCACCCGTAAGGACGATCCAGCCGGTCTGCGGTTGGGCCAAAAAAGAACGATCTTTTTGGCTACAGCTTCACTGATCCAGAGGTCGATGTCGGCACGCTGTTGCTGTTCCGCAGCAGCGCCATAAACGATCTTGGCTTGGACTTGGGCCGAGTTATCGGCGGCGGGCCTCTTGTCGGCAGCGAAGGTCACGGAGGACAGAATCGCCGTTAGACAGAGGGCAGCGACAAAGCGTACAGGCATCTTGGACTCCAGATAACGAATCGCAACAAGGCTCCTCGATTAAGACGAACAACACGGCCAAAAAGTTCCCAGTTCGTGGGAATCGCCCTACTGGTTCTGCACGGCATGCCCAGCTTTTCCCAACGCCTCGCCTGTTCGATCCAGATCAACCGCTCGCACAAGAAAGTAGTCCGTATCAAACGTGGACATGACAAACACGCTGATACCCGCATCGGCCAGGATATTCGTGAGCGTGGCAATCACTCCAACCATCGAAAAGTCGAGTTTCCCAGCAACTCGAAAACACCGCCAGTCCCATTCGGTTTTCACGTCTTGAGGTACCCTCTCCTGATCGCAGACGATTGAAAGCTCGTCGGTAGTGCGAGTGATCGAAACGAAATCGCCGCTCGCCCAATCGGGAACGGCTACGTCGATGTCGATTCGGCAGATAGCGAATGTGTCTGGGAGGAGTTCGAGCGTGAAATTCATGTTGCTTTCTGCGCAATTCGCTCATTCAAGAACGCTGCCAAGCCAACCGGATCATCGGTTCCAATCCTGACCTTCTTCGTCTTCTTGCCTTTGCTGTACTAAACATCCACGCAATCAAATCCCCAAAGATTCCATACCCATTCACCGCTTAAACTCAAATGGATGGCCCAGCCATCCAAGAGCGTTGACCTTGCTTGTTCGACCACCGCAAGCGGCCTGTCACTACTCACGGATCACCAGAAAACGCCTCTGCCGCTGCAAACCGTCTCCGAGTATTCAACTCATCGAGATGCTGCTGCGATTGGTCCCGGAAGAATGAAAACGTGATGCCGTCGAGTCGTGAATCTTTGCTAGCCACGGCATCGAAATTGTCCCAACATGCAATTCGTTCCTGGGCGGCAGCGGCCATTGTCTCAAGTTCCACGACACGGCTCAGCTCCGAGTAGCTCAGGAGAGAATCGTTGAGTTTGAACCTGCCGAGCTTTTCCGCAAACCAAGCGCCGCTCTGCTTGGCTTTGCTTTCGATGCCTTCCTTTCCACCGATGCGATGGATGATGTCCCTAGCGATAGACTTCTGAGCCTTCACTTCGTTCTCAAGTTTTTGCAAGAACTCGCCCAACGACGTGCCTCGATTGCTCCACCAACAACGGCCAATGAGTTCGACCTCGGCCACCATCAAGGCCAAGTGATCGTCCAGGTAGATTCGCAGTCGTTTGTCATTCATCACTTGGCCTCTGCTTGTTCTGCTTTTTCAAGTGCTTGCTTCATTGCCTCCTTGATACCCACTGGACGAATGGAAAAGACTTCGAGCGCCTTCTTGTCTCGGACGATGGTTGGGTTCTTCAAGCCTTCAATCAAGTGACGACCGACTTCGGCACTTGTCGGTGTGACCAGCCCCAGCCAGAGGCTCGACAGGTAAGGCGTCAACAACGGCACCGAGATGAGCCACCGTTGCAGTCCTTGTTGTCGAGCGTACTCTTGGATTAGCTGACCGTAGGTGACCACATCGCTGCTGCCGACCTCGTAGACTTGGCTCTCGCCCGGTGGCAGGTCTAATGCGGCCAACAGGTAAGCCAACATGTCGTTGACGGCGACGGGTTGTGTAGGAGTCGCCAGCCAGCGTGGACAAATCATCACGGGGAGACGATTCGTTAGCGACCGGATCAAGTCGAACGACAAGCTGCCATTACCCAGGACGACAGAAGCCCGAAACTCGATGGTTTCGACACCTGAATCCCGCAAGATTCTTCCGACTTCGTGGCGGCTGCGCAGGTGAGGCGATAACTTGGGATCGGCCTCCTCACCCAGGCCGCCCATGTAGATGATTCTTTGGACACCGGCCTCCTTCGCAGCCGCTCCAAAATTCTTGGCTGCTTCTCGGTCCTGTTTCTCAAAATTGGCCGAGGATGCCATCAAGTGAACGAGATAATAAGCAGTCGTGACGCCTGAGAGCGCCTCGTCGAGGGTTGGCCGCTCCAGCACGTCGCCCTTGACGACCTCGGTCATCTTAGCGACCTGCGGTTGCAGCTTTTCCGGCTTGCGAGCAAGGCATCGAACTCGCACGTCTCGCTGCTCTAGGAGAGGCAGCAGGCGACTGCCGATGTAGCCGGTGGCCCCGGTCAGCAGAACCATAGGATGATCCTGTTGTGATTTCTCCGGTTGTGCGTCTGATTCGGGCATCGTCTCAGCCTCATCCGGTTTATCACCCGGCAGCAAATGCGATTGAAGGCAGAGCGAAACTGCCAATGGCAACTGATACTGATAGAATACCGGCCCACGACGACCTACACGAGGACCAAGATGCTGTTGCGTAAGCCCACGCCCGAAGCAATCCAGCGCTTCCTGAACCATCAGCGTGAACTTGATTTCACGTACCAAGGTGTCGGAGCGACGGCCAGCAAGCCGCCTCCTGGTTACGTGGTGGATCAGACGAGGGTCAATCTTGGCAAGGGGAAAGAGGTCTTTGCTGCTGCGAAGTCAGCACTGGAAGGCTGGCAGCAGTTTCGGCTGGGATGGCTGGAAGCATGGCCTGCAAACACTCCGCTCCGAGAGGGAGAAGTGGTGGCAATCTTGGCACGATCCCTCGGACTGTGGTGGCTCAATGCCTGCCGTATCGTGTACGTGATTGACGAGGAGATTGAGCAAGAGAAATTTGGCTTCGCCTACGGCACACTACCCGACCATGCCGGTTCTGGCGAGGAGAGATTCTTGATTGAGATGGATGAAAACGAAACTGTGTGGTACGACATCCTCGCCTTTTCTCGACCACAGCAACTCTTGTCTCGGCTTGGCTATTTCTACGTGCGACGAGTGCAGAAGAGATTTGGTCAACATTCGGCTGCGGCAATGAAGAGCGCCGTCGAATCAGCATTGGCGATAGAAGCGACAAGTTAAGACGCCACGATCACTGTCCAACGTGCGGCTCGTGTGAGCCTTCAATTCTATCACTGACCAGCCGCTCAAGCTCATCGATCAAACTCGCCTGGGCTGAATTGATCTTGGTTCTTGCGGTATGGAGATCAAAGAACTCAGCCCTGTCGATCTCTGGGAATTCGACCTGCCGACCGGACTTCGGAGACCACTCCATCGTGAACGTGTTGCTGACGATTGAGTCAGGGTCAAAGTCGCTTTGCACTGTTCAAGCGTGAACGATCTTCCAGCCTTTCTGCTTCACGGCGGTCAATGCAGTGAAAGGGCCTGATGGCTTAAAGCTGGTTTCTTCCTCAAACTCACGTTGGGCCGCTGCCAGAAAATCCTCGTCCGGTTCGATCTCGCCCTTCGGGATCGACCAAGCGGCTTCGTCCTTGTTCCCTAACTACGGAAAGGGAACTCTAGCAGCAAAACACATGCCGCAGCGATCTGGTGCCCCAGGTAGGGCTGTCTGCAAACCCCCGAGCGCCTCATCCATCGCAATGAGAAAGCAAACAAGGCATACCTCTTGCACGTTCGAGTCAGCTGTCCGCCTAAGTGAGTCGACGGGCGTCGAGCTTTCGTAGTTCACATCATTAGCGATGCCTCTTAGGGCCTTCGGTCGTGGCTCAGATTGGTAGACTCATCGGAAGTAAGCGTGCGCACTATTTCGCGCAAACGAACGTAACCGGACTTGGCTTGTTGCATGGATAACATCGACGTACTCCCCTTCCCGGTATTCGCGAACCGGTCAGCTGCTTCACCCATCTCCTGGCCGTCCCCGTGTTCGCCGTGCTAGGCTACTTTCTCGTGCGACGGGGTCGCGGAGATTGGAGGCGTACCGCGAAACGAACGGCAGCGTGAGACAGACCCAAAGATCGGGAACAGGCTTTACTCGCTTGGACTCACGAACGCCGTGCTCACCCCGTCGCAAGCCAGATACCGTCTGCAAACCCTGGTAGACACTCGGGGGGATCATCTCTTCCGACACCGCGAACTTGAAGACTCTCTTGATTCGGCCGATGCGCTTGTTGATCTCGGTACGTGCCAGATCCTGCACGTCGATCATGTATCGCCGGATGTCCTTAAGCTTGCGCGGTCCGAAGCTTTTTGCCGGCGACATGCCATAGAGTTCGCTGACCGTCTTCAGTACGGTCAACAAGTTGGCCGCTTCGGTTGTCCACTCCCCCTCTTTGGAATAGAAGGGCTCGAAATGCTGCTTCCAGCATTTTTCAATCAGCTCGTTCACCGACAAGCTCTCGAACGATTCGGCCACGTCGATGGGGCCCCCTGGCGTTGCCGCCACTTGGATATCCACTCCGCGTACTCTCGGTGGCTCTCGGGGGAGTCGTGTGGCCCCAGGTAACAATCTTTGCCGTCAATCGTGACGACGGCTTGGCCACTTGGTTTGTGGAGTCGATAAGAGGGCTGGCGGGGCACACGCGGGCGTCTAGGCATGGAACGGGCTCCAAGGTTGGACCGGTATTAAACCGGTACGTGGTGAACCTTTTTGCCCGCCTACCAAGGCGGTGCAATCAGCTCAAGTCCTTTGACTTCAAAGGATTATGAAAGTATCCCCGAGTGGATTCGAACCACTGACCTTCGGATTAGGAATCCTAGCCTTGTCTACGCAAGGCTATTGATACCAAAGGTTTGCGTCGGCGTTTTTTCGTTTGTGCTCACCTTGTGCCTTTTTGGCAACTTTATCACGTGTTCGGGAGTCTTCACGGAAGCGAACGGCAGGGCGTTAATTGCGTCCCGTTTGCCCCGTTCGGTGGCTTTCGCGTACACGCTCATGGTCAATCCCAACGATGAGTGTCCCAGAATCGCCTGGATGGCTTTCGGGTTCGCTCCGCTGTCCAGCGTCAAGCTTGTGAACGTCCCTCGCAGGGCGTGGATATCAACGCTCCCGCCAGGGTATGCACCCTCGATGCCGGCACGACGGCAAACGGTGTAAAACCGAGTCAGCAGGTTATTGTACCAAGGTGTGTTGGCGTTGGTAACGAAAACATGCTCACGCGAGAACTTGCCCGGATGCCGCTTGTGTGGTTGGCGGTGCTGGGCTTGCTCCCGCAGTTCGGCCAGCGTGGCGAGTAAGATGTCATCCAAGGGAATCTCTCGTGACTTGTGATTCTTTGCCGTGGATGCTCGAACCGTCACGCAACCACGCTCCCAGTCGACATCATCAAACAACATCGCCACCAGTTCGCCTTTGCGGATGCCAGTACAACAGAACATCCGCCACACTGGCTTGAGGTAGTCTGGCGAGTTGTCAAACAGGCTCACCACTTCATCGGCTGATAAGTCCCGCCGTTCCTTCCGCTTCTCGTCGTGCTTCAGTGACTTTACCTCCGCCAGCGGATTGGTGCCAATCTTCTTGTTGCTGACTGCCCACGCAAGCATCGTGGCGACCGCTCCAACTTCCTTGTTCACGGTTCGTCGTGAAACGGTGCCGCGTTCGGGTTTGCCAGGCACCTTGTCTTGGCTTAGCCGGTCGGCTCGGTAGGTGGTTGCGACACTGGACGACAACCCAGCAACCGACTTTGCCGAAACCATCGAGCTAAACCGCTTCAATGATGCCCGGTAGCTTTGAACGGTCTTGGGCTTGCACGTTTGCTCGCAGTGCCGCAGGTATTCCTTTGTCAGTTCGCTCAAGGAAACGTCGTTGTCCAGTAGCCCAAACTCGCCACGGTCCGCTCGTGCCCGCAGGTCGTTCAACATCTCCAAGGCGGTGTTGTAATCGCGTGAAAGCCGCTTGCGGACCAGTCGCCCACGTGCCCGGAATCGAGCGTAGTAGACGCCTTCCCGTTCCCAGATTCCAGCCGCTAACTTGCGTTTGCGTCCCATTGTCTTGCTCGCTTGTTTGGGTGATCAGGTGGAAGAATTGTCACCTGATGGAAAAGAAAGGCGAGCAGCCCCGCAGGTGACCAACGCCGTAGGACTGCCCGCCGCGAGGGTTGGCTACGATTTACGCGCCGTTAGCCTGTCCATCAGGCTTTTCCGATTTGGCAGGATGCCTTCAAACGGATCGAAGCCCCACGCTGCCATGTAAGAATAGGCTTGGCACTCGCACGCCACGCATTCGCCTGAGTCGCACAATGGGTGCACGTCAGCCCATCCGCAAGCATAAGACATTGCGTGCCCAAGTTCGTGTGCAATCACGTTCTTCGCGTGCTTGGGTGTCGCTGCCATCAGCCACGTAGGCTGGAACAATAGCTCGTGCCCGTGGACACACGCTGCCGCCATGCCTTGCATGTGGGCGTTGGCTCCTATCGCAATCACGGGGCATGTTGCTGTTGCCTTGCCGTCCTGATTCCAGAACTCGTGAAGCCGCTTCCGGTCCGTCTTGGGAATTTGTTTCCACACCGCTTGGAAGCAGTGAACGAACTTATTGACGTCCGCTTCGGTTGACTCTCCCCGAACGCCCCGAATGGACACGATAAGCCCATCGACTATTGGAAACCGTTCGCTCATCGCTTTACCCTCGCTTGTTTGTAGTGAGCTAATCCAGGTGGAAGAATAACCACCTGCCGTGTCGCCTTTGGTCACCTTGTCCGTAGTTTTTCCGGTTTCGCCGCTGAGTCAAGGCAGGTGGCTAAATTGTCACCTGCCAACCCAAAGGGGGCGTCCCACTGCCGCGCGGAACCCACGCAACCGGGACGCCCCCAGCCCGACAAACTTTGACCCATCAAGCCGCTGCGGTCACTGGTGCACGCTCTTCGAGCCAAGTCATCGCCACGTTGAGAGCTTCCACGGCATCGGTGAGCCCTTGAGATTCCGCCACGCTGCGATAGTGCTCCAACTCGCCTAGGCAGTCCCTACGGTGCCGCTGGGCTTCCTGTCGCCCGAACTCTGCCGCCAGTGCCTTTGTGCCGCGAACCGCACGCATCGAGCCACCAGAGCGGTTGTACGTCTCAACCATCGCGTCCCGTTCCTTGGGCGTGTCGAACTTGCGTTGGGAAATGGTGTTGCCGCCGTCGATTACAAAGAGAGTCGCCATGAGAGAACCCCTTTCGAGAGGTTGGCGAACATCGCAGGCAAAAGAACGCCCGCAGCATGACCCCCATTGCGTGGAGAGCCACGCCGGGGCGTCTGTCCATTTGATGTCCGCGCAGAACGAAGCCCAAGACTAGGCATGCGTTGTTCGGGCCCGTATGGAACCCCGTACCGTCTCGCTCGCCGGCTTTCCGGGTCGATGCTTGAACGGTACGACACACGCCCAGTCTTGGGCTTCGGTGGCATAACATCAGATGAACTCCATACGGTTTGAACACTCGCAGACTACCTTGATTCGGGCGGTTCGGCAATACCTTTGCAGCCCTTGATTTACGTCTTTTCGGTGCGGTGCGTTTTACGTCATCTGCTCACGGAAAACGGTTTCTCGTGATTGCTGTTGAATCGGGATTGATGGCGGGTAGGCTAGTAGATTGTTCGTTTGGTTCTCTGATTCCCTGGGGTGGAACATGAACACGATTGCTTGTCCGCACTGCCAAGGTGAATTGCTAAACGACGCGAGTCTTGCCGGGCAGGATGTCTCGTGCCCGCACTGCCAGGGGCAACTGAGGATGCCTGGTGCGCCAAAATGTGGTGCAAACGAGCGTTCGCCAGGTTCGCAAGACAAGTTCGATTCGCCCGCTGTCGATTCTGGGTGGAGTGTTTCTTGCCGCTGGAATACTGTTCCTGGCTAGAATGTGGTTCCTGTTGGGTGCCCATCCATTTTCGATAGTCTCGGCAGTGCCGATGGGCGTAACCGTGACGGGAGCAATCCTGATTGCGATTGGACTGTCTAGCCGTTAGACTCCGCCCGGCACTGGAATCCTGCCTGCACGAATGCCCTGAATGCTACGCAAAAATTCCTGCGTGAATTCGTCGTTCTGCCCGTCCTCTTTCTCCTCCATCGCAATATCAACAATATTCTTGAGGCTCTTCTCCATTGCAGTGATGGACTTGATAACCGTTTCCGGCTTTGCGAGCGTCAGGATGTTGACGACAATTGCCAGTGCATCCACCACAACGCCAAGTAATGTAGCAGCAAGCTCTACGTGCTTAGCCATCATTTCCAGCACTGGCATAAATGGCTCGATGAGCTTCATCAATGCGTTAATCAATTCAGTTGTGGCATTGCTCAAACTCTCTTCAATATTTGACCGCCCCCGCTCAAACCGTGCCACTTGCGGTCCAATCCGCTGAGCCCGTCGCATCTCCGACCGCATCCGCGAGACTTCTGTGTTCGCCATCGCAGACGCAGCAGCGGCGTTGTATTGTGCCGCGTTCTTGTTCAACGCCTCGACGCTATCGCCAGCCTTTTTGAGTGCGAAAGCAGCGGCACCCGCAGCCACGCCAACCGCACCGATGGCAAGTGCGGCAGGACCAGCCGCCACCGCAACCTTGGACAACCCTGCGGCAACCATCCTCGCACCGCCACCAGCAGTAGACTTCAAGCCAGCGGCAACATTGCGTGCAGCAACCCTGCCCCTTGGACCCATCGCCCTGCCGGCAGTTACCTGGACTCGCCGCGTTCCTTGCCGAACAGCGGTCTTGGCGCGTCCCTTGTACCTCGCAGCCATGCGTACAACAGTCCTTCGCTTACCAATCACACGCCCGGCCCCAACGCTGAATCGACGTTTGCGCTTCGCGGGGCGGAATCGTTCGCCAGCTGCGACCGGTTGACGAACTGGCTTCTGTTGGGCTGGAGTCTTGACCGTGGCATCGGCACCATGCTGCTTGCGGTCTGGTCCTGCGGCACTATTGCCGCCTTGGCCACGTTCTCGATGGCGAGAGAATCTATCGACCGCCACGCCGAACCGTCGAACACTAGACCGAAACTCGCCATCACTGTTATTGCCCTTGGCGGTGTCTCTATGCTCGCCTGCTGCTTGCGGAGTGTGATATCTATCTTTCTTCGTGGGTGGTTCCGATGGCTTACTCCTGGATGCCGGTACGGGTGGGTCTGGCCGCGATGCAATTGCTGATTCTCTGCCTCGGTCACGCCATGATGGGCGAGCCTCACCTGCTGGCGTTGTCGTTGGCGTTGGCTTGGATTGCTCCGAAATGATTATCTCGAATTGTGCCGACATTGTTTTGCCCCTTGGTATGTGGTGGTGATCAGGTGGTTATTGTCTCCACGATGGGTATAAAACCCTCGCCTTCAGGCGAAACCTTTAGGTTCTTCGGTTCTTGGCTAGAATGCTGGCATGGAGAACTACCGTACCAGCGCACACAGTCGATTTGACATCAAGTACCACTTTGTGTGGGTGACGAAGTATCGTAAGGGAGTACTGATAGGAGCTGTCGGCAAGCGGGTGCGTGAGATTGTGAGGGAAGTTTGCCGTACGCACGACATCGAAATCCTGCAAGGAGCCGTTTCTCGCGACCATGTGCACGTGCTGCTGTCCTGCCCGCCGAATCTGTCTCCCAGCAAGATTATGCAGTACATCAAGGGCAAGAGTTCGCGAAAGCTCATGATGGAATTTAGGCATATCGAAAAACAGTATTGGGGCCGCCACTTGTGGGCACGCGGCTATTTTGTGGCGACCAGCGGCAACGTGACTGACGAGGTGATCAAGGAGTACATCCGTCTGCAGGATGGAACGGAACCGGATGATGGTGGTGACAACTTCAGCGTGACTCCAGCGTGAGCGAAGGACTTCAGTCCGTAGCTCACAAGACCCTTCAACCTACCGGCTTCAGCCGGTAGTAGTTTAGTTTGTCACGTGCCAGGTGGTCAACTGATGGTCTGTTCGGACGATGCCGCTTCGAGTGCTTCAACTCGCTCCAGAAGATTCGCCACGGTCTCGCGGTGTTGCAGCACCTCGGCAACCAGCAGTTCAATGGCTCGTGCGTTATCTCTTGTCGCCAGCAATGGGAAGGCTTGCTTCTCGCTGTCGGTCGGTGGCAACACGTCGCTTACCATCACTTGCATCGGATTGCCGCTGGGTGCGTTGGCTTGCTGTTGTTGCTGGTGGGTTCGCCGGGTCCACTCTTGCCTCTCCCGTTCTTCTTTGATGGCGGTTTCAAGTCTCAGGCGGATCTTCTCCGAGAACTCGGCAACCTCGCGTGCACGTTCGCCGGCCGCCGTCAGCGGGTCCACTGGTTCCGGTTCTGGTTGCGGTTCCGGTTTGGGTTCCGGTGGCTTGTCGCCTAGCCGCTTGGCGAACTTGACCTTGGCTCCGTCCAAGAACTTGTTGAACTGCGATTGAGAAACGCACCGTCTGCCGTTCTGGATGCAGGTCGTCAGCAAGCCCATTTCAGCCCATTCGAGAATCTTCGCCACGGATAGGTAGGGTGTCATCTCGCGTGCCGCAGCCTCGACGGTGACCGGGTCAGCGACGTTGGCGGAACGTGTCGTGATCATGCCCATAGTGTTGGTTTCCTTTGTGTTGGTGTAGGTTTATGAGACTAAGGCTCTCGCGGGGCGTTGCACGCGAGCAATTCGGTTTGGTGGTTTCGGGTCGCTAGTCGTTTATCGCCAATGGGTTTGGACGAACTGGAGAAGTGCAAGAGTGATACTTTCCTTGGGTCCGATGTGCCGTAAGTCGTTTGTGTCCGTGGCGTTTTGGATGGTGATAAGGTGCCAAGTCAACACGTTTGCGGTTGGAAAATGCACCAATTGAAGCATTATTGGCAGGTGACAATTTAAGCACCTGGTTGCAAGTTCGATTGAGGGAGCAAGTCAACACCCGTCCCGCTTAGTTGATAATCCCTTGCTTCGGAACTCTCGCAGTGCCGATACGCCAGCGTGATGAAGCATGCCTTCAAGTTGGGAGCAAACTTGAATGGTGCCATCGCAATAGGCGTTCGAGAACGCCTCCACCAATTCGACGAACAGAACGCCGCGAAAGTCGTCTGGCTCGAATCCGTCGCGAGTCCACCCGCGAAACTCACCGGTCGGCGGAACCATAGCTTCCCGCAGCTTGGCAAGGTTCTCTGGCCACAGTCCTGGAATTCCGGCGAGCACGTCTAGGGTCTCTTTCAGTCGGTCTAGGGCGAAGATTCGCACATGGACGGCGTGGCTTGCGAGAAGTTGGTCTGCCCGGTCTGATGCTTCCGTGTAGTTAGGTGCCGCGAACGTCTCGGCAGTGCGTTCGTCTGTTGCCGCGATTACGAAATACATGGTTTCATTCCTTGGGGTTAAGTGTGCAAATTTGCGCATTTATTGGTGTCACTTTGGGTAGGTAGTGAATCAGCGGTCCTCACGCTGCTTTACGTCGCCGCTTGGGCTTTGGACCAGCCAGAATCTTCTCAACCACTTCGGCTTGATATGCCGTCTGAGGCTCTGAGAGCCCCGCTAACTGCGTGCAGAGTTGAGCCAGTGCGAAACTATCAAACTCGTCATCGGTGGCGAACTGGACGCCGTAGCGACGTGCCATAGCGGCAATGAGCGGTGCCTTGCCTCCAGCACCTTTGCCGGTCGCCCATTTCTTGAGTGACAAAGGTGCAACCTCGTGGATGGTTTCCACGCCAACGTCAAACAGCTTTGCCCGCAGAAGTCCGCCATACTCGGCAGCATCGGCTAACCTTGTCACACTGGCGTAGCTGTACGATTCAACCGCCACGATACTGCAACCCTCGACGCTCGATGCAACCTGTTCGGCAAGGTTGACGAACCGACGAATCCGGTTGGCGGTGCTGGGCTCATGGGGCGAACTGCCATGCAAGACCGTGGCGTGATTATCGCCAGCGATGATGGTGGTGGCGGTTGCCGATAGGCTTGGGTCGATGCCTGCTACTTTCATGCGGTTCTCCCTTGGTTGGCTTTCGGTGGTGCGGGACATGCGGTACTTGCGGGACATATTTTCAGCCCGTTCCCTTTTTCGTTTTCCGTTTTCTCGCGCGTAAGGTTGCTGGTTTCATGTCCCGCATGTCCCGCATGTCCCGCAGTAGATTCAACGGTCCAGTGGTTGATTCTGTTTCTTCCCATCTCTACAGTGGCAATCCGCTTTTCGCCGCAAACCCTGCCTTTGAAAGAACGTAACGAGCTTCCAATTTTTGCGTTCGTCGGATTTGGGCAGAGTTCTGCAATTGCGGTTCGCAGGCTTTCGTACGGGTCGGGCTTCCCAGGGTCCGGCGTATCCGAAAGAATCCGTCCAATGTCGGCACTCGACAGCGGTTCGGCAGCTTCCTCCAACCCATCAATCAAGAGTCGTAGTATTTCGGCGCTCCGGTCGGAGTTGCGAACCTCCTGCCTAGTCTCTGCCGGGTCTGGCAACCCAGCGTAAACAATGGCACCACGTATGAGCTTGCCCCACGCTTCGTATGAGCCCCACGGTTTCAGTCCTTGGTCTGGGCGTCCAGCAGCAGCAAACGCACGCAGAATCGTCACTGCGGCAACTGCAAGCCGGTGGCGGTCATTGCGAAGCCACTCCAACAATTGCGGGTGGCGAAAGCCTGTCCTGTCCTCTGGGTTTTCCTCTGGCGATACGAGACGGCAACAGAGCACCCGCCGCGCGGTATCTGCCCCAAAGCTGATGTTGTTCCCGGTGGCACACCACACCGCGTTGAGCGGGAGCGTGCCGGTCGTCTCGTTCCTTCCGAGAAGCCGCTCCCGCCAAGTCGTACCGGTCAAGGCTGCGTCAAGTGATGCGTATTCGAGTGCGTTTGCTGCATTATCGAGCAGCACGACTTGCCACGCCTCAAGTGCAACTGCCGTTATCCGTTTCCGCATTTCTTCGTCAGACGTGGCAATCGCAGTTCGTGGAGCATCATCGCCAGTTGCAATCGTCACGGCAGCGTCTACCAGCAGCGACTTGCCAGAACCTCGGGTGTTGGCATCGAATGCGAACAGTGGGCATGGTCCAGCAATCGCTGGACGCCCCACGAGCGTTAGCACTAGTGCAATCCACGTTGCACAGTGAGCGTCACCAGCGAACGGGAAATCGCACACCACGTCAGACAGTTCGGCAATTGCGGAATTGACTTCCGCTCGACTCGGCTTCTGAGGTATTGGCGAGAATTCGCCATCAGGCAGGTAGAGCAAGCCGGTTTTTCGGTCATACCCTGGAGTCTGAAGAACGCTTCCGTCAGGTCGAAGCGTGGGACTGCAAGCGATGCCGGTAAGACGTAAGACGTTTTGCGGGTACTCGCCCCGCTGATGAATCCCTTCGACTAGCCATCGTGGCGGTCGCAGTCGCTTGGGTTGCTTCTCTGCGTCTTTGGCGGGCTCGACGAGTCGCACCGAAGAACTAATCCGCTCCCGCAGGATTGACTCGGGAAGCTTGCGAACACGGAACATATCCGCCGGAGCGTTGATGGTGCTGCAAGGGTCTGGCTCTTGGGTAACGTGGACGAGTTTGCCGCCACGCTGATAGACCCGTCGGCGGTCGCTACCATTGTGAAGATGTGCCATTACATCTTCGGCAACGTTGGCTTCATTGAAACCGACAGTGATAGTCGGTAGTTTCTCTGATTTCTGCTTGCCTTCCGTTGGCATTTGGTATAATTCCGTTGGTTTTGGTAACTCGCAAGCAGTCCTTAATAGCCCCGCAAGAGCTGGGCTGTTTGCATTTATGGAGAACGCCCGCTGCGTTCCCTGCCCCTTCTCAATCACGCCCCACGCCTGCCTTGTTGTGAGCGCGTTCTTCCGTTCTTAGACGCCATGATTGCCGCGTCCAACTGCCCCCGGTCGACAAGCAACCTGCCTGCCACTGGTCGGTATGCGTGGAGTTTGCCCGCCTCGACAAGCCGGCGAATCGTCTTCTGACTCAAGCTGCTGTAGGTCGCTGCCCCTGCGACGGTAAGCCAACGTTGCTGCACTGGTGCCACGTCCTGCGGCTCGTGTATCCGTACGTGTGCCGTCATTACGCTGCCCCTCGCGATGAATTGATTGCTGCGAGTGCTTCACCAATGACGCCCACTGCGGTTTCGTCGAACACTCGAAGCTTTGCAGCCTTGCCAATCGGCTTGATGCCTCGCGAGCGTACAACGTACTGCACGTGGTGCCGCTCTACGCCAAGTCGCCTTGCGATTTCGCCAATGGTCAACAGAGTGTTCATATCGTTCCTCCGAGTGCTGAAGTCTCAATGTGCGTCACGCACACTTGGCATCCTACGGATTTAGAAAACAGATACAACCCGAGCCAGGGCGAAGTGCGTTTAACCCTTGAAATTCTGGTGTAAAACGCATCCTTGAACACGCCGATTAAGACGAACGCTTTTAGATGAAGTGTTCAGGCAAACATATATGGCATGCGTGCAAAGGTAGATATCATGCCGAGTTGCGAACAATGAGAATCGACGCACTAGAGACGTGCTGAGCGGTTCGGATAGCAGGCTCGCACGCGGGGCGGGACCGGCACGAAGCGGAAAGTTTTTTCTGGTTCGTATCGCCAGTGCGGAAGTGTCCACCTTTCGGGTAGTCCAGGTGACAATTTAAGCACCTGACTTGATGCCTCCAGGCTGGGCAGGTGACAAAATAATCACCTGCGAACGGCAAAAGGAACGAAATGTTTTCGCTCCTTTTTATCTCACCTGTCCTGCCTGGTTGCGTGGGAGTTATTGGCGGGTTCTCTGGCGACCCGCCAATAACTCCCCTTCCAGACAACTGCCCCTTGGTTCCTTGGGACAGCCCTCTCCGCTGCGGGTTTTCTCTTCCCGGCAACCGGGTTGCGAGAGAACCCGGTAGAACGATTCGGAAACGGCTTCCGAATTAAATACCGCTCCACTTGGGACTTCTCAGGTGACAAAATAACCACCTGCCCAACAGAAAAGCCGCAGGCGGTCTCCCGTCCACGGCTTCATGGCATCCATGCGAAAGACGGAACAGTTCCGTTCTTCGCTGAGCGTTCGGCTCCCTACTCGAAGAGATGCCGGTAGCACGCCCAAAGTTCGTTGGCGATGTCCTGGGGGACTGCATACCGTTCGCCATCGGGAGCGTGCAGCGTTGCTGAAAGCATCGTGGCGGTGCCTTCGTATTCAGGGTATTCGGCTGGACCGGTCCACGACGCCTCGCGGTACTCGCCAACAACTTCGCCAACGTGGTGAACGTCGAAGACTACTTCCATTTCGCCAGTGCCGAACGTGCGGAGGTAGGTGCAGACTTCATCGGGAACGTCAACCGTGTCACGCTCCCGGTCAATCACCGAATCTGGCGTTATCTCCAAGAAGGCGTCGAAGTCCTCGCGGTAGTTCCAGCTCGTCGGGCTGTTGGTGATGGTCTGATACACGAACTCGCGGTCGGTCATAATCCTGCCTCCAGGCTAGAGAAGTTCGTACGGGCGTTGTCCGGCGAGCATCATTGATTCGCAGCCCATCAAGTCAGCGGGAAAGGCTTGCTCCCGTTCGATTGCCGCCAGCAGTGCGGAAAGAATCGACTCATCCTCACCACGTGGCGACCAGCAGCCAGCGTTCCACCATTCACGAGCTTGGCGAAGTTCGTCAGCGTTCGGGTTGAGCGTTGCCAGTTGCTGGCCAGCTTCGACGATGGCGGTTTGTGTGCGGGTCTGGCTTTCGGTTGCGAGCATCGTTAAGTTCCTCAGTCGGTAGCCTTGATTGCCAACTAAGGGTATTGTAGCTACACTATACTGATGGTGCAATAGTGTAGCCACAATTTACGGGAGAATATTCAGATGGGACGAAAGCCGCTTTCGGATGCTCGGAAGAGTGATACGCCGTTGCGAATCAGGTTGACCGCTGGCGAGCGTGAGCAACTGGACAACGCCGCAGAAGATGCCGGCCTGGCAACCTCGGCATGGGCTCGTGAGCTATTGCTACGTGCCGCTGAGCGTGCAGCGAAGAAGAAGTAGTAGCGGTGTTGCCAAAATGAAATTATT
>CALOEH010000032.1:0-60005 GCA_942492195.1 uncultured Planctomycetia bacterium | reverse complement strand
GACCAGCCTTCGGGCTGAATCCGCTCGACCGCATCTCGGCCGTTGGTGATCAGTCCTACTTGCTGCCCCATTTGGTAAACCGCCGAAGCGAGCGATGCGGCCAGCACGATGGCCATTTCCGAACGGACCGGTTCTTGGGAGGGGTCGTAGCCTAAGGTATGAAAGTCCAGCAGGATGGTTGCCCCCGCCACCGTCGAGGGTTCGTACACTTTGCTATGGAGCGTGCCGGTTCGAGCGGTGGCTCTCCAGTGAATTCGATTCAGAGGGTCTCCCCGCTCGTACGATCGGACGCCAGCGATTCGCGTGGGGTCTTCGAACAAGCGGTGGGTCAGCAGCACCTCGCCGATGGGCCGACGCGAAGCGATTTCAAACCCCTCCAGCGGTACCACTTGAGGATACACCAGCAAGAAGGCAGGTTCGCTCATCACCAGGTAACGCCGCTGCAGGCCGAACAGGTCACCGGTTTCCACCATCATCGGCCCAATCTGGAAATACCCTCGCTGCTGGCACTCCAGTTCATAAAACACGGTTTTGGTTTCGCCTCGGCGGAGCATTGCCAACTCTCCGCGACTGCCAGTGACTTTGAGACTGGGCGCACGCCGGCTCGGTGTGCGGCGCGGGAGCAGATCATCCAGCAGCACCCACGGAATGGGCCAGCGGCCACGGTTGGTCACCACCACGCGCACGGCCACGCGCTGTCCAATTTCGACCGCATCCCGATTGCACTCGCGGTGCGCCTCGAGACTGGTGGTCCACTGCGCCGTCATGACACGGCTCACCAGCAGCAAGCCAACCACCACGTACATGGCATAGATCAGCAGACCCAAATTGAGCAGCAGCGAAAGAACCAGGACGGCCAATGCCGCGAGCAGCCAACGCATGGATTGCACCGTGTTAGTTGCATCGTGTTATTTCACCCAAGTTGATCCGTAGCAGACAGAGCTATTCAATCTGATTCGTCAACATGGACAAGCTCTCGGCGCGCCTACTTTCCAACAAGCCGGGAGATGGGAAACGAGGTGAAGGTCAGTTTGGTGTACCCGTCCCGTTCGAAAACCACTCCTACGTTGCCGTCTGATAGCCGTGTGATGCAGCTATAGGCAGACGATCCGCCGTAGATGAGTTGTTGATGAGGCCAGGTGCTTCCTTCGTCGAGGCTGGCGCGAATGGTCAGGCGACCTCGTCCAGGACCGGCCGGGTTGGCAAACAGCAGGCAACTTGGCTGATCCGCGGACTTCCATGCATAGCGGAACAAGCTGGCCTGGCAAGGTGGATCCGTCAGTGCCGGGTCCATTCGTTCGTCGGTCCAGGTCAAACCTCCGTCCAAACTGCGGGCCACCAGTCGCTTGCCAGATTTCTCCGGGACACCGGCTCTTCCCCAGTGATTGCGTACGTTGAACAGCAGGGCCGATTGTCCATCGGCCGGCACTTCGACCACCTGGCACTCGTTCGTGTAGTCACCCAGTTTGCCACCGACGTGCCATGATTGGCCATGGTCGTCGCTGTACAGCACATGCGACCAACTCGGTTCGCGCTTATTGAAAGACTGGCGGTAGTTGCCTGGCACCACCAAGCGTCCCTTGCGGGGGCCGCGGGTGACTTGGATGCCGATCCCAGGTCCAAAAGCGTAATGCTTCCAACTCGGGTCTTTGACTTCCTTGGTGATGTCGATCGGCTTGGACCAGGTCTTTCCGTCGTCCACACTCCGCAACAACAGCAAAGCCCCGCCACCGCGTGATCCGCGCTCGTCGAGGAAGTCGCGATTCACGGCCAGCCAAATCGTACCTGACTCGCGGTCCACCACGGCCGTGGGATTCCCAATCTTGATTCGGGCGTTGCCACCTTCTTCCAGCACCAACTGGGGAGCCAGCCACGTGGCACCTCCGTCTTCGCTCCGGCGCAGCAAGAGGTCAATGTCCCCATCGTCCGAGAGCTCCGTCTTGCGGGCTTCGCAGAAGACGACCAACGCCCCGTCCGGCGTCGTGATGAGCGAAGGAATCCGGTAGGCATGGTAACCTCCCACATCGCCGACAAAGATATCCACGAGCGCCGGTTCGTCAGCGTGCGTCACGTTCACCATGCCAAAACAAAGCGATGCGATGAACAGTGCGTATTTCATCAGGGACCATGTTTTTCTGAAGGGATGAAGTGAGACACCTTAACTTACAAGTCAAGTATTCCAGCGACCAACGAAATAGTAGTCATCACGCTATTGTAGAACAGTTGTCGCAACGGTTCACGAACCAAGAGTGAAGATTCGGTTGCCTCGGCAGGTGAACAGTTGTCCCAACGGTTCTACATTGGTTCGAGGACCTGTCTCGTTAGAATCGCAACGGGCGATCTTCTGTTGGTTCGCTCTATTGCGCTTCTGATGTAAATCGCACCGAGAGCGCTTGTTCGTAGAAGTTGGAAAAATCCTGCGTCAACGTGTAGCGTGGCCACCGGCACGTTAGCTGGCCAGCGGTTGGATCATAGATGGCGGTATAAAGCGTCCCCCAACCATGGTCGAAACGAGTTGAGTACAACGGCGGTTCGAGAAATCGCGACGTGAATCGCTCGGCCGTTTCGTCCGGATCGCCCAGTCGCAGTGCCAGAAAATGAGCCCGATCGACGCTGCCCGTGGCATTGGCATGCTCATCCCATTCGACTTGTTCCTGATGATTCGTGGCCAGGTGCTTGTGGGTGATGATCGGCACGCGATCGGGTGCGACGAACACCGTGCGATGCCGCCGCTTGCGAATCCAGCAACGTGACGTTGTAGGACATGTGGCTGGGGACTCGCAGGAGAACCTCTTCGGCTTCGATCGTCGTGTCGCAGAACTCGAGGATGTACCGCAGTATGAGTGGGATGCCAAATCCATCTCCCACTGTCTTGCGGCCACCAAAAGCAAGTGATACGGCCAGGCCGGAGTCGTTTATACCGTCCAGCACACCCCAAAGGCAGTCGCTCATCGCGATGACTTGCCGCCCGTTCCACGAGTATGCAGAAGCACGCCTTCCCACATGTTGGGGTCGTAATCGTAGTTGCGGATCAATCGCGGCTGATCGCGCGTCCAAACCGCCTGCGAACAGCCGGACAGGTAGGGCGTCGGCCGATACAGACTCAAGGAACCGAGCCTCTAAGTCCCCGCCGCCGGCCAGTTCGACCAGTCGCTCATACGTCGGCAGCAACTCGGGCATGTATTGCCGCAAGGCTCGTTCGCAATCCAAGATACTTCGGGCGTCGGTCCGCACCCTCCTTCAAGAACCATTCCTGATAGCTCGGCCAAATTGCTTGAACAGCTTCTGCCATTTGTCGCCGGGCGTGAGCTCTTGGATCGATCGAAAGAGGACTTCCATTACAGCATCTTGAAGTTGCCGACTTCGGCAACCTGCGACGGCGACATCCGATTCGGCCGGCGTCACAGGACGCGACTGATACTGTGCCAGGATACCGTTCGTCCACGCGTGAGCGCGATCGTTCAGTTGAAAATCTTCGGTCATCAACCGACCCGGCGTAATCAAGATACCAAGATCGGCGCCCTCATATTTGTAGTCGCCTTCTTTTGAGATGCGGAGGAAGAATGCTTGCTTCTCGTTGCCGACCGTGCGGCGGTGGGTTTGCATGCGGACGTAACTGAGCGTGCCGTCGTCGTTCATCTGCCAAATGCCTGACTTGGGAGCCGCCGTGATCAATTCCGTCGTATCGGCAGTGTGCTTAATGACCAGCTGCCCCCAACTGTCGATGTTAGCGGGATCGGACCAGCGTGCATTCAAGTCCTCGACATCCAGTTCGAAATCCACGTCCGCCCATTCCAGCAGGTGAAACAGAAACAGCGGCGCGTCGGCATGGGCAAACGCCGCCAGGTTCGTCATGGCGCTGGCCCCGGTCACCCGCGGGTTGACTTCGCCCAGGTACAGTTCGTCGCTGTCCAAGATCGCGCAGGAAATCGAGTTCGAAGTATCCGCGATAGCCGAGCTTCTTTGAGTTCCTCGCCGAACTTGAACGTCATGTCGCGGGCTTTGTTGCGAACATCGTGCGAGAACGATTCGGCCAGCACTTCGTTGCCGCACCAACCGCCGCGATAGGGCGTCAGCTCCTTGAAGCCGACCAGTTCGGTCATCAGCGGTCCGACGATCGTGCCGTGCCGCGTGACGCATGCTTCCTGCGCGGCGCCTCGGCAGCGGATGCGTTTCATGATTTTGACTTCGGGCTCTTTGGCGATTTCGTCGGCGTGCTTGTTGTAGTCGGCTTCGTTGGAGATGAAGAAGGTCGTATGTCCCGAATCGCCAAAGGCCGTTTGAATGACAAGATGCTCGCCCAGGCTGGCCGAGGCTTCGCGCATTTGGGCGTAGCTCTCGACCTTGGCCAGCACATTGGGCACGCTGGCGATCCCGGCGCGGTCGGCGATCCGCGTCGCGGAGATCTTGTCGTCGACCATCTTGCCGCAAATTGGCCTTTGGGAAAACAGACTTCCAGGCCGAGCTGCTTCGCACAACGCTTCGGTCTCTTCGTCGAAGAACAGAAACACGGCCTTGCCCTTCTCGCCGTCTTTGGCTCGGCTGCGAATGAAATCGACGACTTCCTTGTGCTTGCAGCAAGTAGTTGTTGATGTCCTCGATGCTCGTGAACGGCTTATGAGGAATCTCGGACGGCACCAATGACATTGGGATGCTGGCCGTCGAAGCAATCGATGTAGTTGATGCACTTGAAATTCCGCACCCATTCGTCGATGCCGATTAGGTTGAAGTTTGTGGCACTGACGAAGTAGATCGGCGTCTCGTTGCGATGAAAGAACAACCGGATATCGGAAAGTCCGCGCAGCGTGCGTTTGGTCGGTGTTGCAACTTGGGTCATTGGGAAGCTCCTTCTTTTGTTCAGTCTTTGGCAGTAAGTTTTGGGATGGCCGTTGATTCGACCTTCTTCGGCGGCGACGGCCGTCGCCGTAAAGACGCGGGGCCGAAGGCCGGTTCGTAACCGTGAATCTCTTTGACATCCAACGCCATCAAATATTCAACGATCTCGCGCGTGATGACTTGGCCTGGTGCCAGAACCGGAAATCCGGGCGGATAAGGCGTAATAAAGGCGGCCGACACGACTTCGCGTTCCGAATCGACTTCCGCCAGCAGCGAACCGTCATCCAGCTTCAGGTATTCACACTTGCGTTTCGTCGTAGGCCAAAAAGAACGCCCGACGCATGTCGCCTTCGGGAGTCGTGCTGTCGAGCGTCGGGCGAAACGTCGGATGAAAACGGCTGAAGTTCGGCAGCGGCGGCAGGTCTTCGGTCAACTGCTTTGACTTGCTGCTCGAACAGATCGAGTTCGACCTCGCTCCAGCGGTCGAGCTTGTCGTCCAGATCGCGGGCGATCTGCGTCAGCACATTGACCAGATGGGCGATCGTGCCGCGCGTCATGCCGATGTGGATCATGAACAGCACGGTATTGCGCGAAGTCTTGTTGATCTGAATGTCGTACTTGTCCATCAGCAGTTTCTTGAACGTGTCGCCGTCCATGCCCGTGCGGCCAACATGCAGTGTGATCCGAGTCGGGTCCAAGACGAACTCGTCTTGTTGCGCCGCCAGATCCATGCGGCCCCAGCCCTTCTCCGGGTCGTAGTACGACTCGAGGCCCGATGGACGGTGTTCGGCCGGGATCATGTCTTCCGGGCCAGCACGCGAAAGTACTTTGCCAATCAGCGGGTCGGACTGTGATCCGTTCGCGAAGCATCATGGCCAGCGTGATGCTCTTGGCAACGAAGTCATAGCCCTCCAATTCGACCTGACGGCGGCCCACATCGAGCGTCGCAAGAATCTGGTAGTTCGGCGACGTCGACGTGTGCGTCATGTAGGCTTCGTTGAAGGCGTTCCTTGGCGTGGTCCGCGAAGTCCTGATCGTACACGTGGATCATCGAGCCCTGGCGCAGGGCGGTCAGCGTCTTGTGCGTCGACTGCGTGGCGTAGACGCGCACACGGGCCAGATCCGGATCGGGCATCAAGCGTCGTGATCCAGCCAGGTGGCGTCGTCGTCGGGATCGGCAGCGCGTCGAATTCGGCTCGCCACTGTCGTACTCGCGGCGATATTCCTCAGCTGGCGAATCGCTTGCGCAAATAAGCTGCGGACCACATCGCGGTGCGACGCCGCAGGACCGGGGCGAATCGCGCGTAGGCACACCAGGCTTCGTCCCACAAGAAGATCATGTCCGGCTTGATCGCCAGCACTTCTTCCATGATCCGCACCGGATCGTAGGCGATGCCGTCGAAGGTGATATTGGTCAACAGCAACATGCGGACGCGATCCAGTTTGCCGGCCCGCTTCAACTCCAGCAGTCGGCGCTTTGATCTCGACCAGCGGCACGCCGCCATACATCGAGTATTCAGTGAGCGGATAAGCATCGAGATATACCGGCATCGCACCGGCAAGAATCACTGCGTACGGATGCGACTTGTGGCAATCATGGGCAAGCAGCACGATGTCACCGGGGCGAATAAGGGCCTGCATCACGATCTTGTTGGCGGTCGATGTGCCGTTGGTGACGAAGTACGTCCGCCGAGATCCGAACGCGCGCGCCGAAAGTTCTTGTGCTTCGCGCAAGAGATCCGTGCGGTTGCAGCAGCGAATCGAGTCCGCCGGTGGTCGCCGACGTTTCCGCCTCGAAAATGTTGTGACCGTAGAACTGGCCCAGATCGCGAATCCAATGCGACTTGGTTGATGGTCGCCGAATGAGAAATCGGCAAGGCGTGAAACATGCCCGTCGGTTTTTGGCTGTATCGGCGCAGTGCGTTGAAGAACGGCGTTTCGAACCGCTCGTGGATACCCTTCAACACACTCAGATGCACCTCACGGTAGTTCTCTTGCAGATAGAAGATGCGGCGAAAGTCGCGGCTCGGTCCGCCCACAACGTCTTCGACCGGAGCATCCGTGACCATAAAGATATCAAGTTCCGGTCGCAGAGCCTTCAACATGCTGCCCAAGTACAGACTGCGTTCGGTGCCGCTGAGCGACTCCATTTCCGGCGGATCGAGTCCCAGATCGTGTAGATCTCGTCGAGTAGTTTGAGCCGCTTCGAAGTCCGGTACGGAAAGCTGTAGCGGATCAGGCAACTTTGAATGTTCGGATTCAGCAAGACCGCGATCAGCGCGTCCTCGAACGTGGTAGCGACAACGGCTTCGTACAGAAAACGGTCGTCCGACGCCGCAGATCTGCGCAGCTTGCGTCGCAGTTCCTTGGCCTCGATGCGCGAAAGTCGTCGACGACCAAGGCCTCGAAGTACAGCCGTCGCTCCTGGCGAATCCGCGTATGAATTTCTTCGCTGAGCTTGGCCACGTTCAGCAGATCGGCGTAGTCCTGCAGTCGCGACGAAGCCAGGTCGAGTCGACGATACGACCGTTGTTCATCATCCGCACCAGTCGCAACGTCTGACGCGCCAGATCATCGTAAGATCCCCGTTCGAGAAGTTCGAACGCAGCTGTTCCAAGCGGCGGCACGCCGGGAAAGGCAAAATAGTCTTCCAATCGGTCGCAAGAAATCGAAGACTTCGCCGCAGGCAGTCGTCAGCCACATCTTGTCGTCGGCATGCTTCGGGTCGTTCTGAATTCGCCGCAGACGCCGAGCACTGTCTCGCAGGAAATGCCAGATATCGGTCCGCAAGCGGCCGACGTTGTAGAGCGCCACGTGCGACGGATCGAGGTTCTGCAAGTTGTAGTAGTCGTGCGAGGCTTCCGTTCATGCCGGGCATCCTTGATTCCTTTCGTTTCGCATTGCGCAGTCCGGTCGGCTCACGTACGCGACGGAATGTGCATATCCGACTCTACCCGTCGCAAGCCGAAAGTCTTGAGGCTCCGTCCTTCCCCACGCAGACAGCGCTCGTTTCATCCCAAACCCGCCCGCGAACCGCGCGTTTGCTTCGCCAGTGGTCCCAGCGATTGCAGGTATTCGCCCGTCTTGCCGCCCGGCGCATAGACCGGAAAACTGACTTCCGAATCGCGAAAACTCTTCAGCGGCTGCCCCAGTCCGCGCAGCCCGACTTCGCGATACCGGCGGACTCGATCCAGATCGATTTCCAGCGGCACCAGTTCTTCCGACGCGCCGAACTGGTGCAGCACGTCGCCCGCCGGGCCGCAAATGATCGAGCGTCCGTTGCCGCCATCGCCCGCACCGTTGATGTCGACCATGAAACACTGGTTCGTGGCGGCCGTCGCGCGGACGATCGACAGTTCGACATCGCGATCGATCGTGGTGGTCAGGGTCGGGTGGAGGATGACTTCCGCACCCATGCTGGCCAACGTCCGCGACGTCTCGGGGAAACCACATGTCGTAACAGATCGAGACGCCGAAGCGGCCGACGTCCGGCACGTCGAAGACGAAGAAGGAACTGCCGCATTCGATGCCTTCTTCGTACGGCAGGAACGGAAACATCTTGCGATAGCGACCGACGACTTTGCCGGTGGGGTCGATCACCGACAGCGTGTTGTATTTCTTGCCGTTGAGCAACTCGACCAGCGAGCCGTTGACCATCCAGATCTTGTGCTTGGCGGCCATATCTTGGAACTTGCGTTCCGCAGGACCCGGAAGCGGTTCGGCTTTGGCGGGGTTCGGGCCGTACGCTGCCAGCTCACTGAACACGACCATCTGCACCCACGGGAACAGGTACATGAAGTAATCCAGCTTGGCCTGCATGTAGGGCAGGTTGTCGCGCAGGCCCGAAACGTTGTCAGTTGCAGGCCGCCAATGGCAAAAGGTGTCATTCATTGTCTCCGATTGTTTGATGGTTCGTTGATTGCTAAGGGTGCCAAGCTGTGCGTGTGGTTTTCGTAGTTGTACTGCCGTCGCCGAATCTTGACGATCGGCGACAGCGAACCTATTCCCGAGTCGGTCGTGGGAACGAAAGTTGCAATCCGCTACCTCAGCTTGGGTGACCCGTCCAAGGTCCGCTTGCTTGTTGCATCGCCTTCGCGATCTCGTCGGCAAGATATCGAGGCCGCGATCGAGTTGTTCGTCGGTGATCACCAGTGGCGCCAAGAATCGAATCACGTTGCCGTAGATGCCGGCACCGAGGATCAGCAGGCCGCGTGCGAGACGCAGCCGCTTTCAGCACTTCGCTCCGTCAATTCCGTCGCCGGTTGCTGCGGATCACCGTTCGATCACCAGCTCCATCCCACCATGGCACCCAGTCCGCGAACGTCGCCGATCCAATCTGGGAAACGTTGTTGCAATTGCTGAAATCGATCGGTCACGCGTTGGCCGATGACCATCGCGCGGACCAAGCTGCAATTCTTCCATGAGGCGTATGGTGGCCAGCGACGCGGCGCAGGCGACCGGATTGCCGCCGTAAGTGCCGCCGATCGTTCCCGGCCGAGCGCCGTCCATGACGTCCGCCTTGCCGATCACCGCGCCGATCGGCAAGCCGCCGCCCATCGCCTTGGCCCAAGTCGAAATATCGGGCACGACGCCGTAGTGTTCGTAGGCCGCCCAGCGACCCGTGCGACAAAAACCGCTCTGCACTTCGTCCAGGATCAGCAAGATGCCATGTTCGTCGCACAGTTTTCGCAGTCCCTGCAAGTAAGCCGGCGGCACCGGAACGAATCCACCTTCGCCTTGCACCGGCTTCCAGCAATCACGGCCGCCACTTGCTCCGCCGCCACCGTGTTGATCAGCGATTCGCGAAACCGACCCAGCTCGCGTTCGACAAAGGCCGCTTCGCTCAAACCGTCGCCGTAGCGATAGTGATTGGGAAACGGCAACCGATAGACCTCGGGCGCGTACGGGACCGCAACCAATCTTGTAGCCATACTTCGAAGTCAACGACATGGCCATCAACGTGCGGCCATGAAACCCGTCGGTGTAGCAGATGATCGCGGCCGGTTGGTGGCTTGCCGGGCGATCTTGACCGCGTTCTCCACCGCTTCGGCACCCGAGTTGACCAGCATGACCTTGGTTCGCTCGCCATGCGGAAGCAACTCGACCAGCTTCTCGCACAGCGCGATGTAGGGTTCGTACGTGGCGACGTGAATGCACGTGTGCAACAGCTTGCCGCCTTGTTCGCGAATCGCCTCGACACCGCTGGCTGGCAATGTCCGGCGTTCATGACGCCGATGCCGCCGGCAAAATCGATCAGCTTCTCGGCCCTTCCAGATCGACCAGCAATCGCACCGCTGGCCGAGGCGACGGTCGCGGACGTAGACCATCGGAATGCCACGCGGCGTGACGGCCTCGCGGCGAGCGATCAAGTCACTGTTTCCCATTGGTTCGTTTCCCAGCTTCGAGTGATTTCAAAATCCGCGTTCACTCAACGATCGCACTGCGATTGATATATTAAACACTCTGGTCTAGAATCTGCCGCAAGTTCAGTATTTTCACTCACTTTGGTGGATGAAATGCTAAAATGCTAAACAAACAGAATTCTGTCGAGACGAACCAAGACGGGGGCCGAAGACGGAGGAAGCGGTCGGGAAGCAAGATCCGGAAACTGCGGCAAGTGCATGGCATGTCGCAACGCAAGTTGGCAAGCTTGGCGGGGATGACCAACGGCGCGATTTCGATGATCGAGCAGAATCGAGTCAGTCCGTCGGTCGCCTCGCTGAAGAAGATCCTGGAGGCGTTCTTCGGCTTGTCGATGGCGGAGTTCTTTGCCGACGACTTCGAGCCCGACACGCAGTTCTTCTATCGTGCCGGAAGCGATGACTCGCATCGCCGACGGACCGGTCGTGCTGCGGCAAATCGGCGGCAACGTTGCGCGGCCGCAAGCTGCAAGTCCTGCACGAAACCTACGCCCCCGGGCGGCGATACCGGACCGGACGATGCTGTCGCACGAAGGCGAAGAAGCCGGCGTCATCGTTCGCGGCCAGATCGAGATCACCGTCGGCGGTCAATGCGAAGTGCTCGGCCCCGGCGACGGCTACTACTTCAACAGCCGACTGCCACATCGGTTTCGAAACATCGGCACGAAGAATGCGAGATCGTCAGCAGCTGCACGCCACCCACGTTTTGACTCGAACCAATGTAGAACAGTTGTCCCAACTGCGAACCAAGATCCAGCATCGTTGGGACAACGTCCATGAACTGACTCAAAGTCCCGAACTCATGAAGCTCATCGGAATCGTCCTGTACTTGCTGATCTTGCTGCTGATCGGTGCGGTTGCGTCGCGGCGGATGAAGGATCTGCGCGATTATTATGCAGGGGGCAAACGATTCGGCTTTTGGGCCGCGGCGTTTTCGTCGCGCGCGACGGGCGAGTCCGCCTGGCTTCTGATCGGATTGACCGGCATGGGCGCGGCCGTCGGCGCGCAAGCGCTGTGGGTCGTGCTGGGAGAAGTGCTCGGTGTGGCCGCGGCCTGGATCTTCCTGTGTGGACGCTTCAAACGGCTGACCGACCGCTACGATTCGATCACGATTCCCGACTATCTGGAATCGCGACTGCGCGACACGGGTCATCAGATCCGATTGGTCGCGGCCTTCACTCTCGTCGTGTTCGTCACGATCTATGTCAGTGCCCAGATCGACGCCATCGGCACCGCGTTCGAGAGCTTCCTGGGCTGGAACTACTTCGTCGGGGCGATCGTCGGCTTTGCCGTCGTGCTGGTTTACATCGTCAGCGGAGGCTTTGTCGCGGTCGTCTGGTCGGATGTTTTTCAGGGAAGCCTGATGGTGGTCGGCCTGGTCGCATTGCCGATTTTTGGACTGGCGAGCGGCGGTGGCGTGGAACCGGCCGTCGGAACTGCGCGGCAACAAGACCCGTTGTTGCTCTCGCTGTGGGGGCCCGGATGGCCAGAGTCTGGACATCGTTCTTTCACGATCTTGGGTTTCTTGGCGATCGGACTGGGCTTCATGGGATCGCCGCAGATCTTTGTGCGGTTTCTCTCGCTGCGGTCCGTGAAAGAAATTCGCCCCGGTGCGATCGTCGCCATCCTTTGGACGCTGCTGGCGGACACCGGCGCCGTGCTGGTTGGCATGGTCGGTCGGGCGTTGTTGATGACCCCCTCGCAATCGCTGACGGAGCGACTTGGGCAGGGGGGCCAGCAAGTTTTGCCGATGCTGGTGGCCGAACGCCGTTCCCGAGTGGGTGGTCGGTTTGTACATCGCGATCGTCCTGGCGGCGATCATGTCGACCGTCGACTCGCTGCTGGTGCTCGGCGTCCAGTGCGTTTGTCCGCGACTACTACCAGAAGGTCCGCCATCCCGACTTGTCCGACGAACAATTGCTCGGTCGAAGCAGGACCGTGACGTTCTTGCTGGCGGCCACGGCGCCTTGGCGATCGCCTTTTCCGTGGCGGCACTGGTGCCGGGTCGAACGGTCTTTTGGTTTGCGATTTTCGGCTGGTCAGGCATCTCGGCCACGTTCTGTCCGACCATGATCCTGTCGCTGTTCTGGTCGCGCTTGACCGCCCGCGGTGCCTGGCAGGCATGCTGTCCGGATTCGCCAGCGTCCCGCTGTTCAAGTTCGTCGCGCCGCAATTGCCGTGGGTGGGGGACGGTTTCGCCGCATTGTCTGAGTTGCCGCCTGCCTTTGTCGTCTCAGGCATTGTTGCCATTGGAGTCAGCCTGTTCGACCAGGATGGGTTGAAAGCCATGGAGAACGTTCGCGACGAACTCACCAGCGAGGGTGAAACATGACCTATCCAAAACGCATCGGCCATCGGGCAGCGTGTGAGTTTCATCGGGTGCGAACCTTGCGTTTGCTTGCGCTCGCGCTGATCGGGCTCACCTTACCGTTGTCGCTGGCTTGCGGAGATGAGAGTGACGGGCTCGATCGTTCGCGCAAGCTCATCGTTGGCACCAAGCACAGCCCTCCGTTCGCGTTCAAAAACCCAGACGGTCAATGGACAGGGATCAGTATCGAGCTGTGGAGACATCTGACCGACGAACTCAACCTGGAGTACGAGTTTCGCGAAGGGACGCTCGACGAAATCTTCTTAGGACTCGAGTCAGGCAATCTCGATGTAGCGGTCGCCGCCATCAGTGTCACTGCCGAACGGCACCAGCGGGCCGAGTTTTGCCATCCGCACTTTACCACGGGACTCGGTATCGCCGTCTCCACCGAACATCACACCAGCAACCTGTCCTTGCTACGCCGGATTGTGTCCGCGCGGCTGCTTATCATTGTGGGCGTGATGATCGGGATTGTGCTGCTCTGCGGTTTCCTGTTCTGGATTTTCGAACGTCAACGAAACGAAACCATGTTCGGAAGCCGACGCCAAGGGCTAGGGATGGGCATGTGGTGGTCAACGATCCTGCTGCTAGGACACAAAGGGGTGGTGCCTGTCAGCACCTGGGGCCGCATCTTGGCCGCCAGCGCGATGATCGCCAGTATTCTTCTGATCTCACTGCTGACCGGCGTCATCGCATCGGTTCTGACGGTTCAGCAACTCGAAACCAGTATCGCGCATCCCAGCGACTTGCGGCATATCCGCCCCATGACGGTCGAATCAAGTACCAGCGCTGACTATCTGCGGCGACGGCGCATCACGTTTCAAACCCGATCCACGCCAGACGACGCACTCCAGGCTATTGTTGACGGCGGGGCGGATGCCGCAGTCTATGACGAAGCGCTGCTGAAGTACCTGGCAAACAAACAATTTCAAGAAACCATTCAAGTCCTGCCTGTTTCGTTCAATACGCAGGAATACGCAATCGCGTTGCGGCCTGGTAGTCCTCTTCGCAAACCACTCAACGAAGCATTGCTCCGCTATCGCGCCAGCGACAGTTGGGATGACCTGCTCTATCGCTACTTGGGCGACTGAGCCATGGGTGCTACCACCTGATCACGCTCGGAGATAAAGCATGTCTTGGCTTTCGAAGACAACGGTCTTGCTGCTGTTCATCGCCTGGCCCCTGTCCGCAATGGCTCAGCCTGAGATCTTGCCAGGCAACAAATTGGTGGTGGCAACACGACATGTTCCCCCATTCTCTGTTAAAGACGACGCGGGAAACTGGAGCGGGCTCTCCATTGATCTGCTCCGAGAAATCGTCGTGGAACTGAACGAAGATCGTGAGCAACCGGTCGTGCTCGAGTTTCGCGACGTGCCGCTGAAGGAGATGCTGACCGCCGTCGAACAGGCAGATGTCGATCTGGCCGCGGCGGCACTCACCGTCAATTGGGAACGCGAGGGAAAGATGGATTTCTCCCATCCGTTTCACACCTCAGGGCTCGGAATTGCCGTGGCCGCGGACAAACGTAGCGGATGGATGAACGTCATCGATCGAATTTTCTCCGTGACCTTCTTGGAACTCATCGCGGGGCTGTTTGGTCTCTTGTTGCTCTCTGGAGTACTCATCTATTGGGTCGAACGACACCGAAACCGTCCACACTTTGGTGGCGGTTTCTGGCGAGGGCTTGGCTCGGGGCTGTGGTGGTCGATCGTTACGTTGACAACGGTCGGCTACGGAGACAGGATCGTGGCGTGCAGATCGCGGAAGTGAACCTTTGCCTTCGACCGCGCCGGCACCGGTTGGCGTCGGTCTTGCCGTGAACGTAGCCCGTTTCACTCCACCGCCGGCCAGCCAGAAGGTGAAGCCGCGGGCGTTGTGGCCGGTTTCGTCTTTTTCGCCCGGCGTCAGGCCGGGGCGACCGAACTCGCCGCCCCAGACGACCAGCGTGTCCTCCAGCAGGCCGCGCTGTTCGCAGATCGTCCAGCAACGCGGCGATCGGCGCGTCGGTGGCCTTCGCAGTTGGCCTTCAGGTCGCGGCGGTGATTCTTGTGCTGATCCCAGCTTGCATGGTTGACTTCAATGAATCGCACGCCGGCTTCTGAGAACCGCCGCGCCAGCAGGCACTGGCGGCCGAAGTCCGACATTCGGCAGGTGCCGACGGGTTCTTTTTGGCCCCCGACGCGATAACGCTCCAGCGTCGCTTTGGTTTCGTCGCTGATGTCCAGCAGTCCGGGCGTTCGGCCTGCATGCGGAAGCCGAGTTCCATCGATTGGATCACGCTTTCCAGTTTGTCATCGCCGGGCCGCTCTGCCAGATGCTCGCGATTCAGCGACTGCACAAAATCCAGCTGCTTGCGTTTGGCGGCCAGCGGGCAGATGATCGCTCGGCATGTTGCTGATCGTCGCCTGCGACATGTCCTCGCCGTTGACGCCAATCGGCGTGCCGTTGTAAATCGAGGGGCAGGAAGGCACTGGAGTAGACCGAACTCTTCGACGTGTTGAGGCTGATGAAGCCGGGCAGATTCTGATTCTCGGTCCCCAGGCCGTACGTGATCCACGAGCCCAGGCTCGGCCGCTGGCGCAGCCGCTCGCCGGTGTGCAATTGCAGGAACGACTGGGCGTGAATGCCGGTGTCGGCGTGCATGCCGTTGATGACGCAAAGTTGATCGGCATGTCGGGCGGTCTCCGGCAGCAATTCCGAAATCCACAGGCCGCTTTCGCCGTGCTGCTGGAATTTGAACACCGAACCGGGATGCTGTTTCTTGCCGGTCTGCGGCTTGTAGTCGAACGTATCCATCTGAGCAGGACCGCCGCTCATGCACAGAAAGATCACCCGCTTGGCGCGCCGCAAGCGGCGGTGTGCGCTTCGCCGACAAGCGGCGATCGGCTGCTGCGGCCGCGACTGCTTGCCACAGAGAGCCTGCAGGGCGAGATAGCCAAAGCCGCACGAGGCGGATTGAAGCATGCTGCGTCGCGAGTAATTCATGGCATTCCTTTCGGCATCCCAGCCAATTCGATTCAGCTGTTTAATCGACGTAGCGAAACTCGTTGGTGACCAGCAACGCCTGGCACAGGCTGGCCCACGCTTTCTCTTCGGAGTTCAATTCGGCCGTTTTCGTCTGTTGTACTAGCTTGCAGTTCCAATGCCAGCTCGTCTGGAGTTCCGCTGGGATCGGGCTCCCGGCATTCAGCACGCGCGCGATAAAGGAAGATCGCACTGCGATTCGCGAGTCTCATCGGCTGTTGTCGATGAATCAACTCGCGCGGCAAGCCGTTCTGCCTGCTCAACGACAAAGGGGCTATTGAACAGATAGAGCGCCTGCCCTGGCACGGTGCTGCGGTCGCGTTGACTGACCGAAGTGGTGAAGTCCGGGAGGTTGAACGCGGCGAGTTCCGGCGGCGGAGAACTGCGCAGATAGCACAGGTAAACGCTGCGATGGTTGCTGGGCTGATGCAGGTTGCCAGCCAGATTCACCAGGATATCGCGATGCCGGATGATCGAGCCCTCGGCCGGTCTGCAGGTCCAGTTGGCCGCTGACTTTCAGCATGCTGTCCCGGAGCGATTCCGCGTCCAGCCGTCGTCGATTGTGTCGGGCCAGCAGTCGGTTCTCCCCGTCTGATGTCCGTAGGGCATCGTCCGCGGTACTGCTGAGTTGATAGGTCCGACTCAGCACGATCGCCCGAATCAGGCGTTTGATCGACCAGCCTTCGTTCACGAAACGCATCGCCAGATGATCGAGCAGCCGGGGTGCGTGGGCCGCTCGCCGTAGACGCCAAAGTCATCCGGCGTGCGGACGATGCCCTTCGCCAAACAGATGCAGCCAGATGCGATTGACCATCACGCGCGCGGTCAGCGGATGATCCGGCGACTGGTCAGCCAATGGGCCAGTTGCAGGCGACCGCTCTGTTGTTGGTCGGACTTGGAATTCGTCTGCCGACGCATGTTCAATGCGGTAAGGAATCCGCGCGGCACCGCTTCGCCCAGCTTCTTGGCATCGCCCTTGATGTTGATCTTGCAGTCGGCCGGCTTCGCCCGATCGCGGACCCCCATTGCCAGGGGCGTGCCGAGGGGCCATTTCGATTTAGGGATCTCGATCGGCTTGCCGGTGCTCGACACGACGGTCAGGACGGTTTCGACAAAGTCCTCCGGCGGCAGGACCTTCGGCGGCTGCTTCGAGGACATGCAGGTCGGTCGCCGGAGCGGTCAGTCTCTCGTGGCCGGCGACGCCCCACATCGTTTCGGTACTGGTGAAGATGCCGGCCAACGCGTAGTAATCTCGGGTCGGAATCGGATCGAACTTGTGATCGTGGCAGCGCGCGCAGGCGACGCTGAATCCCCATGACGCCGCGTCCAATCACGTCGATCTGGTCGGCTACCACGTCCATTTCGAAGTTGGTGTTCATCGCTTTGGCTGGTTTTGCCGAGATGGCCAGCATGCCAGTGGCCACCAACTGACGATCTCGCGACTCTGGCGAATCGCTTGGCAGCAGGTCACCGGCGATCTGCTCGGTCAGGAATCGATCGTACGGCGTGTCGGCATTCAGGGCGGCAATCACATAATCGCGATAACGCCAGGCGTGCGGAAACGTCGGATTGCGCCCCAGCCCATCGTTGCCGTTGGACTCGCCGTAGCGGGCGACATCCAGCCAGTGCCGGCCCCAGCGTTCGCCGAATTGAGGACTGGCCAACAAGCGGTCGACCAAGTACTCGACGGATTGTTGTCGATCCTGCTGGCAGTCGGCGGCGAACTGCTCGACCTCTTCGAACGTGGGTGGCAGGCCGATCAGGTCAATCGACAGCCGTCGAATGAGCGTGCGGGCGTCAGCATCACTCGTGGGGCGAAGCTGTGCGGCTTCGATGCCCGCCAACACGAATCGGTCGAGAGGATCAAACGCCCAGGCTGTGTCTTGCACCGGCGGCAACTCTGGATCTTCAACCGGCTGAACCGACCAAAGCGAGCTGGCGGCTTTGGCCAACTTCGCTCGTTTGAGCGATTCGGCAGTGCGCGGGTCGGCCGCACCACGCTCGATCCACTTGACAAAGTCATTGATGACCGACTCCGGCAGCGGTTCCTCCGGCGGCATCTCCAGTCCGTCGTACCGCAACGCCTGAATGATCAAACTCTCATCTGCCTTTCCAGCGATCAACGCCGGCCCCGCTTCGCCTCCGCGGAGGATGCCTGCCTGCGAGTCGAGTTGCAGCTTGCCTCCCAGTTGCTTCGAGTCGGCCGCATGACACTCGTAGCAGTGTTTGATCAGCACAGGGCGGATCTTGTTCTCGAAGAAAGCCACGTCTTCAGCCGTCGGCTCGGCGGCCAACGCCGCCTGCCACGTGAGCAGCAACGAGATCGCAATGGAGAGGACAAGTCGAGACACGGTGTGGTTGCCTTGATGGATGGTGCAGGGTTCCTCAGTATAGCAAAACCGCGTGGAAGTAGAAGTTTTATTGTCTTGCCAATGTGCCAACTGCCAACGCGTAGTGTGTGATGTGTGGGCAAGCTGACTTGAATCGCAAGTCCGAAGCAACTTGTGGGAAATCCCGGTTGTCTATGTGGCGGACATGCTGAGCGTCAGGCTGCTGCGCCTCGCCAAGACGTTCGCGGCGGCGGAGACGATCGAAATCAAATGAAGAGCCTTCGGCAGCGTCGTCGAATGGCCGAGCCCCTCCCGGCGTTCTTGCGGTTCGCGTTTGGCAGTTCATGCTATGATGGTTTTCATCAACCAGCAGAAACCAGTCGTCGAGTTGTTCTGGCTGGATCCGCGTTTGACTCAGAAACGAGACCTCCCGACGATGCCTACGCTACTCAAACGCTCGATCCTGATGTGCGTGTTCGCCATCGCGGTGCTTGGATTCGTCCAGGTTGATGCGAAGGAGCCCTCGTTCGACTCGGTTGCGCCGCTGCTCAAACAATATTGCTTCGAGTGCCATCGTGGGGACGAACCCAGCGGCGAGTTAAACCTGGCGAAACTTGGCCCCAGCTTCGAAAACAGCACGGCCGCTTGGAACAGTGTCTACGAGCGGTTGAGCGACGGGACGATGCCGCCGAAGAACGAACCTCAGCCGACCGCCGCAGAGCAGCAGACGATTCTGAGTTGGGTAACTTCCGGCCTGGCGACGCATCAGGCAACCAAGGCCGCGGCTGAGGGACGCACGCGTCATCGGCGTCTCAATCGCGTTGAATACGCCAATTCGATCCGCGATCTGGTAGGGGCGGTTGTCGATGTCGAGACGTTGCCGGAAGACGGCATCGCCAGCGGCTTCGACAATGTAGATGTGGCGCTCGATCTTTCGTCAACGTTGCTGGAACGGTATTTGGAGACGGCCGATTCGGCACTTGACGCAGTCTTTGTCGAGGATGCCCAGCCAGAGAGACAGCAACGCAGCACCGACTTCGCCCCGACTCCCTATCCTGGTCCGGGAATGCCCTACATCTTTCGAGCGACCCGAACCGCCGTCGAAGGACTCTATCGGTTTCGCATTCAAGCGCAATCTGTTCACTCCCCAAACGGTTTGACGCTACTCATCTACGTGGGCAATTACGGAAGCAAGGCACCTGCGAAGCGGCTTGTCGGTGGGTTCGACGTCCGCGACCAGCGCACGACAATCGAGGTGACGATACCGCTGGCGGCTGGAGAGTCCATCCGCGTTTTTCCGTTCGAGAGGGTAAGGCAATATGGCAAGATTCCGCCGGACGCCACGGAACCGGCGCTCGTCGTTCATGGAGTCGAAATGGATGGCCCCATCCATGACGTATGGCCACCGCCGGCGACGACCCGATTGTTGGGCAAGCGTGATTGGGAGCAAGCCAGCGCGCTGGACGCCCAGCTTGTTCTTCGCCAGTTCGTCCCCCGCGCGTACCGTCGGCCTGTGGTGGATGAAGAGTTCGAGCCCTACTTCGCTCTGCTCGAGTCCCGGCTTGATCGAGGCTATAGCATCAAGGCTGCGTTGCGAGTCACGCTCACAGCGGTGCTTTGCAGCCCTGACTTCTTATATCTTGCGGCCCCGCCCGGCAAGCTGAACGACTTCGATCTCGCCAGCCGGCTCTCGTACTTCTTGTGGAGCAGTACGCCAGACGACACACTCGCCGAGCTTGCTGCACGGGGAGAACTCGGCCATCCAACGGTCCTCAAGCAACAGGTGGAGCGGATGCTTAAGGACCCCAAAGCCGCCGCCTTCACCATCAACTTCACCGGCCAATGGCTCAGTTTGCGGCACTTGCAGGCGACTACACCGGACAAGAATCTCTATCCGGATTTCGACGACCTGCTGGAATTTTCGATGCCCCGAGAAACCCATCTCGTCTTTGAAGAGATTCTGAACAAGGACCGAAGTGTCCTCGAATTCTTGCACTCGGATTGGTCGATGCTCAACGAACGGTTGGCGTTCCTTTACGGCATATCAGGCGTTGAAGGAAATGCCTTCCGCAAAGTGATGTTGCCAGCAGACAGTCATCGTGGTGGGGTGATGACCCAGGCCGCGATTCTGAAAGTGACGGCAAACGGCACCAGTACCAGTCCGGTAACCCGCGGGGCTTGGGTACTCAGTCGCATCCTAAACACCCCGTCACCGAGACCTCCCAAGGACGTGCCGGCCATCGAGCCAGATACTCGCGGGGCGGTGACCATTCGCGAGCAGTTGGCCAAACACAAAGAAATTGAAAGTTGTGCAACGTGCCATGCCAAGATTGATCCGCCAGGAAACGCGCTGGAGAACTTCGACGTGATCGGCGGCTGGCGAGAGATCTATCGAACAACACGCAGCGGACCACGAAACATGATTCCGACTGGGCGTGGCCACACCACTTGGATGCACTACGGAGCCCCGGTTGAGGCAGCGGATGAACTCGAAGGGGGACGCAAGTTTGACGATGTCGACGGCTTCAAGCGGTTACTGCTCGAGAATCCAGATCAATTCGCACGCGGTCTTGCCGCACGGCTCATGGTCTATGCCACCGGCCACGAAGTGGAACTGGCCGACCGTTCGGAAATCGAACGAATCTTGGCCAACGTTAAAGAGAGACACTACGGTTTTCGCTCGATGATCCACGCAATCGTGCAAAGCAAGACGTTCCGACACAAGTAAATCATGAGCCCTACGGCTGTTCGCACAGGAGCCGCTTCCATGGCTGTTCGTTTTCAAACTCGTCGCCAGTTTCTTCAGGCGGCTGGCGTCTCGCTCGCGCTGCCGCTGTTAGAATCCAATGGCACACTGCATGCGTCCTTTGGCAGAGAAGCGCCGCGGCGGATGGTCGCAATCTGCCTCGCCTACGGGCTGCATGCCCCGAACCTTTTTCCTGAGCGGGCGGGGCGAGACTTCGAGACGACTCCCTATCTCGCAGCGTTGGGAAAGGACCTCGCCGGCCACTTCACCCTGGTCAGCGGTACCTCCCACCCCGAAGTGACGCTAGGTCACGAGTCGGACGCCTGCTTCCTGACCGCGGCTCGCAATCCTGGCGGTTCGAGTTTTCGGAACTCGGTCTCGCTCGATCAGTTGATGGTCGAGAAACTCAAGCCGTCGACACGTTTTTCGTACCTGGCGCTCAGCACTCGCAGCGGTAGTATTTCGTACACCCGCGCTGGCGTGCAGATCCCCTCCGAGTCCAAACCATCGAGACTCTTCACAAAACTATTCACCAACGGAAATGCCGCTCAAGTCGATGAACAGCTGCGCCGACTCGAGGATGGCCGGAGCATCATGGACACGGTGCTCGCTCCTGCAAAGCGACTTCAGGCGAAGGCCAGCGCGGCGGATCGCCAGCGACTTGAGCAATATTTTACAGCCCTGCGCGAGGTGGAATTGCAATTGGTGAAAGGGCAAGAATGGGCAACAAAGCCTAAGCCCAGCGTCGACTACGCTCCTCCACAAGACGTGGCCGATCCCAACGATGACGTGACCCGATTCAAGCTCATGCTTGATCTCGTGGCCCTCGCCATTCAAACGGATTCCACGCGTTTCGTCAGTTTGTATGTCAGCGGATCGAGCCGAGTTCAGCCGATCCCCGGAATCTCGATCGGTTTCCACGGACTCTCGCACCATGGACAAGACCCAGAGAAGTTAGGGCAGCTCAAGATCGTGCAGATGCAACAAGTGCAAGCCCTAGGCGGATTCCTGAACAAGCTCCGTTCGACGAAAGAAGGAGACGAAACGGTCTTAGACCGCACGGCGACGTTGATCGGAGCGGCCATGGGAAATGCTTCCAGCCACAACTGCAAGAACCTGCCGATTATTCTCGCCGGAGGTGGTTTCCAGCACGGCCAGCACATCGCTTTCGACTCGGTCAACAATATGCCCTTGTGTCGGCTCTACGTTTCCATGCTCCAACGATTTGGCATTGAGGACGAACGTTTTGCAACCGGTACTGGCACGCTGCCAGGTCTAGAACTCGCCTGATGGTGCAGTACGAGCCGACAATGACGACGCGGCTCAGTTCCGCGCTTTCAATCCCTACTTCCCAACCCCTGTCAAATAGTCCAGCGTCTCTTCGAGCGTGACCACATCGGCGAAGCGGGCTTCGATATCAAAGAGAGTCCAGACGTGAGCTGCGGCTGATCGGTCACCGACGCAGTCGCGGACGATGATTGGGCGAAGGCGGTAGCTTTTCGCGTCGGTCGCGGTGCTGCGGACGCAGGCACTGGTACTGCAACCGGTGATTAGTAGCGTGTCGATCTGATGATGCACCAGGTAGGAAATCAGGTGCGTGCCGAAGAACGCGCTGGCGTTCTCCTTCTCGATCAACAACTCGCCAGTCGCCGGGGCGACACGGTCGTCGATCTGACAGGCCCGCTCGTCCCACAGGCGGAATCCGGCCGAGGCGTCAGCGGCCGACTTGAACATCGGGTCGCTGCCCACTGGCCGATAGGGACTGGTGGTGTAAACAATCGGCACGCTCCGCTTTCTACCGGCGTCCAGCAAGCGCTGAGTGGCGGCAATCGGAGGATCGAGCCGATCGGTCCCGCCTGCGTAGGCAGGGTCAGTCCAGCCATAGGCAAAATCGATCACCACAATCGCAGGCCGGTTGCCAAACCCAAACCGGTCGCCAAAGATTCCCCGCTCCCGATAGTACGCCTCGGTCTGCTCCATGGCCCCGGCAAGCAAAGTCGCCGCCTGTTCGTCCGTGTTGTCATACATGGAAGTTCTCGCTTTGGTGTGAGGTGAGTACCCGAGGCAACATTGAGTTTGATCGGAGAGTAAGTTAGTTACCTTATAGGAGAGAAACCCGTTCCATTGAGTCAATTTTCTAGCGAAGAGAATGCGAACGGCCTGATGGACCTGGTGATGCTGGATCACGAAGGCTATCTGGCGGACTTGTCGAGTCGAAGTCTGGCATTGTAGAACAATTGTTCCAATTGTTCATCGACAGACGCAACGGAACATGGCGTGCCGAGGCCAATTCGCAGACAGTTCACAGGCAGGAGATCCTCTCCCTGATGGATGCGGTCGAATGGAAGGTCTTGGCGCAGTGGTTGGAACCCAGCGGTGTGACGAAACGTCTATGGAGATATTGAATGACTGAGAACACGCTTTACGACCGCCTCGGCGGTGTCTACAGCATCGCTGCGGTCGTCGATGACTTCATCGACCGCATCATGGACAACCCGCTGCTGAATGCGAATCCTAAGGTAGACGAGGCCCATCATCGGGTTTCCAAGGCTGGGTTCAAGTACCTCGTCACGGAAATGGTTTGCTGGGCGACAGGTGGTCCTCAGAAGTACAGCGGCAAGACGATGAAGGACTCGCACGAACATCTGGACATTGCCGAACAAGAGTGGCAAGTGTTTCTCAAGGACTTCCAAGACACGCTCGACAAGTTTGACGTTCCCGCCGCCGAGCAAAAAGAACTGTTCGCTATCGTCGAAAGCACAAAGGGCGACATTGTAACGCCGTGACAATCATTTCTGACTCTCAATCAAGTCATTGTAGAACAATTGTCCCAATTGTTCATCGACAGACGCAACGTAACATGGCGAGCCGAGGCCGATTCGTAGACAGTTAAACCCGGATTATTCACCGCGCCGGTAGAAGATTTTTGAAACCATTGCGTGATTTCCTGGGTTTCATAGGGTAGATGGAAAGGTCCCTTGGACGCGGAAGGATCACGCAATGGGTGAAGCTCAGGGTACTCTGTTTGAGCCGGAGTTCAATCGGTCGGTGAAGGTGGAAACTTCGCAGCAGCGGATCACTTCGCATGCCGGAGCGGTGCTCCTGCGGGAGCTGGATCACAAGCTTGGGCTGGTGGAATCTCTGGCCTCGCAGCTGGTTGATCCGCGCGATCCCAATCGGATTCGCTATACGGCCGTCGAACTGCTGCGGGAGCGGATGTACGCACTCGCGATGGGCGAGGAGAACCAGGACGACTTGGACCGCCTGGCCCACGACCCGGCTCTACGAATGGCCGCCTGGGACCGACCGGGCCAAGGCGTTCTCGAAGAACGACTAGCCAGCCAGCCGACGCAGTCGCGGTTGCTCGCCTGGCTGGCCAAGGCTCCCCAAAACCGCGAGGCGGTGCGGCACGCGCTGTTCGATTGGACTCATCGCCATCTGCGGAGCACGCGCGGTGCCAGAGGTCGGGCCGTCAACCGCGCACGGTCGACATCGACAGCTTTGCCGTGCGAGTTCACGGCGAGCAACACGGGGGCCGGTTACAACGGCCACGTGCGTGAGGTCATGTACTATCCGCAGGTGGCCAGCTTCTCCGTTGAAGGAGACTACGACAGCACGATGCGTGGCCATCGGCTCAGCAACGGCTTCATCCATGCCACGCTGCGGCAAGGCCAGGTGCACACGCGCAAGGGGTCGCGACGTTTCATGCGACGCGTGGTGGAGCATGCTCGCCAGATGGCGAGGAGCTTCGACCTGCGGTTGGACGCTGGCTTCACCATCGGTGCGGTGCTGGATGACCTGAGCGATCAAAAAGTGAGTTTTTGCGGGCGTTTGAGGAAGAATCCGGTTCTGGATCGCTTGGTCGAACCGCATCTTCAAAGGCCCCCAGGTCGTCCGCCGCGCGGCGGTTATGAGAAAGTCATCGAACTCGGAAGCTATCGCGCCGAGAGTTGGCAGCACTCGCAGCGGTTGATTCTGGTGGTGGTCGATCAGCCTGATTCACGCACCGGGCAACTCAACTGCTGCCGCGTTACTTCTTCCTGGTGACCAACTGGCCACGCACGCTGCGCAGCGGCGAAGACGTGCTGGCCCACTATCGCCAGCGCGGCACGTTCGAAGATCGCCTAGGAGAATTCAATGAGGCGATCGGCCCACATCTTTCGTCGCGGATTTGTCGACAACGAAGTCACGCTGCTGCTGGCCTTGCTGGCTTTCAACCTGGCCACGATGCTCCGCAACGAACTGGAAGACGAGTTGGGCGGCTGCTGGGACCTGCACCGATTTCAACGCACCGTGCTGCGGGCAGGCGGCCGCGTGGTCAAGCACTCTCGCCGCTTGTGGCTCCACATCGAGCAAGGTCTTTCGGCTCTTTGGAGCATCGTCGCCGCGCGGATCAGCCAACTCCGCTTGCCTGGCAACTGGCAAGCGCCGCGCGGTGCTCGTCATCGCGAATGGGTTCCCCCACCTCGGCACGCGCACCTGGCGTACGTTCCACGCGACTGACACCTCACCAACTCTTCCCATCACCAACCGCTGCCCCTGGGGGAAAGGGGGCGGTCTGCGCTCATTCAACTCGCCAATCCCCAACCAGCAATCCCAGCCGCCCGCAGCACCTTGAAAAACCGCGTGGTGAATAATGCGGGTTAAACAACTGTTTTACTCGGACACGATAACCCGTTAAGGATTGCCATGACCTTTGATCCTAACGATTTTCGCACGTGGACTCAGTTCGACGATCATCCGATCTTTGGTCAGCACAAGGCAAACATCGCGGAGTGGTCCCTGGACGCATCGCAATACTGCAAGCTGTCGGCGTACTCCACATTCATGCCAGAATGGTATGTTCACACTGATCGGCCATTGCCGGTGGCTGAGCAACGGGCCATCGCCTCGCGTGACCTCATCAACCTGGCGAACGCGTGCCGTCGAATCATCGAAACTTATGGCCCGACTTCGCACGAAGTCGTGATACTGGACGATTTTACCGTCTACGTTTGGCTAAAGAACGAGCGATTTCATATCGAGTTCTATCCGATGATGCCAACGGATTGCGGCATTCTGTTGCTGTTCATCGAATCGCCAGTTTCCGTTGACGAGTTGCCCTGCAGCACGATTGACGAATTGATACATCACCTTCACCAGCATCTCGGCACATAAGCAGTGCCAGGGGGCCATGAGTCGTAACTCCCTAGCGCGCGCTGTTCAGCCCGGTCAGCTGAACGGCACACCCTGCGCTACATCACCAGCGACAAGTCTTCCAGAGCGGCGTCTATCTTGGCAAATAAGGGGTTTTGTCTTGTGACTATTGGTTGTTACTATTCAATACTCTTTGACAACTTCTATTTCACAAGAAATCGCTTGTGCCAATCCGACCCGCTAGCGACGAATGCCCAACTCGGTCAGGACAGCACGAATGCCGAGAATCAAAAGAATAATGGCGAGATAGTATGGAGCAAACACCTCAAGCCTCTCTCCAAGCAATCCCCCTTGGTACGCGAAGTAAATCGTGAGTCCCGCTGCCAACGAAATTAAAGTGACGATTCGATGTTTCCTCTTGTCGCTGACGTTCGGTTTCATAGTGTCACGCGTGAAGCGGCCTAACTGGGTTGGCGGATGAGCTGCCGATCCGGAGGCTCGTCCATTGTCCGAATCGCTCGGTCAGTTCGATCCGCCTTGTTCGTCGGCATCCGTGCGCGAAGAACCAAAGCTGCGAATCCTTGCAGCCTGCATGTGGGTAGGAAAGCATCGACATGGCTTCGCCACATCTTATCGGGGGCAGCGACCATCCGCCAACCCATTGTGTCGCTGAAATCACATGAACTACGACGACAAACTCGCCTCTGGAATCCGGGACTTGGAAGACGTACGCCACTTCCAAAATTTATTTCCGAGTGCCGAGCACGTAATGGTTCAGGCCAAACGTGAATTCGATCCAGGCGGATGGAGATTGGTAGACGAGTGGATTTCCAGGGGCAACATGTACGATCGTTATGCGTTATGGCTTGTCGTGGCGATTGAGTTCAATCAAACCGGTATTGCTTCTCCATTGGAACCGCCCACCGTCTATATCATTGAGGTCGAAAAAGTCACGAAAGGCCGACACGAAAAAGGCGGACCGAAGTGGGAGTGCAACTTCGGGCAACTCGAAGAAGGCGACTGGAGAGAGATTGTCGAGGCACGTGGCGATTTTGCAGCGCTAGGGGCTGATTTGACTACGGATTCTCCAGTCGAGCGTTTCGCTACATTTTGGCGTGACACATGTCCACCGGCGGAAGCCCCCGCGCCGGACGGTCTCGCATTGCATGCCCCCCTCCGGTTCATGTCATGACCGGCTTAACAAAGTTCGCCGGCCACCGTTGCGCGCAAAACCGAGACTGCGAATCATTGCGGCCTGCACGTGGGCAGGAAGACATCGACACGGCAGACCGCAATATCCGGGCCAGCGACTCGGCCGCCAACCCGTTCAGCGGACAGTTAATCCCCCGGACATCCCCACTTTTCCCCGACGAATTTTACCCCCTGTGACCTAACGGTGTGACCAATGCCCCGCAAACCTTCAATCTGACGGTACAAGACCCACAAATGCTTCTACACCACGATCAACGGCAAGAAGATACGGCTTGCTCCTGATCGGGACGTCGCCGAAAAGATGTTCTACAAGATGAAGGCCGAAGAGTCGCAGAAGCCAGTGGATGACGACTCTGTTGCCGTCGTACTGGACGCTTTCATCACCTGGAACTACGAGAACCGGGCAGAGCGTACCGCAGAACGGTACTAAGACTTCTGTCAGGAGTTCGTCACAACCTACGGGCGAATGCGTGTTATCGCGCTGTTCGGCCCGGTCAGCGGAACGGCACACCCTGCGCTACATCACCAGCGACAAGTCTTCCAGAGCGGCGTCAATCTCGGCTGGTGTAGGTTCCCCTTCTTCGTCTTCAGCAAAGATGGCGTCAATGAGATCTGCGGAGGGCTCACCTTCTGGCACTGGTGCAAAACTCACGGCGTTGAGCATCACACTCACCGTGGCCGTTTCGGTGGTTCCGCCAGAAGTGACGGTGTAGTCGAAGGTGTCGGTGCCTGAGAATCCGGAGTCTGGCGTGTAGGTGATGGTGCCGTTGGATTCAACGGTTACGGTTCCATCCGTGGCATTGCCAACCGTTACGACGGGCGTCCCTTCAAACGAGTCATTCGCCAAAACGTCCACGTTGACAGGCGAGTCTTGGAGGTATGTGGCCGTGTCGTCCACAATGTCGTCCACCGGAGCCACGGTCACCGAGACGGTGGCCGTTTCGACCAAGCCTGCGGAGCTCGCGCTGTACGTGAAACTATCAGAACCGTGGAAGTCGGCATTGGGGGTGTAGGTGATGGTGCCATCGGTTTCGAGGACCGCGGTTCCATTTGTCGCCGTGCCCACAGCGGTCACGGAAGCGGTGCCTTCGAAAGTGTCGTTCGCTAGCACATCGATGCTGAGCGGCGAGTCTTCGTCGGTCGTTTCCGAGTCGTTCGAAATGTCGATCACAGAACTGATGGTGACACTCACTTGGGCCGTGCTGGTCACACCGCCAGAGACCAGCGTGTAGGCGAAACTGTCCACACCATGGAAGTCCGCGTTGGGTGTGTAGGTGACCGAGCCGTTGGCCTGAAAGCTGACCGCACCGTTGGCACCTTGGCTGACTCCGGTGACCGCGGCCGCACCGTTGAGGCGATCGTTGGCCAAGACATTCAGCGTGATGGTCTGGTCTTCAGCGGCGGCACCTGAGTCGCTGACGGCACCAACCGGCAGAGGCAACTGGTCGAGCGACGTCATCACCGTGAACAGCCGGAGTGGCCCCGCCGAGGCAATTTCGTAGAAGTGGCCGGCGGCACCAATGTCGAACGTGCCAGACGCATCGCCCACCGACACGGTCAACGACTGGCCATCTGCTGAGAGACTGGCAACTGGCGGACTTCCGAATGCCGAGCCGGGGGCGAGGTACCAACCGGTTCCGTCCGGACCCACAACAATCCGCGTGTTGCTACGGGGTGTTCTGGCATAGAACATGTTTTGCGAAACGTACTGGGTTTCCAGCCTACCTTCGCCAAAATTGTTGCCAGCGCTGAGTACGTTCTCTCCTAGTTGAATGCGGATGGCATCATTGCCAATCACGCTGGCTCCAAGCCCTACCGATTCGGCACGATCCATCAAGAACGCCGGCTGGGACTCCTGCACCACGTAGGTTCCAGGTGCCAGATCGTCGAACCGGTATCCCCCTGCCGCATTGGTATGGGTGGTCAACGAGACCGGTACGCCGAAGTCATCGGTGCCGGTCAAGGTGATCAAGACGCCGCCGATTCCGAAATCACCTGGGTCAAACAGACCGTTGGTGTTGGTATCAATGTAGACCGAACCCGTCACATCGCTCGGCAGGAAATCGCGCACTGTCACCGTCACCGTGGCGGTGGCAGTCTCGCCGTTGGAATCACGCAGGGTGTATTGGAACGTTTCGGTCCCAACAAAATCTGCTGCCGGTGTGTAGATCACGCCAATTCCGTTGGGGGCAACAGACAACGTACCAGAAGCAGATCCGCCTCCAACGCTGTCCACCAACAGTGTTTCGTTGATATCGGGAGCAATCGAGTCGTTCAGCAGAACATTAATAAAGTTGCTGGTGGTATTCTTGGTGGTAGTGAACGCGTCGTTGACGGCGGTTGGGGCATCGTCATTGACTGCCTGCACGTCGACACGCACCGTGGCCGTATCGGAGTTGCCGTTGCCATCTGTAATGGAATAGGTGAAGGTTTCTTGACCAAAGAAATTAGCGGCTGGCGTATAGCGGATCTCTCGCAGATTCGGCGAGATGGCAATGGTGCCTCCCTGGTTGCCGCCCCCCGCTCCTGTGATGGTCAGCGTTTCGCCAGAGTCTGGATTGGCATCGTTACTCAGCACCTGCAGCACCGAAGCCGGCGAGTCCTCGATGACGTTAAAGATGTCGTTTCTGGCTTCGGGAGGATCATCGACAGCGCTGACGTTCACGGTCACAGTACCGATCCCGGTTTCGTCGGCAGTGTCTTTGATGGTGTAGGTGAATGTCTCCTGGCCAAAGAAGTTGAGGGCTGGCGTGTACAAGACCGACTGCTTGTCGGCCGAGATGCTCAACACGCCACCGTGACTGCCTTCGCCAACGGTAGAAATGTGGATGGGAAGATCGTCCGCACCGAGTACGTCGTTGCTGAGTAGATCGAGTGAGTTGTTGGTCGAATCTTCAATGAACGTGTATTCATCAGGCAAGGCAAGGGGTGCCAGAATGTTGCCGACATGCACCTTCACAAGTGCCGAGGATGTGCCGCCATAGCCATCGTCAATGAGATACGAAAACGTATCTGTCCCGACATACTCTGCGTTAGGCGTGTAGCTGAGCGTCATCGAGTCGTCATTGATCGTGACGGTGCCGTGGCTGGGCACCACCCCGATACCGGTGATGGTGATCGTTTCGTCAGAATCCGGACTGATCGAATCATTGGTCAGCACGTTCAATGTGTTGTTCGCAGAGTCTTCGGCCACCTGGACAACGTCGCCATTCGCACTGGGTGGATCGTTGGTATTGCTGACAGAAACGGTCACCGTGGCCGTGTTGGTTGCACCTCGGCTATCGGTCACGGTATACGTGAATGTTTCGGTGCCGAAGAAGTCATCGGCAGGCGTGTAGAGAATTTTGTTGTCCGGTGCATTCTCGTCGATGCTGACCGTGCCGCCGTGGTTGGTTCCTCCGACGCTGGTAATCGTCAGCGTCTCACCGGAGTCGGGTGCCGTGGTATCATTCTCCAGCACATTGATTACATTGTCGTCGCTATCCTCGATGGCGGCGAATGTGTCGTCTTGGACATCCGGTGGATCATTCACATCGCTGACAACCACCGAGATCGTGGCTTGGGCCGTACCGCCAGCACCATCATCAATCGTGTAGGTGAAGGTATCGGTTCCAATAAACCCAGCATCCGGTGTATAGATCAGGTTCGCACCGTTGGCACCAATCGTCACCGTACCATGGGCAGCCTGACCAACGTCCGACACGGTTGGTGAAACGTCCCCTTCGATACGCAACGTTCCATTGACCACATCCACCAATGGGCTGCTGCTGCCGTCAGGTGTTGGCAATACCCAAACGGGATCAAAGATGGTCACATTGACGGAGTTGTTGCCAAACGTGAAGTTGGCCAAATTGACGGAATCGTTGGCCAGCACGTCGAGAACCATGTCCGTGGCGTTTTCGTCAATATTCTGGACATCATCCACAGCGTCGAATCCCGGAGCGTTGATCGCCGTAAACGGTACGGAGAACAGCAAGAACTCGCCAGTTCCCAGCGGACCGGGTGAGTCACCACCAAAACCGAAGCCATCTTGGGTGCCCCCTGCATCATCAATCAACGCCGTTGTAACGGTGCCGCCCGCTAGTGCGGTGTACACTCCGTGGTCGGCGATTGCTCCCAAGGTTCCTTGTACCAGGGCGCTGTTAAAGGCCAGATCGACGAACGCGGTGAAGACGCCTGGCCCTAAGTTTGAGGACTCCTCATCGCGAAGGTCGCTCACCAGCACCTGCACCAGGAACTGCTCGTCGACATTGACCGAGTCAATCACATTGCCACTCAGATCGGTGAATTGCACACGAACGCGGGCAATCGGTTCGTACACGACGTTCAAGGTCACGTCTTGGGTGGTCTCATTTCCTTGAGCATCGGTGGCCACAATCTGGAAGGTGTGAGAACCTTCGTCCGCGCCCAACGGAGTCCATCTCACGATTCCTGCCGAACTGATGGTCATGCCAGCTGGGGAATTGAGAAGCGAGTAGCCTACCAGTTGCTGGGCGGTTTCATCGCCAGTCTGAGCGTCGTAACTGAACTGTAATCCCACAAAAGCCGGGGTGCTGGCAGGAGTCGACGTGAACGCCGGTCCCGTGGTGTCAATGATCATCGTCAGTTGCGTACCCAACGGAGTGGGGAGACTCTCAGCCCCGTCGAACCCTTGCGTCGCAGAGATTTGATAAGTTCCGTCCACCAAGAACGAAGGGTTTAGATTTGCGGTGACAATGCCTGTGACGTCATCGACCGTTCCTTCCCCAATTTGCTCGGTGACTCCCGAGGAATTGGTGGCGTAGATCTTGATGGTGGCACCGGTGATTCCTCCGACCAAAAAGTCCGGCGTGGTGTCGTTGGTGACGTTGTCGGTGGTGTTGCCAGAGTCGGACGTCGAGAGCAGGTCAATGGAAGTTGGCGGTCCCGGCGCGACTTGAATCGAAGCACTCTGTTCGAGTGTATTGCCGGCGTCGTCCGTGGCAAGGATGGTGAACGTTTGAAGGCCAAGTTGCTCCGCGGTGGGTGTCCAGGTAATCAGGCCGGTATTGGAATTGATGCTCATCCCAGCAGGGGCACCAGATTGCAGCGCGTACTGGATTGCTGTCAGGTCGTCGGGATTCGAAGCCGTATAGATGTACGGAACGCCGAGATGCGCTTGAGGCGGCGTGGCAGCAAACGCGTTGACGGATCGATCCAGGGTCAACTGCAAGGCCGCGGACCGCTGACTCTCCGCGTCGTTGACCGTCTGCGTGGCCGTGATATCCAGCACGCCGTCGGCCACCGCCGCCGGATCAACGCTGATTGTCACACTGGTCCCGGTGGCTGTCTGTTCGGCTAAAAAAAGATCGCCAGCGTACAGCTTGACCAGGGCTCCATCGACAACGCCATCAACCGTGAACTCCAGCACGCCGGTGCCGGCATTGGTGACGTTGTCCGAGTCTGAGTTGCCCGATTCCGAACTCGAAGCCAGGTCAATCGCACCTGGCGCGGCTTCGGCAACCACCACCTGAATGACCTGATAGTCCAGGGCTTCGGTGTAGTCCACCGGGCCGCTTTGCGTCGCAACACTCTCCACCGTGGCCACCGCCACGGTAATCTCGAACACGCCGCGGACATCGGTGCCTGGGGTGACAGTGATCTCTCCGGTGACTGGATCAACCGAGTAACTGATGTCATCGCTCGACGTGACGGGAACCCCCGCTGGGCCAAAGATGGGACCTTGAGCGTTCGAACCGATCACGGTGGTGACGCCCGGTAGCGTGGTCTCATCGAGGAACCTGTGATCTCCCCCATCCACATCCTGAAAACCAGTCGGTACGGTGATTGGCGTATTCACCGTGGTGTGAATGGTGGGGATGTCGTTCAAGAACGGATGGTTGTCAACGGCATCGGGTGAGACGGTGACCTGAAATTGCTGCGTTGACTCATTGCCTGCGGCGTCTCTTGCGGTGACGGTGACGGTCACCGTGCCCGTAGCGCCTTCCAGGGTTTTGAGCATCAGCACCGCGTTCTCGGTGTCGTCAAAGATCTCAGCCGAGGTAATCACCACCGAGGTAGGGCTGGTCGTCCCGCTGACGGTTGTCTCGCTAATCGCCTCGCGAACATCCTCTCCTTCGGTCAGCATCCCAAAGACGGTGTGGTTGAAATCCAGGTGCCGTGAGGAGCCTTCGGTAACAAAGAACTCCGTGGTGTTGGTGTCGTCACCGTTGGGAAATCCGTTGATGTTGAAGGCTTGATCCCCCAGCTTGGCGGACGAAAGCAAGCCGGTGGTGTTGTGTTGCAGGTCGACGTGGAACTGGTCGTCGTATCTGCCTAGTGTCGAAGCCGTGGTGCCTGAGATTGCCGAACTACCGGCTTGAATGACAAAGTCGTCAATCACGCGATGGAACAGGATTCCGTTGTAGTAGCCAGCGTCGGTGAGCTGGATGATCTGATTGGTTGCCCGACCTGCCCGATCTTCGAACAGTTGAAAGACCATTTCTCCCAGGTCGGTGACGTTGAGTGCGCCATCAATGGATTCGCGCTTCTCCACGTTCAGCCTCAGGCTGCGGTTGCCTTGGTCGCTGAACTGAAAAACCGTGGCTTCCACCAAGGCATTGTCTGTGGTGACGGTGTAGGTAAGCCCGCCCCCTTCGCTATTCTCACCGTCCAATGCCACATGGAGGGGAGAGCCCTCGAGCAGCGTCGCGTTGGCAATTGGGCCTAAATCCGCAGCCAGCATCTGCCGCTCTTCGAGCGATTCGCAGCGGAGTGGCCGTCGTTGCAAGCGGTTTGAATGCCGCGAACGAGACTTTGTCCTGCCCAACCAATTCGTCCCAAGCCAGCGGTGCCTCATAGATTCTGCTTCCGAGAGAATAGGGTCTGAGATGACCGCAGTCAGATTCACGGTCAATGAACAGAGCGTTGGTGGAACCAAGTTGGTGGAGTCAACGTGGGGTGACGATCAGCCCCCACGCTGAAAGTTCAACACCGGTGTTCCAAGCCGTTGTTGATGCCGCCGTTGTTGATGCCAACGTGCTCCTCTCCGCCAAGCGCACTGTCAAACCTTAACGATAGTCAGACTCCGGCCGACTTCCAGCATGGCAAAACTAATTTCGCCTAGAAAACCCGGTACTTTGGCAAACATTCGGGTGGTAGGGCTTTCGCCTTGGTTGCCGGTGTTTACGCAAGGGTGGCCGACAAGGTTCGAACCGGATACGCAGGCGGCCGGCCCTCCTCACTGCCCTGGCTCAGCCGTCACGGCGCGAAACGCCCCAAATGTTTCACGTGAAACATTCGTTACAACCGCTACACTCTCCGCAAAAGCGCACCGAGCGGACCAATGAACGTAAGGTGCTTGTTAAAAACGACTTGCATCATCTAGAGCCAGGTGTGAGCGGCTTCTGGAGGAGTCTTGGTTGGGGTAACTAGCGGGGCGATGTGAGGTTTCATGATAAAAGAATATTTCAATCTGCTGTATTTGGATTAATCTGGTGATTCAGCGCAAGTGTCTCGTTCGGTATTTGTAGAAAATCCGTCTCGCCTCCCAGGCAGACGCTTTGCACTGTGCGGCTAACATTTCTCAGCTCCATCGAGCGGACGACAATATGTTCCGACTACGAAGCGGTTTGGCACCTGCCAGAAATCCACGAACCCTGCAAAAACGTGGGCTCAAACGCCGCCGCCTTTCGAAGCCGTTCGAAATGCTGGAAACCAGGGCCATGCTCACCGGTTCGCCCTGGCAGAACCCGCTCGAAGCGGACGATATTGATGCCAACGGTGCTGTCGAGATCAACGATGCCGTGGTGCTCATCCAAGACCTGCTGGTCAACGGAATTAGGGACCTGGACGATCCGGCACCTGGCAATGAGCCGCCGCCATTTCTCGATGCCTCTGGGGACGGTCGGGCGGGAATCGCGGACGCAATTCACGTCATCACCCACCTTGTGATTGACGCCTTCCAGTCGCACATTTCGAACTCGGTAAATGCCACCCGATCCATTGCCGCAACCAGCCTGCCGTCGCTGCTTGAGAGCGTGAAAAGCCTGGCGAGTTCGGACACTTCGGTCGACTGGAATGACGCTCTCTCGAGTGTGTCTCAGTGGGGGGTGCTGCTCCGTCCCGACCAGCATCCTGGCCAGGTTGCCGACGAGCTAGGGCTGGTGGAACTGGTGCCGACCCCCATCGAGGGCGGGTACATTGCAACGCTCCCCCAGGGGGGTGCCGCACTCGAAGCGTTCCAGCGGTTGACCTTTACCGAGACGGTCATTGCCGAACCACTGATTGCCAAAAACTTTACCAAGCGGCTGATCCCCAACGATCCCCTCTTCGGCAATCAATGGCACTTACAGAACACGGGACAAACCGGCGGAACCAGCGGCGCGGATGCCAACCTCACCAGCGTTTGGGATACCTTCCTGGGGACCGGCGTGGTGATTGGTATAGTGGACGATGGGCTGGAGTTTACGCACCCGGATCTGTCAACCAACTACGTGGCGGCCGCCAGTTTTGATTTCAACGACGGTGACGCGGATCCCTCACCTGGCTTCCTGACACATGGCACCTCGGCTGCTGGCGTCGCGGCTGCTACGGGGAACAATAACCTGGGAGTTTCTGGTGCCGCACCGGGGGCATCGCTGGCAGGATTGCGGTTGATTGCCGTCAATCCAACCGATGACCTTCAGGCCGCGGCCCTGATCTTCCAAAATCAAATCATTGATATCTACAGCAACAGCTGGGGTCCGTCGGACGCCGGTGACGTTCTCGATGGTCCTGGCCCGCTGCTGAACGCGGCCTTCGCGCAATCGGTCAACAGCGGACGTGGTGGACTCGGCAGTATTTACGTTTGGGCTGGTGGAAATGGCCGCGGCAGTGGAGACAACGTCAACTACGACGGCTACGCCAACAGCCGATACACCATTGCCGTGGGAGCCATCGATCACAACGGCAACCAATCTCCCTACAGCGAATCGGGAGCCCCACTGCTAGTCACCGCGTATTCCAATGGAGCCCCCGGGGCTGCCATCACCACAACCACGGTCACGGGTCTCGGGGTTGGGGGGACTGACTACACCAGTGGGTTTGGCGGGACCTCTTCGGCCACTCCTTTGGTTTCTGGCGTGATCGCCTTGATGCTCGAAGCGAACCCCAACCTCGGCTGGCGCGACGTCCAGCAAGTACTCGCCCGAAGTGCCGAACAGACGGATCCCACCGACCCCGATTGGACAGCCAACGGGGCCGGCCTGATGGTGAATCACCGATACGGATATGGGGCCGTGGATGCTCTGGCGGCCGTCAATTTGGCACAGACCTGGGTCAACGTCGGGCCCGAAATTTCTTTCGCCTCGCCGCTTCAAACAGTCAACCAGGCCATTCCGGACAACAACGCCACCGGCGTCAGTTCCACCATCACTGTCACGCAACCGATCACGGTCGAATCCGTCGAGGTGGTCTTTTCGGCCACACATGCTCGCCGCGGAGATCTGGAAGTGATTCTCACTTCGCCTGATGGCACGCAGTCCATCCTGGCCGAGCAGCATGCCGATCCCAATGCGAATTATTCCAGTTGGGTCTTTGGTTCCATGCGGCATATGGGCGAAACTTCGGTAGGTGATTGGACGTTGTCCGTTCGCGATCGAAATCTTGGAAGTCCGGCCGTAACCGGCACGTTCGGTTCTTGGAGTTTGAACATTTATGGGACGTCGGCCATCACGCCGACCACCTGGCAAAACCCCGTCAATCCGGTGGATGTATCAGGTGATGGAACGTTGACCCCCTATGATGCTCTGTTGGTCATTTACGATCTTTATGTCAACGGGCCGCACACGTTGACGGTGCCGCCGGTGGCCCCCAATGTTCCTCCTCCCTACTTGGATGTCGATGGCGACAACGATGTTGACCAAACCGATGCGGTGTTGGTGATCTCGGCTCTGTTTAACCCCTCGCCGGCACCAGTGCCTGCGAGTGCACCGGTCCCCGAAGGAGAGCCGAGTGCCCGCAGCTTTGCCACGGACACTATGTCGGTAGAGTCTGACCTGACTGCGGAATCGTCTTCCATGACAGTTGCCGATGATGCTTCGTCCGAAGCCGCCGGAGCGGCCAGCGTGCGAATTGCCGCTGAGTCAGAAACTGCTCCAGCGAGCCAAAGTCCCTCGGCAGCAACGTCTGAGGATGAGTATGTAGAGAGTGTTGCGGCCGAGCAGTACTTTGCCACAACCGGCGGTTCGGAAGACAGCCTGTCCGCCGGCGACGACGCCGAGTTCGGCTCAGCAGATTCTGATTCGGACCAGACCTCCGGCATCGATTCGGTTTTCACAGAGTCCGGTGCCTCCCCCGTTTGGGACTCGCGTGAAGAAGATCTCCTGGTGTAAGCTGCGAATGCTGAACAGTTGTCCCAACTGTTCAGGAACCAAGTTTTCCTCCTACAAGGTTATCGCAATCTAGGACTAGCTGGAGCTATGGGAAAACCTGCTGCCCGGATGGGGGATCTGATCAAGCAAGATGGTCCGCACTGTCACGCTCCGATCCACCCGGACAAGCCGAAAGGGAGCCCTGCCATGCCGCTGGCACTGATCACCGGTGCCCCTACCGTGCTGATCGGAGGAATGGCGGCGGCCCGAGTGACCGATGCTTCGGCTCCCTGCATGCTGGCCGATTGTTCACCTGGTGGACCTGGCGTGGTCGCAATGGGTTCTACGTCCGTGCTGATTGCCGGAATGGCGGCAGCCCGCATGAATGACCCTTCGAGCCATCCCGCCTGCTCGGCTCCCATCCCGATGCTCACCGGCAAGGTGCTTCCTCCTTGCTGCCCCACAGTACTGATTGGCTAGTTGCCGTTTGGCAAGTGCTGCGTCAACGCTTAAATTTAGGGTTGGGTGCTGATTGGCGAGAGTGGGTTGGCCAGAGAGGTCAGATAGGTGCCAGCGGAATTCGCGACTCCTCCAAATTCCACCAAGCCCAGGCAGTGAAGCGTGAGACGCGAATCATTAGCACGGCTACGTCCTGTCTGTCCCGTCTGTCTGGCGGCCGGTCGAACTCCCAATCCCCTGAAACTGGGAGAGGTTTTCGCCGAGCACCAAGACCGGATACTTCAGGCAATCCTGCACTGCCCTGAACCGGCGTGCCAACGCGAGTATCCCGTGCTCGACGGCATTGGGATCTTTCTGGCCGATGTGCGAAGTTATATCAGTGACCAGATTGCAGCCCTGACCGCTCGTCAGGACCTGGTCGAACCCCTGGAGAGTTTGCTGGGAGATTGTTGTGGGCCTGGCACCCCCTGGGATTCGGAGCACCAGCAACTCAGTTCGTATGGCTGGGATCATTACGGCGAGTACGATCCCCAACTGCCAGCGGTGGACGAAGAAGCAAATCCTCTACCTCGGCCGGGTTCGGTGGTACGCTGCCTGAATGCCGCCTGGCAGATGGCGGCGGACTTTCGGCATGTTGAGAATACGGAGATAGAAGCAGGGCCGATTTTGGATATTGGCTGCGGGATGGGACGCTCAACGCTGGAACTCGCCAGGCGATCTGCCGGACCGGTGGTCGGCATCGACATGAATTTCAGTATGCTCCGCAAAGCCATCTCGGTCGTTCGCCATGGTCGCCTGACCTACCCGCTGCGGCGATTGGGAATGGTCTACGATCGGCGGGAGTTTGCCGTTTCGAACGAAGGTGCCGAACAGGCGGAGTTTTGGGTGGCGGACGCTCTGGCCCTGCCGTTCGCGCCAGGCAGCGTGGCCATGACCAGTGCCTTCAATGTGCTGGACTGTGTCGTTTCACCAGCCCAACTGATTCGCGAACTTGGCCGGGTCACCACCTCCCTAGGGCTGACGATGTTGGCCTCACCGTACGATTGGGCAGCTTCCGCCACGCCGTTCGAGCAGTGGTTAGGAGGGCATTCGCAACGCTCGCCAGATTGCGGGTCCGCCGAACCGGTACTGCGGCGACTCTTAGAGAAGCCCATGATCGCAGGCGATCCGCAGTGGGAAGTGGTCGCTGAACAAGCCCAATTTCCATGGCAGGTTCGCGTGCACCAACGCAGCACCGTAGCCTACCAAAATCATCTGGTGGTGGCTCGGCGTTTGTAGCGGTGCAGGAAGTGGGGAAGTCAATCGCCGATTGACGATGGCCTCTCTTGCCAAATGAAATGAGCTGGCTTGTCCGTTTCCCAAAAGGCATCCTGTGCGATCAAGTACCCCAAGCTTTCCATATACTCCGAGATGATCTCTCGGTTCAGCCGGTCTCTCTTCAATCGCCTGGCATAATACCCAGCGTTCTCGAAAAGTTGAATCGGCCCTTGCAGAGCGAAGTCCCACCCCGTCTCATCTCTACACGCCATGAGCCTGCGTAGTACCTTTCTGTAGTCCGAGTAGTAGTCAAAAAAGCAGCCAGGATATTCAGCGTTGTCATAAATTCTGACGTTGATCCAGGTATTGGGACTGTCCTGGCTCAGGGACCACACTGAATGACACATCCCGTCGTCAAATGCCCCCATGAAAGCAGTTGTTGATGGGCAAACTCGCGGTTCCCAAAAGAGTATCCGATGCTCCTTTGTCGTATCTTGCTCAGCGTGATCGACGTAGGCCAACGAGAAATCAAGTGGCACCTCCTTGGCGAAATACTGGATAGAAGTTTTCCTCGGAGGCAATGAGTCGCCAGGCTTGTAAACTTTGGAAACACCCTCCTCATGAATCTGGACTTCTTTCGCTCCCTCCCTGAATGCCTGCTCCACATTGCTGAGGACTGGCGCGTTAAAACCCGCCAGCACCGTATTGACGATCTCTGTCGGCGGAGCATCGACACACGTGAAGAGCAGTTGCGAGAACGCACGATAAGGGTTCATGGGGTCGGGTATCGGAAGGACAGATGTTGATCTTGCCAGTGCCAAAAAACCTTGATCACCGCGTCAGAGTCAAATTCTCTCGCTGAGGATCGGTCGAAGAATGGGTGAATGCCCCTCGACTTCCAGCGCTGGCGCGAAACCAACCAAGGAGCCAGTTGCAGCCTGGGTAGACTCCTTTTGAACTCGGAATCCTGAGAGAAGTTTGTTGAGCCACAGAGTTCACCGAGGCCACAGAGAAAAAGCTTGTCTTTGGTGGCAGAGACGAATGGCTCTTCGACTTTTTCCGAGAACGCGCATACCAACCTGCCCAGTATAATCAGGGCGAAGCAGCTTCGGTCGGTTCGTCCAAACTGGGCAGGCTTAAGCAGCGCGGCGGAGTGGACGTTCGGCCAGTAGCCCTGCGGTGTCTACCGGTCGCAATCTTGGTTGTCCATTGACCGTCCCTTCGACAAACACCAGGCTGCGGCGGTGCAGCATCCGAGGGACATACAGGGCAGATTGCTCGAAGAACTCGGCCTCGTAACGCTCGTTGACCAGCAGCAGGTCGCTGCTTACCAACTCGTTGGCTTTCCGCGGAACGGCCTGAGCAGGCAAGCCTGGGATCAAGCGAACTTGGACGCCGGATGGCTTGAGACGCCGGTACACATCTTTGAGCGGCAACGGTTCGCGCTCTTCCAGATCTGCCCGAAGTTCGAACAGATCAATGGCGGTGTACGAGATCGCCGTGGAATGAGTCGCCTGCGCTTGGCGAATGATCCGCTCGGTCCGGCGCAAACTCGACATACCGATTTCAACAATGGACCTGACAGGCAAGCTGCGCATTCTACGGTAAAGAATGCGCTCGCCGGCAGGACGAGAGAAATAGGCAAGGTAGGCGTATTTAATGTAGTTCGAAAGAGGCACCACAGGAGTCTCTTAGGGGCCGCGATGATCCATGGAGTTGCATCTGTAGGTTTCGGACGTTGAGGTCCATCCGGTCAAACCTTTTCGTCGAGCGAGTTGTTTCGCCCCCCTTTTTTTCTTTGCCAGAGGCTCACCGCATCGAGCCTGACGCTAGACATCGCACGGGAACCCAGCCCACATCAGCACTTACGCGGTTGGCAATGGGCAGAATCGACCTGGACCCTCTCGCCGGCTTGAGGCTCAAGCAGGCGGGAATGTTAAATTTCGGGGGGAAGCAATGGGCAGCCACTGCCAGCAGCGGTAGGATCGACCTTGGGTTGGCAGTTTCGCCTCAGGGTACACCTTTGGGGTGCATGAGAAGGGACTTCCCCAGGCTTCGACGGAGAGTTTATCAGCTGGGAGGCTTGGCGTTCATATGGGAGATTTAGTGTGCGGCAATGGCCATGGTGTTGTGTGTTTCGCCTGATGATCGTCCGGCTGTTGGGCGTCCGTCCGTGTTTCTTGATTGGTCTGATCTTCTTGGCAGGGTGTCCGGCCACCGCTCCGGAAGAAAATGACGCCCCTCCACTGGAGGGGCACACGGTCGATCTGGTAGTGATTGACGATCCGCAGCTGGCGGACGCGGCGGAACTTTTGGCAACCGAGTGGACTTCGCGAACCGGAGCCAGGCTCAACGTTCAGCGTTTGACCAACGATCAGGTTCCTTCGGCAAAGCTGCCTGACCCCAGCGTGGTGCTTTACCCTAGTTCTTTGCTGGGAACATTGCTGAGCGTCGAGTCAGGACCCCGCCCTCAAGTTTTTCCGGAGGAGTCGAGCGAGAGTGAGACTGGTTGGTGGAACGGAGTGTTTGATCTGAACCGGTTTCGCGAAGCCCGATGGAATGGCAAACAGGTTGCGGTTCCCGTTGGTTCGCCTGTGCTGGTTTGTTTTTTTCGACCTGATGTGTTGCAGAAAGCCGAGGCCGAGCCTCCCGAAACTTGGACGGAGTACCAACTCCTGGTGCAGCGACTGGCCGAAGATTCCACGCTCCGCGAGGGGCTCGTTGTCTCCGACAAGTGGTACGGTACGGCCGAGCCGCGCGGTCCAGGTCAAGCTGGCCTGACGCTACTTGCCAGAGCGGCCAGCTATGCCAAGCATCCGGACTACTACTCCACGCTCTTCGATATCGAGTCCATGGAGCCGCGGATCGTGAGCCCGGCACTCGTGCGTGCCCTGGACGAACTCTCCGCCGCTTGGAAGCATGCCGCTCCGGCCGAACTGTCTGGCACTCCCGAAGCCTGCCACGCCGCGATTCGCGCTGGACATTGCGGATTGGCGCTCGGTTGGGCCACCCGCGAAGAGGCCCCCGCAGGCGAACCGAAAGCCGTCTGGGATGTGGCTCTGCTGCCTGGCAGCCGCGAAGTCTTCAACATCAAAGACAACGAGTTCCGGCCATTGCCTGAGGTCCGAAGGGTTCCCTTGGTGGGCTGGTCCGGCCGGCTGGCATCCATGGTGAGTGCCACGCCGCCGGGTACCCAAGATCACTCCAAGTTCGAAGCCCAACAATTGTTGATCCAGATGCTGATGGGCGAAGAATGGGGAACTCAGTTCTCCGCTGCCAGTTCGCACACCACACTGTTCCGGCATTCGCAGATTCCCATGACCGGCGAGTGGATGTCACCAGCGACTCCGCTCGAGTCGGCTGAGAGCTATGGGGAAAAAATGGCGGAGAGCCTGCTCCCGCTCGATGTACTCTATGCGCTGCGAATCCCCGGCCGTACCGAGTACCTGCAAGCCCTGGACCTGGGCGTTCAGCGCGCGGTTTCCGGTGAAGCCACTTCCCAACAGGCCCTGGAAGAAGCGGCCAAAGCGTGGACCGGTATCACCAACAAGCTCGGCCTGGAGCAACAGAAAAAGCTCTATCGCCGAAGCGTGATGGGGAGCTATTAATCAGGCAAGCCGAGACGTCCGTTGCAGTGGCTTGGTACTTCGCCTGTTGCTTAATTGGTTCGAGCCAAAGTGGCTCGGTCGCCTGTCAATTGCCAGGCAGCGAGCCAGGCCACGCGATAATCATGCAGTGCTCCTCGCACCGCTTGTGGCAGTCGAGAGTCTTCGACCGCTGCCTGACCGCGCCGGATCAGGTAAGTCTGAAGCTCGGCGAGCGAGGCGGGGTCAACCATGGCCCGAAACGAGGCGACTCCGGGTATCGGCGATGCGAAACGCGTGCTCTGCAACTCGCGATAGTGCTGCTGCACCGTGCTTCGAAATGCCTGTTCCAATTGAACCCGGCGGTTCATGATCGCGGCGGCATCCACGTTGCCTTGCAAGTACAGCCCTACTTCGAAATGCGAAACATGCCGCGAACTGGAGGCAGGCAGTCCTGGGACCAAGCCGCGTCGATGTCCCACCGCGTGGCACTTTAAGCGGACCATGTCACCTCGCCAGTCATGCGGCACCCTGAACACGCAGAGCAGCTGCCGGGCACCTTCGAGCGAGACTTGATCCGAAGGACGAAGTTTGAAGTACACGCCATGGCCACGTTGCGTGGTTCCGCTGGCAGCCAGCAATTCCAAGGCAGGCAGGCGGTCAAAGCGAACCTTCTCGCCATCTTTACTGCCTAGACTGGCACTCGCTTCCGCGTTGGCGACATTGGTATACCGCCCTGATACTCCAATGCCGGCAGTGCGATTTGATTCCTGCGATCGTTCAATCGACATCGGGCCGACAATCGAACTGGCCATCTCTGTCTTGGGCTCGAAATCCACGACGAAGAGCGTGCGCTGAGGACTTTCGATTTCGTAGACGAACTCCACCAGGTCATCGTCCGAGCCACGTTGAAAATATGCCGAGATGCGGAATTGGGCTTCGACTAACTTCTCCCCAGGATGAGCATGCGCGTACTCCGGGGGCGTCACATCCCGGCACTCAACCAGGTAACCGACATCAAAGGAGAGTTGCAACTCCCCGGCCTTCGCCGGAGTTGCGGCTCCACCTAACCAACCACCTCCCACTACCAACCAGGCCACGCAAACTTGCAACGAGAATGCCGGCGGTAACCAACGATCCATCTTGACTTGCTCCTGAGAAACGACGGGACTCAGTCAGGCTGCCGTCCTGGCGCCGCAAACCATAGTGGGTGTTTCCAACATCAGAAACACGCCGCCGTGGCATTCCTGCAATGCAGCTGTCCGTCCTGGGAGCTGTACACAAAGCGGGCAGAGACTCGTCCGCCCACAAGCATTAGTGGGGCCACTGGTCGAAGAAACAATCCCCAGCTTCTTAGAACTTGCGAAGCCTCATCGCTCAGCCCGAAGTGACCAGGTTTGATAGCAAGCGTAAGTAAGGTGCAGAACGCACCATGCGTTGCAAGGGTTTGATGAGAACGGCGATCCGCCGTCGGTGCCAGCGAATGGATTGCCAGCAGGAGGACAGTTGGAACAACCTGCGAACGAGGTATGACCTCAAACCGGTTTGAGCTGCCGCTACAGGCAAGAAAGAACGCGCGACGTTACCGCATGTTCGGATACAAGTGGCGATTCTGACTCCACTTCAGCATGGCCACGCGAGCGAGGCCATGGCACCCAACGCGAAATTTAAGCGTAGACGCAGCGCTAGAAAGTGTGCAACGGTGAAGCGTCAGGGAGTCACAGCCGTGAGAGCTTCGCCAAGCGGCAAAGTCTTCCAACGGCCATGCCCGAGTCTGCCCCGGGTCTCCCTTCTGCTTCAGTTGCCCAATTTGTAGTTGAGACCTTCGCCGGTTCAACTCCCTGCCGATCAAGCGGCAGAGACGCAGCCTTATCGGGCTGGACTTAGTGGACGGTCAATTCGTCCACAACACGCATCACTCCAGCCACGCGACGGCTGGAATGCACTGCCACCTGGCGAGCGTAAAAGGTAGGGACCTTGCCGCGGAGAATCACAATACCGTCCTCCGCTTCGACTTCCAGCTCACGCATTTCGTTGCGTTGCGTCTGAGCCAGGAAGAGCTGCACTCGCTGCCGCAACTCGCGGTTCGAAGCAGACCCTTGCAGAACCGCATGACGAGGACGCGACACAACAGGAGCGGTCGCCGTACTACTCGCAGAATTACTGACCATTATTTCCAATTTACCTCAGGGTTGAGCGGCGTGCATCCAATGAGCTGCCGCTGAAAACAAAGAAACAGAGTGGCCCGAACCGACAGGGCTCGAACCGAGTTGGGTTGATGCTGATGAGAAGGAGGGGCATTCGTTCCGTTTAACTAGTCGCGCTCGTTGGGTTGATGTTGCAACCGAGGCACCTGGAACAGGAAGCTGAATGTGTGGAGGGCATGCATTTGGTCTAGGTTTCTCACCGGCTAGTCGAACACCTCGGTGCCGTTTAACGAACATCCTGATTGCCGGGATAGTTAGCTTATCGCAATCTGGCAATCCAGACAAGAAGTGTTCAAGCGTTCGGCCGGTACTTTTCGTGCATCACAGGCCCCGTTTTATGAGAGCACTTGTTCAAATTGGGAATGTAGTCAGCAAGCTCCGTCGTGATGACAGCCGTGTCATTTCGCGAAATGTAGCGGGTTCTTGCCTGAGAGCGGTAGCTCAAATTGTGCAAGGTCCCACAGGTCGCGACGAATGTCCCCGGCGTGGCTTCCTTCTCAAGAAGTGGCGGCTTGAGTGGTTCGGCCGCTTCCGGAGAGGCGAGTTGATTGCGAACTGTCAGTACATGCCGCAATCAGCTTGAGGCCGCTGAGGCGCTGACCGCCTGTGTGCTTGTCCTGGTCCCATAAGCTACGCTAGACTTCATCCCCGTGGTCATTCGCAGGCAAAGCGAAGGTTGTGGGGCGTTCGTCCATTCATGCTGCCTGTGCGATGATGCGGGATTTACCTAGTCCCTAGGGCTTTGTTACTGCAAAGTTTTCGGGTGCCATGGCCCTCGCTTGCGTGGGCATGTTCGGATGCAAGTGGCGATTCTGACGACACTTCAGCATGGCCACGCGAGCGAGGCCATGGCACCCAACCCGAGATTTAAGCGTTGACGCAGCACTAGGGCGATTTTGCCTGGCGAAGATACATCGGTCATCCTCGGTTTGGAGTCCGCAATGCAATTACGAATCCTTTTCGCGCTCGTCTTGGGCTCGCTTCTCGCAACTGGCTGCGATTCGGAAGACAAAGCCGTGGCGCAATTGCCCCCGCCGCGTGTGGTGGTGGCCACGCCGCTGCAGCGCGAGGTCGTGGACTACCTGGAGTTTTCGGGACAGATGGCTGCTGTCGAAACGGTCAACGTCATGGCCCGGGTTTCTGGGTATCTGGTCAAGGTGGGGTTTGAGGATGGGCAAGACGTCAAGAAGGGACAATCGTTGTTCGAGATCGACCCCGAACCCTACGATGCGGCATTGCTGGCCGCCAAGGCCAAAGTCCAACAGGCTCAAGCCAGCTTGACGGATGCCAAGGCCAACCTTGCCCGAACCACCATGTTGTTCAAATCTGGTAACAAGACGCAAGAAGACCTCGACCTGGACATCGCCAATCACGAGGTCGCTTTGGCTGCCGTTGCCCAAACCGAGGCCGAAGTCAAGGCCGCAGTCCTCAACGTCGATTACACCAAGATCGTCGCCGTGATTGACGGACGGACTGGCAAGGCGAATTTGACCGTCGGCAATCTCGTTTCTCCGGCCAATCCTCAGGTACTGACCACCATCGTATCCATCTCTCCGATTTACGTGAACTTCGACGTGGACGAACCATCCTACTTCGAAGCCCGCCGCAAGGCCCTCAAGGTTGGTAAGAACGTGAAGGCCGGAAACGTCCGAGATCAGAATCTTCCGGTACAGATCCTGATGGGGGCCGAGAATGAAGTCACCTTCGACGGTTACATGGACTTCATTGACAACAGCGTGCAAACCACCACCGGCACCATCATGGCCCGTGCCGTCTTTGACAACAAGAACGGTGAGCTGACACCTGGCATGTACTGCATCGTTCGCGTGAAGTACGGGGAACCGACTCCTGGTTTGTTTGTACCTGAGCGAGCCATCGGGATCGATCAAGGGCAACAGTACGTGTTGGTGGTCAACGATGACGGGGTGGCCGAACAAAAGGTTATCCTCCCTGGTATCGCCGAGGGTGATTTGCGGCAAGTGATCGAAGGCATCGAGAGTACCGACTTGGTGGTCGTGAACGGATTGCAGCGGGTGCGGCCCGGTGCCAAAGTGGACGCCGAGCAGACGGACATGAAGAACTTCGCTCCCGAAACACCTCAGCCTGCGTCACCGGCAAAGAAGTCTACCGACGAGCCTGCTAACGACGAGCCCGGCACGTAAAGGCCCGCGTCCGCTACCTTCAGCGTTTCGCCGACAGGAATGAAATTGCATGTCGCACTTCTTCATCGACCGCCCGATTTTCGCGACCGTGCTGTCGATTGTGATCGTCATCATGGGTGCGGTTTCTTTGCTGGGCTTGCCGGTGGCCCAGTATCCGGAGGTGACACCTCCCACGGTATCCATCACCACTACCTATCCCGGTGCCAGTGCGCAAGTGGTGGCTGATACGGTTGCCACGCCCATCGAGCAGCAAGTCAATGGCGTGGAGAACATGCTTTACATGTCTTCGCGCTCGACCAACGACGGGCGGATGACCCTGGATGTCACGTTCGAGCTCGGGACCGACGTTGATTTTGCCCAAGTGCTGACTCAAAACCGTGTGGCGATTGCCTTGCCGCAACTCCCTGAAGAGGTCACTCGGCAAGGGGTCACCACAAAAAAGAAGTCCCCCAGCATTTTGCTCTGCGTCAACCTGATCTCACCCGACGAGCGGTACGACCAGCTCTACATGAGCAACTACGCCACCATCAACATCAAGGATGCGCTGGCACGGGTCAAAGGGGTGGGAGACGTCACCTTCTTAGGTGGTCGCGATTACAGCATGCGGATCTGGCTGGATCCCAACAAGTTGGCACAACGCAACATGACGGCCAGCGATGTCGTCAATGCACTCCGCGAACAGAACCTGCAAGTCGCTGCTGGCGTGATTGGGCAGCCACCAGCTCCCAAAGGGCAAGAATTCCAGTACACCGTCAATACCCTAGGGCGGTTGCTCAACGAGAAGCAGTTTCAAGAGGTGATTGTCAAGACCGGAGTCGGAACGGAGATTGTACGGGTCAAAGACATTGGCCGGGTCGAGTTGGGTGCCCAGAACTATGATGTTTCGAGCTATTTGGATGGTGCCGAATCCATCACGCTGGCCGTCTTCCAACTGCCGGGATCTAACGCGCTCGAAACGGCCGAATCCATTCGCCAGGAGATGGAGAAACTCAAAGCCCGCTTCCCCCAGGGCCTCGACTACCGCGTGGTCTACGATACGACCGTGTTTGTCGAAGAGTCCATTGCCGAAGTGTACAAGACGTTGTTCGAAGCGGTCTTCCTGGTGTTTATTGTGGTGCTGGTCTTCCTGCAAGATTGGCGAACCACCATTATCCCCATGGTGGCCGTGCCGGTTTCGTTGGTCGGTACGTTTTTCATCATGAACTTGCTGGGCTTCTCGCTCAACAACCTCTCGTTGTTTGGGCTGGTGCTGGCCATTGGAATTGTGGTGGATGATGCGATTGTGGTGGTCGAAAATGTCGACCGCTGGATGGCCAAAGGGCTCTCGGCCAACGATGCCGCACATCGGGCAATGTCTGAGGTCACCGGGCCAATTGTTGCCACCTCGCTGGTGCTCGTGGCCGTGTTTGTGCCAACCGCCTTCATCGCTGGAATCAGTGGGCAGTTCTATAAGCAGTTTGCCCTCACCATTGCCGCATCGACCATCATTTCTACGTTCAACGCCTTGACGCTGAGCCCGGCATTGTGCGCCTTGTTGCTCAAGAACGAAGAGCATGTTGGCAAAGTCGAAGGGGCAGCAACATCCGCACCCCCCAAAGAACCACTACCGCGCGTCGGTGTGATGGCCCTGTTTGGGCTGATGGCCGTCTATCTCTTCAAGAATACCGCGTTGAATTTGGCAGGCGTGGATGAGAGCAGCTGGCCACAGCAGCAATATCTGGTGATGGGGCTGCTGTTCTTGGTTGCGGCGTTGGTGGGGGGATTCGTGGCGGTGCTGGTCAGTCGGGCTTTGATTGCATTCTTCGTTGCCTTCAATCTGGCCTACGACAAGATCCAAGCAGGATACACCAGCATGGTGCGTGGATTTCTTCGCGTGGCGGTGATTGCCCTGGCGGTCTATGCCGGATTGATGGGCCTGACCGTTGCCGAGTTCAGTGCCGTGCCGGTTGGATTCATCCCGCAGCAGGATAAAGGTTACCTGATTGTCAACGCGCAGCTGCCGGACGGTTCGAGCTTGCAACGGACCGAAGCGGTGATGGAAGAACTCACCGCCGAGGCTCTAAAAACGCCTGGCGTGGACCATGTGATCAGCGTGCCTGGATATTCGGCGTTGACGTCCATCAATCTCTCCAATGCGGGAACCATGTTTGTCACGCTGACCCCTTTCGAAGAGCGGGCTGGCAAGGCGGACCTGTACAGCGACGCGATCGCAGGGAAGCTTCGGGCGGAGTTTTATGGTGTCTTGGAGGCCATTGTCGGTGTGTTTGGGGCTCCGCCGGTTGAAGGACTCGGCAGCACCGGTGGTTTCAAATTGCAGATTGAGAACCGTGGCAGCGAAGGACCAGCTGCCTTGCAGGCGGCGGTGACTGAGATGACCGATCTCGGCAACTCGCAGCCAGGGCTGGTGGGGCTGTTTAGTAGCTATCGGGCCGATCAGCCGCAGTTGTACGTTGACATTGATCGAACCAAAGCCAAGACCGAAGGCATCGCTCTGGATGACATCTTCAAAACCCTACAGGTCTATCTGGGGTCGGCGTACGTCAATGACTTCACGCAGTTTGGCCGCAACTGGCAAGTGCTGGTCCAAGCAGATTCCGATTTCCGCAATCGGCGTACGGACATCGGCAAACTCAAGGTTCGCAATGCCAGTGGCGAAATGATCCCGCTGGCCGCACTGGTCAACATCAAAGAGATCAGCGGCCCTGCGGTGGTCAACCGATACAACATGTATCCATCGGCGGAGATCACAGGCGGCACGGCACCTGGATTCAGCTCGGGTCAGGCAATATCACTCATTGAGCGACTGGCCGAAGAGCGGCTCCCCAGGTCCATGAGTTTCGAATGGACCGAACTCACGCTGCTACAGATCCTGGCTGGCAATACCGCCGTCTACGTCTTCATGCTGGGGACGCTACTGGTGTTTCTGGTCCTCAGTGCTCAGTACGAGAGCTGGTCAATGCCGCTGGCAATTGTGCTGATTGTGCCAATGTGCTTGCTGTCTGCCATCACAGGCGTGTTTCTCACCGGCAGTGAGAACAACATTTTCACACAGATCGGACTGGTGGTCTTGATCGGACTGGCGGCTAAGAATGCGATTCTGATCGTGGAGTTTGCCAAGCAACAGCAGGACGAAGGGCTTGACCGGTTCGAGGCTTCGGTGGAAGCCTGCCGATTGCGTCTGCGACCCATCTTGATGACGTCGTTCTCGTTCATCCTCGGCGTGTTGCCACTGTTGCTGGCCACCGGAGCGGGGGCCGAAATGCGCACTGCCCTGGGGCTCTGCGTCTTCAGTGGCATGTTGGGAGTGACCCTGTTCGGGCCGTTCTTCACGCCGGTGTTCTACCTGGTGATCCGCTGGATGGTCGAACGGGGAGGAACGTCGAGTCGGATTGTTCGTGCCGAAACACTCGCCGCGGCGGGAGTCTCGCCGGACGGAACCGGGAAACTTTCGGTCCGTCAAACCGTCAAGACATCCCCACCCGCCGCAAAAGAGAAGAAGCCTCCCGCTTAGACACCTTAGAAGCAGCAATGTAGTCATCACGCTCCGTCGTGATGACATCTATGGTCGTTCGCTTTCAGAAGGACCCGATACGTTTTCATGGTCCGTGAGCAGCTGGGACAACACTTGTCGCGGGCCTCGCTGATTCGCCCCCTGTGGCGGCCAGGGTACTCGTCAGCCGCTGGCGGAAGCGGTATCATCGAGCGGATGGACGAAGCGAAACCTCCCATCCGCGTCTTGATCGTTGATAACGAGCAAGACCATGCCCAAGCCGTGGCCGAAAGCCTCGAACGGGTAGGGTACGTCTGTACGGTGGCCAACAGCGGTCAGCAAGGGGTAGACCTGCTGGGTCGCGAGGCCTTTGACGTGATCATTACCGATCTGATCATGAACGACATCGACGGTCTCGGCGTCCTGGCGGCTGCCAAAGAGGCCATGCCGGATATCGAAGTCATTTTGCTGACAGGTCATGGCACGATTGAGTCCGCCGTCGAGGCGATGCAGCAGGGGGCGTTCAACTACCTGCTCAAACCGCTCAACATCCAGCAGCTCAGGGCGGTCACCGAGAAAGCCTGCGAGAACCTCGAGCTTCGCCGCAGCAATGCCGAACTCACCCGGCGACTCGACGAGCGGTTCGGTTTCGAAGGGATTATCGGCACCAGTTCGCGGATGCGGCATCTGGTGGAGATGCTCAAACGGGTGTCGCCTACGGATGCCAGGGTGTTGATCACCGGCGAGACCGGCACCGGCAAGGAGCTGGCCGCCAAGGCGATTCATCAAAACAGCCCTCGCAAGAAGAAGCCGTTCTTGCCGCTCAACTGTGCCTCGTTCGTCGAGAACATTCTGGATGTCGAACTATTCGGCAGCCTGCCTGGTGTCTACACCGACGCTCGAGATCGAGCCGGCAAGTTCGAACATGCCAACGGCGGTACGTTGTTTCTTGATGAAATCGGTGACATGCCGCTGGCCACTCAGGCCAAGTTGCTCAGGGTGCTGGAGAGCAACGAGATCACACGGATGGGAGCCAACGAACCGATCAAGGTCAACGTGCGGGTGCTTTCGGCCACCAACCGCAACCTGCGAGATTTGGTTCGGGAAGGGAAGTTTCGCGAGGACCTGTTCCACCGGATCAGCGTGATCACGGTTGAGATGCCCAACTTGCGAGATCGTGCCCAGGACCTGCCGCTGCTGATCGATCACTTCATCAAGGAGTTTTCCAAGCGGCATCACAAGCAGGTCACCAGCATGAGTACCGAGGCGCGGCGGGCGTTCTTCGATTATGCCTGGCCTGGCAACGTTCGCGAACTGAGCAACGCCATCGAGAGCATGGTCGTGGTCGATGCCGACGGGGTGCTGGACCTGGACGACCTGCCTCCGACGTTGGCTGGGGATGACGGGGCGCGTGAGGAGAAGCCGGCCGAACCCGCCCAACTGCGGGACTTTGTCGGCCGCCCGCTGGAAGAACTCGAGCGGATGTTTTTGGCGGAGACGCTGGACTTTACCGGAGGCAACCGCGAAGAGGCCGCGCGGATGCTCGGCATTGGCGAGCGGACGCTGTACCGCAAGATTGGCAAATTTAACCTGTAGCCGTTTCGCCCCGTTGCGAAACCGAACCGTGTTTTGAGAAGAGTTCGAATGGATTCGCCCCCGGACATCCAACAACTTTCGCCTGGCGTGATCAACAAGATCGCCGCTGGCGAAGTGATCGAACGCCCTGCCAGCGTGGTCAAGGAGTTGATGGAGAACTCCATCGACGCCCGCTCCACGCGCGTGGATGTGACCATTGAAGCAGGGGGTGTGGATCTGATTCGCATTACCGACAATGGGCATGGCGTCCGTCCAGAGCAGTTGCCGCTGGCGCTGGCCACCCATGCCACCAGCAAGATCCGCAGCGCGGAGGATCTGTTCCATGTTCGCACTATGGGCTTTCGCGGCGAAGCGCTCGCCTCGATCGCGTCGGTCAGCCGATTCCTGATTCGCAGTCGCACGGCAGCCAGCGAGGCCGGGGCAGAGATTGAACTCATCGGCGGCAATCCCGCCTCGGACAACATCGAGCCTACGCCATGCGGAGCCCCTCCAGGCACCACGGTCGAAGTCCGTAACCTGTTCTTCAACACGCCTGTCCGGCGCAAGTTTCTCAAGACCACGCAGACCGAAGCAGGGCATGTCAGCGAAGCCTTCTTGCGAATTGCACTCGGCAACCCTCATGTTCACTGCACGCTCCGCCACAACCAGAAACAGCTGCAGGAAGCCCCGCCGACCGAAGACTGGCTGGAGCGGATTGCCACGTTCTTTGGCACCGATCTGGCGGACGAACTGATCTGGGTCGAGAGCCAAGAGGCCTGCGGAAGATTGTACGGCTACGTTGCCCCGCCGCACCACAACCGCAGCACGCAACGGATGCAGTACCTGTTTGTCAATGGACGGTACATTCGTGATCGCGCGCTAGGGCATGCCTTGGGCGAAGCCTACAAGGGCCTGCTGATGACCGGTCGGTATCCGGTCTGTTTTCTCTGTCTGGAAATGCCGGCCGAGAAGCTCGATGTCAACGTTCACCCCACCAAACTCGAAGCCCGCTTTCAAGACGCAGGGCAACTCTACAGCCAGTTGCTCGGGACGCTGCGCGTGACCTTCTTGAACTCGGACCTCACCGCCCGCTGGTCGGCACAAGGCAGTTCCACGGCAACAGCTGCCGCCAACAGCTCAGGACAAACGGGCAACGTGCCATCTGGAGCGAGTGCCGGAAATGCCGACGCCGTACGGCGAGACTTCGTCGCTTGGGCCAAAGGGGAACTCGACCATCAGGCGGCCAACCTCGGCAGCCCTGGCGCTGCGCCACCCCCGCAGCAGCAAGGCATCCGCTTCGGCCAGGAAGAACCACGTCCGCTTCCTCCCCGTTTGGCTCCCTGGGAGCCCGCCCCCAGTGGCACGTTCGCGGCCCCGCAACAATTCCGCCGTACCGACCCAGGCACAACCACACAGCCAGGCACAATCGCCGGACCAGACTCCTTCTATCATCCCGTGGAGAGCAATTCCCCTCACCCTGCCCGAACCAGGGCGCTGCAGGTGCATGATCAGTACCTGATTTGCGAAACGCCTGAGGGGGTCATCGTGATTGATCAGCACGCCTTGCATGAGCGGATTCTCTACGAACAGTTTCGCGAACGGGTGCTGGCCGGTCGCGTCGAAAGCCAACAGTTGCTGGTTCCAGAACCGGTGGACCTGAGCGGTTCGGAAGCAGCGGCGATTCTCGATCACCAAGAGTTGCTTGGCAGCCTGGGAATTCGCGTCGAACCGTTCGGCGGCGAGACGGTTTTGATCTCGAAATGGCCGGCCATGCTCAAGGGGACGCCGTCCGAAGTGCTCCGAGACTTGGCCGCACGGATCGACAACGGCGGCAAACTCCCGGACCGGCGAGAACTGATTGACGAACTGCTCCACATGATGGCTTGCAAAGCCGCCATCAAGGCAGGCGATCCACTCACGCCGCAAGAGATTGACGCCCTGCTCCAGCAAAGACACCTGGCACAAGACAGCCACCACTGCCCCCACGGTCGCCCCACTTCGCTGGTCTTCACACGGGAAGAACTCGACCGGCAGTTCAAACGAATCTAAAGCGATAGCGTCTCGAACCAATGCAAGCTTCCGCTTTTTCAATCCCAACCCGAAGCGTCAGCGAGGAAGCATGACTGGCGACGTCGCCATGGTTGTGACGACCCGTGATGACTACTTGGGCAACTCCCCTAGCAGCGGGCAGCGCGAGGCGAACGTATGGATAGCGATTTTCGTGCGTACCTGAATCAATACCATCAAGAGCATCTGATTGCTCACTGGGAAGCGTTAGATGCCGCGGCGCGCGAGGCGTTCGAGCAGCAAGTGCGCCAGATTGATTTTGCGCAACTGGACCAACTTTATCGGGGAGAGCACGAAGCGCCCGATTGGGACGCGCTGGCCCGACGAGCCGCGAGCCCCCCAGCCTTGCGACTCGAAGACCGTTGGCCCTTCACCCGCAAGGCGGCCATTGCGGCCGGTGAAACGGCGCTGCGAAGTGGCCAGGTGGGAGCATTGGTGGTGGCTGGAGGTCAGGGAACTCGCCTGGGCTTTGATCATGCCAAAGGGATGTATCCCGTCGGCCCGGTCTCTCAGGCTTCGCTGTTTCAGGTTCTGTTCGAAAAGGTCTTGGCCACCAGTCGGCGATACGGTGCCTCCATTCCCCTGTACGTGATGACCAGTCCTGCCACGCACCAGGAGACCACCGAATATTTGCAGCAAGTTGGGAACTTCGGCCTGCCAGACGAAGATGTGCTGATCTTCTGCCAAGGGACCATGCCTGCTGTGGACTGCGAGTCTGGCAGGGTGTTGTTGGCCGAACAGGGGAAGTTGTTCCTTGCTCCAGATGGCCACGGTGGGATGTTACCAGCCCTGGACGCCAGCGGTCGCCTGGCCGACATGCAAGCGCGCGGCCTGGAGCAAATTTTTTACTTTCAGGTCGACAACCCCTTGGCCAACGTTTGCGATCCGCTATTGATTGGGTGCCACCGATTGAGCGAGTCAGAACTGACGACGGAGGTGGTGGTCAAGCGGCACATGCGGGATGCGATGGGCAACGTGGTCGAGGCGGACGGACGCGTTCAGATCATTGAGTACAGCGACCTGAATCCGCTGCCTGACGAAGTGGTCGATCGCCGCGATCCGCTCGGCCGTCCGATCTTTTGGGCAGGCAACGTAGCCATTCATGTCTTCGGAGTTGCGCTGCTCCAGCGAATGGCCGAGAGCCCAACTGGGACGCCGCTGCATGTCGCGCACAAGAAGGTCCCTTACCTCAATGCCTTAGGGCAACCGGTCGAACCGGCCGAGCCAAACGCTTACAAATTCGAGCGGTTCATCTTTGACCTGATGCCCCAGGCACACAACGCGATTGTGGTGGAGTGCGACGCCCGAGAGACGTTCGCCTCGCTCAAGAATGCCGAGGGTGAGCACGACACCCCACAAACCGTTGCCCAACAGCTCACCACGTTGTACCGCGGTTGGCTACGCTCGGCAGGTGCGGTGGTGGGCGATCAGGTAGACGTAGAAATCAGCCCTCTGTTCGCGCTGGACGAACAGGAACTTATCGGAAAGATCGAGGCCGGTTGCGTCATCCGCCGCCCCACCTACTTTGGGGCAAGCGGACCAGAGAGCCGGTGAGCTATTAACGCCCGGTTTCTATTCCCCGCCGGGGACAGGCAGTTCGCCTGATTTGGTTTCGGCATCGTGCTGTTTGATGGCGGCGTCCAGGCCAGGGACCAAGCTGGCCCCTTCAGGGACCGTGATGGTCGAGCCGTCAAAGTCCTTGCCGACCGGTTCGTAGCGGCCGCCAAGATGCTTGGCCAAAAAGGCTTCGGTCACAGCGTTGAACGAAAGACGGTTCACTGGTCGGGCAAAGCCGTGCCCTTCGTCCGGATAGAGCACGTAGACCACCGGGATCTTTTTCTTCTGCATGGCTTCGACAATCTGGTCCGCTTCGGATTGCTTGACCCGCGGGTCGTTGGCACCCTGGCCAATCAGCAGCGGGCGGGTGATGCGGTCCACAAACGAGAGCGGCGAGCGCTCTTCGAGAAACTTCCGGCCTTCGTCGGTGGTGTGGTCACCAACACGATCTTTAAACATTTGAATCGCCGGTTGCCAATATGGCGGAATCGTGCTGAGCAAAGTGAGAATGTTGGACGGACCCACGATATCAATTCCGCAGGCAAAGACGTCCGGTGTAAAGGTCAAGCCAACCAGCGTGGCATAACCACCGTAGCTTCCGCCCATGATGGCGATTTTGTCCTGTTGGGCGATCTTTTCCTTCACGGCCCAATCGACGGCGTCCAGCAGATCTTCGTGCATTTTGCCAGCCCACTCTTTGTTGCCGGCGTTGACGAACTCTTTGCCCAAGCCTGTGGAACCGCGGAAGTTGACGGCAAGCACCGCATAGCCTCGGTTGGCCAGCAGTTGCGCCATAGGGTTGTAGCCCCAGGTATCACGCGACCAGGGACCGCCGTGAACATCCAAGATCAGCGGCTACGCCTGATCGGGCCGGCCGTTCTCATCAGGGTCGGTGTTCTTGGGAAGCGTCAGGTAGCTCACCAGCTTCAGGCCGTCCCGGGCAGTGATCTCAACGGGGTGCATCTTCACCAAGGGGAGCTTCGCCAGTTCGTCCCGATTGGTAAACAAGAACGTCGCTTTGCCGGCATCCCGGTCGTAGACGTAGTAACGCACCGGGCCGTTATCCATCAGGTAGGCCACAATCCAGATGCGGTCTTTAAGCGACCGGCTCGTGACCTCAATGTCTCCGTCTGCCACGGTGGCGAGATAGTCCAGGTCTTTTTGAATGCTCTTGTCCAGCACCTGCCACTGTTTGCGGAGGTAGTTGAACGAGACGGCTTCGATGGTGTTCTCCGTGGGGTGCGACATCGCCCCGCCGAGATCCGCCAGGTCGTTCTCGGCCAGAATCTTCTCTTCGCCGGTCTTGAGATTGAGCGTTTTGAGAGCACCGGTGTTTCGCTCGCGGCTATCGAGCATGTAGAGAATGTCACCGGTCTTATCAAACCCGACGGGAGCCGTGTTCATGGTGTCGTCTTGAGGGATCTTAAGAAAGTCTTCCCACCCGCCCGAACCATCCGGTTTGAGAATCATCTCACCGCCATCGGGGTCGTATCGCATGGCGAACCGGACCCGAAAATCTTCGTCGGTCAAGAACCCTGTGAAAGCGTCATTCTGCTGCACCAGTTCCTTCTTGCCGGACTCAATGTTGATCCGGTAGATATCGTGGAAACGCTGATCCCGGTCGTTGATGTTGACCAGGATCTCCGACGGGAAGCGGTAACTGACTGCCTCGATTCGGGCTGAGATCCCTTTGGTCGGGGTCAGGTCCGTGGTCTTCTTGTCCTTGAGATTGACGCAGTAGACGTGCCAATCTTCGTCGCCGCCGGCGTCCTGACGGTAGATAATGTGCTTATTCGTATAAGCCCAAAAGTACGAGCGAATCCCCCGCTGTTTGTCGTCGGTCACCGGCACGGCAGCCGAAGGATCGTCGATGGGGCCAACGTACACATTCAACACGCCATCTTTGGGAGCCAGAAAACTGAGCTGCGTCCCGTCAGGGCTGACTCGGGCGGCCGCCTTGTCCGGATTGCCGAAGAGCATATCGCGATCAATCAGCGGCACACCTTTGAGATACGCCATGCCTTCGCCACCGATGGACTGCGGCGCAGCGGCCGGCTTGTCCACACCCACCTCGCCCCCAATAGCCGCGGCAGGCTTGGCTGGCGTCAGTGGCTCGGTCCCCGGTCCGGCATCTCCCAGACCAGGAAACTTCGGCCCTTCCAGTACCTCTTCACTAACCGGTTTCTGGAAGTTTCGCAGGAGTCGGCTTCGTTGTCTTCCGGAGGGGTATCAGGCACAGCAGGTTCCTCAGGCGTAGCAGGTGGCTCTGCAACAGGCGGTTCAGCAACAGCGGGCTCAGCCGCAGGCGGGGTGGACTCGGGAGTCGAACCATCCTCGGCACTCGGTGGCTTAGCACCACTGCCTTGGGTTGGTGGTGTGGTTTTGGCTGTCGTCGACGAACCTTGTCCACACCCGAGCGTGCCCACTGCGAGCAGACCTACCAGTGCGAGAACGCCCAGTGAGCGGACAGTTGGTGAGAAATTCATTACGTGCTCCCTGCTTAGAATCTGATCGCAAGGCTCCCTTGCGGATAAATCCATACTTCACATCCGCGCAGGATACCCAAATCCTCGAAAACTGGCTACAGCACTAGCAGTGGAAGTGCTAGCGGCACCACCAGGCCCGCGGTAAGTTAACCGGAGCCAGACGACGTCCGTCATCTGCGAGGCGCAACCATGCGGCGCGGGGCCGACGCCAGTAAGCGGAAGCGCAAATTGGTCCTACCTCGCAGGCGCCCCTCTCCCGAATAGCATCCCCATCCCAAAGAGCGATTGGATGAAACGATTCTTTTCACGGTTCCTGGACAATTTCTCTGAGGACCAGCAATGCGAAAACGGCCAGATCGCTGACGAGATTCTGGAACGAGTCGACTCCGACTTTACAAAAACGATCGAACTGCTTGGCGGAAGATCGTTTTCCGAAGGGCTCTACCGAGTGATTCCTGGACACAACATTGCTGCATCGCTGGCAAACCTGCTTGTGGCTTTTCCGGAATACGAGGGGCGAATCGTACCCTTTGCGTACGACTGGTTAGGGAGATACTTCGCAATCGACGAGAAACGGCACCAAGACGGAAAGCCAATGGTGCTATTGCTAGAAGTTGGAGTCGGCGAAGCCATGCAAATTCCGGTGCCCATTGTCGAATTTCACAATGAAGAAATCGTTGACTATCGAGCCGATGCGTTGGCAAGCAACTTCTTCGATGAATGGAAGTCAACCAACGCCCAACCGATTCAACCGGACGCGTGCGTTGGCTACAAGGTCCCGCTATTCTTGGGAGGCTCGGATACGGTCGACAATTTGGAGATCATCTCCCTCGACATTTATGTAACCCTATGCGGTCAACTTCGTCATCATGCGGCGACTTTGAGAGACGGCCAGTCTCTAGGTGACATCGAGATTCGATAAGAGTCGCACCCCCTTCTGCTTCGTTGCAACTCGATCTGACCTCTGGCGAATCGCGAATCGCGAATCACGTTCCAACATTGCAACTCCGCTGGACTTAGGTAACAATAGCGCAGGTTTTGATCGGACAGACTGAGACGCTCAGCGTGTCGGTGCTGGTTGCAATTTCTCGTGTGTTTGCTGAACCGCGAGTGGACGATCCCACCGGAGTCACCTATGGCCGCTGGCCATTTCGGGCGATTTGAGTTAGCAGAACCGCTTGGTGTGGGCACGGTTGGCACCATTTACCGTGCCGTGGATCCCAACACCGGTGATGTTGCAGCGGTGAAGGTCTTGCTTCCCGCCATCTCACACGACCCTCAAATTGCTGCTCGATTCGAGCGCGAGATGCTCATCTTGGAGCGTCTCAATCACCCCAACATTGTCAAGTATTTCGGGGGCGGCAAAGAGCGGGACCAGCACTACTTTGCCATGGAGTTGGTCGAAGGAGCCACGCTCAAGCAATTGCTCAACACCCGGGAACGCCTCGGCTGGAAGGAGGTCATCCCGATCGGGATCCAGATCTGTTCTGCCCTGCAGCACGCGCACAACCATGGCATCATCCATCGCGATCTGAAGCCAGCCAATTTGTTCATCAGCGAGACGGGACAGGTCAAACTGGGCGATTTTGGGATTGCCCGAGATACCACCTCTGCGGATCTGACCGCCACCGGTTTGACGGTCGGCACCTATTTGTACATGTCTCCGGAACAGATTCGCGGGGAACGCTCGATCTCACCCAAGACGGACCTCTACGCCTTGGGCTGTTTGCTGTACCAGTTGCTGACCGGCGAACCTCCGTTCGCAGGGGACAACTTCCT